>JAJEHF010000181.1 GCA_022823865.1 Bryobacterales bacterium
GGCCTTGCATGCCGACGAAACCGGCCTGCGCGTGGACCGCAAGAACCATTGGCTGCACATCCTCAGCGATGGCTCGCTGACGCTGAAGTTCCTGCATCCCAAGCGCGGCAAGGCCGCCATCGAGGCGATCGGCCTGATCCCAAACTATCGCGGCACGCTGGTGCATGACTGCTGGGCCTCCTACCTCAGCTACGCCGACTGCCGGCACCAGCTCTGCGGCGCGCACTTAATCCGTGAACTGACCTTCATCGTCGAGTCCAACGGCTACCGCTGGGCGCGGCTGATGAAAGCCCTGCTGCAACAGGCCTGCCACAGGGTCAATGCCAGCCAGGGCAAGGCCTTGAGCGCAGCCGCCTGCAAGGCCCTGCGCAAGCGCTACCGCACCATCCTGACCCAGGGCCGCAAGGAATTGCCCGCGCTACCGCCCCGCAAAAAGGGCCAACGCGGACCAATCGCCAAATCCGATGCCCACAACCTGCACGAGCGGCTCGCCCAGCACGAAGAGTCCGTGCTGCGCTTCCTGCACGATCCCGCTGTGCCCTTCACCAACAACGCCGGCGAGCGCGGACTGCGCATGTCCAAAGTCAAGATGAAAGTCTCGGGCTGCTTTCGCACGCTAGCCTTCGGCGAGGCCTATGCCCGCATCTCCAGCTACCTGCAGTCCATGGAAGCGCTCGGCTACAATCCTCTGGTCGCCATTCAAATCGCGCTCGCCGGCAACGCTGTCGCCACGCTCGAACAAGACTATGGCCCGACACCAACTCCCGCCTCGACACCAACCGAGGCGTGAGTAGTTACTGCGAGCGAACTGATTGGAGTCGTGCTGAGCAGGCACCTTGTTCGGGAGGAACTGGGCAGCGACCTGCACTGCGGCTGGTACTTCCTCGACGATTACGCCGTCTGGATGGGGCAAAAGGAAGAGCAACTCGCGGACATTCTCGCGATCAGTCCTCAAGAAACAGCCACGGGTGGCCTTCGAGTGAAACTGGTTGTAACGGAGGCCAAGTATATCGAGATCGAAAATCTCGCGGCAAAGCGGAAAGTGTCGCAGAAGCAGCTCCGCGATACGGTCCGCCGACTGAACGACGCCATTCTTGGAGACCCTGAGCGCTTCGAAAGGGACTCGTGGCTGGCGCGCCTCTCGGATCTCGTTCTGGATGGCATCCGGCTGCCGGCTGCGAGCAGCATTAATCTCGGCAAGTGGCGCCGGGCCATAAGGGAGGGCCGCTGCGAGTTTGACATCCGGGGCTACTCTCACATATTCGTTCCGACGGCCGACGACGTCGCGGATTGCACCGATGTATGCGAGGTTCCCGAGGCTCCGAACTCGTTCCAAGAAACCTATGGCCGTCCGGCACTGAAGAACCTCCTCCAAGCCTACTGGCATAACCAAGACACCCGCGGCGAGCGACGCGAAGCGGGTGCCGACTATCTGACGCAGGACCCGGACGGGAGACGACCCGGCAGCGACGAGCCGGGTATGCCGTCCACGACAGAGCCGGAAGACCCGCCGATTCCTACTCCCGAAGTCGACCCTGCCGAGGCCCGAACAGGTGCCGAGTCGGATTCCGAAACAGGAAGCAGCTCTCAGCCCGACGTGCAGCCGGATGCGCCGACTGATGTCAATGGTTGGGTTTATCCGGCAATCGGGAATCTGCTCTCCTCCTCATCTGAGGCGGCCGATGAAGCTGACCAGCGTGAGTGGCTCGCACAGCGAGCGAGGGCAACAAAGAGCGCACTGCAGCAGGTTCATTTGCAGGCTAGGCTTCTCGATTCGGCGCTAACTCCGAACAGCGCACTTTTGAAGTTCGCCGGAAGTGCCAACATGACGGTTGACCAAGTGCTCCGCCGGCGCTCGGAGCTCCTCACCACATTCGGGCTGAACGTTATCTCGGTCCGCCCCGAGCCAGGTGCCGTTGTTGTGGCAGTCGAGAGGCCGCAACGAGAATTGGTCAATGTTCAGGAGCTCTGGAGTCGTTGGCTCCCTGGGACCGGCGAGTGGGGAAACCAAGACATCCTGATCGGCGTCCGCGAAAGCGACGGCAGCCAGCTCTTTCTCTCGCCCGGTGGCAAACATGCGCCTCACACCTTGATCGCCGGCAGTACCGGAAGCGGCAAGTCCGTGCTAATCCAAAACATCATTCTCGGGATCGCTGCGACCAATACACCCGAGCAAGCCAAGATACTCCTAATCGATCCGAAGCAAGGCGTTGACTATTTTGCTTACGAGGATCTCCCGCACTTGGACAGTGGCATTATTGACGATCAGGAAACGGCTTCACGCCAGCTGTCGGAACTCGTGGCGGAGATGGACAGGCGCTACGTGCGTTTCAGGGAAGTTCGTGTTCCAAAGCTCGCTGCTTACAACGCCAAGGTCGCACCCGATCAGCGGATGCCTGCGATCTGGCTAATTCACGACGAGTTCGCAGAATGGATGTTAGTGGAGGACTACAAGGAATCCGTCGCTTCGGTCGTACAGAGGCTGGGCGTCAAGGCCCGAGCCGCGGGCATCTACCTTGTGTTTGCCGCGCAAAGACCAGACGCATTGGTCATGCCAATGCAGCTTCGGGCAAACTTGGGGAACCGCCTAATCCTTCGTGTCGATTCCGAAGGAACGTCGGAAATCGCACTGGGTGACAAAGGGGCCGAACGCCTGCTAGGGAATGGCCATTTGCTGGCCAAACTGGAGGGCGAGCGAGAACTCTGCTTTGCACAGGTGCCATATGTTAATCCCAGTTTTGCCGATTCCCTCGTCGAAGTTGTCCGCGGGGCTCGCAGCCCTGACGGACAGTAACAGTCAGCATCGCGTATTCGAGCGAGATTAGTTCCGAGCAATGCGAGGCCAAGGGGCTGAGATCACCGCCGAGGGAGTGCGAAACCACCTCAACCGAAGCGTGCACACGCACGCCATGCCCTTCCTCGGGGCTCAACTCGATCAGAGCCCGCCACTAGTCCGACAAGGTTCAGCCCCCAAACCAGCACCCACTGCCAAAGACAATCGGTCCGGAGGTTGGCGAGGTTGCGGTGATGCACTCAGCGGGAATCTGTCTCCGATTCACACGCGATTCCGACTGCAATCGCCGTGACCCGTTCGAGCGTCTCCCTCGAGACACCACACCCTGTCGCCAAGTGCTCTATCACTTTGCGCGAGAGCCCAGCGGAAGCCTTTTCCGGCCAACAGGTCGCCAAACTCAACAATAAGCAACTCGGTACTGTGAAGTCACAGTCCCCGTCCCAAGTCAGAAACGGGACATCACCCCACTGGACTTCACGCCTCCGATGCAAATCTGCATGTGTCAGGATCTGAATAAGCTGAAGCGTCAACTTGGTAAAGGTCATCACCCTATAGGCCTTCAGCGAGACGACTCCGTCACCGTCCAACGGGACCCGAAATGGGTCATCAGATTCTTCTGGAATTGGGGGAGCCTCGTTGCCATGGAAGATATAGTTCCTAAACTGGCCCGCCAGCCGGCCCGCCTTACCGACCACCAAAGGTTCGGCTCTTATCTTGGACGGGTTACAAATCGCCTCATCCATTTGCGCTAGACGTAGACTCGTACGGAAGACCCGCTCCAGCGATTCCAATTGCGCCGTCGGTACTCGCTCGGACATCTCCACCCGTCCGCTAGGGTCCTCTGAGGTGAGCAGGTCTCCAGCACTACTCTTGGATCGGATGGTCTCGTACGCAGTCCAAACGAAGTGGAACCGGGTCAACACGAACATGTAGTCATCCAGCAGTTTGCTTTGCAGCTCATCGTATTCGGCGGCAGGCGAGCACCACATCTGTTCGCCATAAAGGTCGGCGACCGAAGCATTGGTCTCAACACGGGACAAGCAGGCAGCTGGTAGGAGCAGGTTGGAAGCGCCCACCCAGCAATCCCCCAATAGGGCCGATTCCCGCTCGAACCAATAGAGAAGAAACCGCAATCTGGCACAAAGCGTCCCCAAGGCAACGAGTTGATGCGCCTCAACCTTCACAGGTTCTCCTTCCTTTCCTGAGCCATTGAACGATGGCCCCGAACGGAATCTCACAAGGCCGTCTTCCTTGTGCACGTTCAGAAGACCAGTCTACGATGGCTCAGCGCTTGGAACACCGAACAGGAAATAGTTCGGTTCTTGCCCCGTTTCCCGACTTCTGATCAACTGAACAAACTAGACGACCCTATGTTGCTGTCGCGACACCCCCGATCGCTTCCTAATCAACCAGTGGATCCATCCCCTGCAACTGAATCAGGGCTTCATCAGACACATCCACCACGATTTCGAGCCAGTTCTTTCCCTGCTCGCTACCGACAAGTACCCCCATCTTGAAAAGACTATTCCCGGATAGCTCAAGACCATCTATCAACATCGCACGCCGGACCCTTGTCAAGCCTCCGATCCAACTGTGCCAGTAATCGCGGTGATCGGGTACCAGATCGCCCTCATCCAGACCCTCCACCCTGGCTATGAGATCGCGCACGAACCGGCGTGTGAAAAGCAAACGTTTGTGTACGTCATTGCCCCCTCGAGGCATAAAGACCTGCGCACGAGGCTCTTCGATCCCTTCCAGTTCGACCATCGGTGATTGGTTGTGCGAGTTCTTCCTCACAAATACCTTTACCGGAGCGCCAACATCCACAGTCGGCGGGACAGCCAAGCCAACACGCGACAGGTCCGCCAATGCGGCCTTCTGGAGCATCTGGGCCGACATCGCGCGCAGAGATCCAAAATAGGTATACGGCATCTCACCCACATGAAGCGTTGTAATGTCATCGAATTCATGAGTCATCAAGTCCTTGTAGTGCCATTTGATCGCCTTGGGCGCATTGCTGAATATGAGCTCGCCTGCGAGGGCCTGATCCGATTCCAACCCCCATATCTTCCCGCCCATACTCAACACACGTCTCGCGCGGGGACCGTGCTTTCGCGGAACCAAGTCGCAATCTGGGGTAATGACGACCCGGACATCCTTGCTATTTGACGCAACAAACAAGTCGCCAAGAGCGAGTCTCTTCCTTTCCCGGCTTTCTCTGGAGTTGAAGCGCATCCTATGGAAGAACTTGGCTGTTCGATCCGACGGGATTGGGTGCGCCCCTTCGATCGCTTCTGTCAACCTCGGTTGGTCTAGCCGCGAGAAGTACTCGGTTTGCCACTCAACTTCACCATCGACGATTGCTCGCAACGATTCGCCCAAGAACCACTCAAGATAGTCGGCGAAGGGCTCCCTCTCTTGGTACAGTCGGAACCGTAGCAGATAGGCGAAGTCCTTGATGTCAAAGTCGCTCAGTTCCTCATAGAGCTTCTCTAGCCCTGCTGTCGCTCCCGCCTTCCATCGCTGGAGTGCGGATTCAAGCGTCCGCCCGAATTCGAAGCTACGCGACGTATCCATCAGTACGTCCGCTGCCTGGCCGGATGCGGTCAGGAGATTGCCGTCACCGTTGATCCACTCCTTGTACAGGAATCCGAAGCGAAATGCGGTCACTCGCCCTTCGAGCCGACCGCGATAAGCTTGCGTGCGATCACCCACGTCTTCCGAAGACATCAGGATGACCGACGGAGTGGCTACTGGGTCATCGCCCAGAATTCTCTTAAGCAGATTGATTGATCTGTTTCTGTCCGCATCCGACTCTCCCCTTGTTGCGGCTCGGACCGATCTTTCCGGAGGACTCAAAAAAAAGTCCATCAAAATCAAGTCGGACGCCTGCTCTCTGTACGCTCGAGCCGCCTCACCTTTTCCAACCTTCCGGATTTGGGCTGCATCGGCACACCGCCCGAGCAACTCTACAAGCGGATCTAGTGCTTCAAGCGCTGGACCCTTCTGGCCCGTGAACTCACCCCCAGGATCTACTGCCGCCGCCCGCGTGTCGACGTACGTGGAGTAGAGCGTCGCTATCGCCCTAGAAACTGCTTCGTGGTCGAACTCGTTCCTCAACACCGCCTCAATCGCCGCTTGGCGGTCGTCCTCGCAGAAGACCTCATCGCTGAGATGGATCCTCAGATCCGGGCTCTCCAGCACATTGACCAGATCACCCCCCCTATCCTCTTGCAACTCCGGCGGATCATAGGCATCGTCGATCACCAAAATCCGTTCGAGGACGCTCGCTTTGAAACTGTCAACGATCTGCGGTGCGTAGTTCACTGCTACCCCATCTGTAACACAAAGCCGTTTACCCGATTAGAGCGAATCCGCCCTGACAGGGACTCGGTCTCCAAGGACCATCCGTGGTACTCGGCCATGTCGCGTGCAATGAATAGGCCGAGACCCTTGCCCATGCCCGATGGTTTGGTGGTAACGAAGGGTTGAAATATCCGTTCCTTGCGGGATACAGGGACGCCTGGCCCATTGTCTCGAACCGTCATGCGCTGTGCAATTCCATCCACGGCGACAACCAATCGAGGCACGAAGTTCTCCTCATACTCTGCCTGCCTCTTGAGCCAATACGCAGCGTTTACCACGAGATTCTCGAGTATCTGGATGAACATGCCGCGTACCGCCCGAACGATGAACTCGTCCTCCGGTAGGTCGAGCACCAAGTCTATGTTGTGCCGAGAGAATTCCCGCTCGTGATTGCCAAGTACCTCCCGGACCAACTCGCATAGATCAAAGCGCGACTTCGTCTGGCGTTTCTCCCCGGTCAGCTCGTCGAACGCTGCGACACGCTTATGGAGCGTCTGAAGCTGGTCCTTCAGCGCGGAGACGCTGCCCGGCGTCGCACCGACTTCTGAGATCACGCGCATCGTGTGCGATACAGCGCGCTCCAGCTCATGAAAGATGAACTCAGTCATCAGTCCTACGCCAGCCAGATAGACGAACTGCTCACGATCTTCCGTCGATTGCTTTTGTACCTCTTCCAGACGATTCAGCACACCAAGCGCCTCTTGCCGAAGATTCCTCGCCGTTTTGTCGACATCTTCGAGTTCTGCTTCACACTGGCCATCCAGCACATTCCTCAGATCCGCAACGGCCTCCGCAAGAGTTCTCTCGGCCCGGAGAATCTGATTGTTCTCTAGCTGCTCCTTCCGGAACTGCAGCTTTTCCTCCTCGTCCACTTGGTTGATGAAGTTGCGGAATTCGACGTTAATGAGCCACGTCACAAGCCGCTTGAGCGCATCCGAAACGTCCGACTGGACCAACCCTTCGCGATTCGTCTGCTCACTTAGGAACCGGTGCGGCGTCTCGATCCGGACCCGGCCGAACACCTGCTGCCGGTTCAGTTTGAAGCCGGAAGAGCCGAAGGCCCTCTTGTCTAGCGAGAGCCAGTCATCGTCGGGATCACCGAAAGGTAGCACTCGGAAGCCGTATCGATAGAGCATCGGCCCGCCGGACCACCGCGCTATTTCGCTACGGGAAGCGGTCTTGTTCTCGGTCAAGCCCTCAATGCTGTCAACTATCCGCCGGTTATACCAGTAGATCTCCAGTTCGAATCCGCGCAGCTTCAGCAATGCCTCCTGACTGATCGGCGTCTCTTCGAAGGCTGCATGTCCCCGCTTCGCTCGGCGTTTCCGAATAATCCGATTGAGCGCCATCACTTCCGAGCCAAAGGCCTCGATCTTCGCGGTGCGCTGTTTTTCGCGATAATCCACCTTCCCTACGATTACCGGTTCACCTTTCTCGAAGCGGAACGTCGCCCGGCAACTCGCATGCGCGTGCTTCATGAGCGCCTTCGGGATCGAAGGAATCGTCGCTCGCCGACCATTGTGCTGGGCAATGATCAGTCGATTCGCCAGACCTGCCTCGAAGGGATCGATGAACCGTGCGATCTTCCCCTCCAGCAACTCGTTAAAGCGAACCCAAGTCCAGTCAGAGTTCAGACGACGGATTCGTATCTTGGTGCCATGATCGCTCCGCTGCCGCTTGCTCCTTCCTCGTTCGGGGGCCACCGCGATGTCCTCGACTAGCATGTCTTCCGAATGCGAGAACATCCCCCAGTCCACCCTCAGGACGTTCCAATGCGACTCTCCCGCCCTGGACGTTTCAACCGTCAGCAGGTCGCCCAAGCGCATTGCCGACAGCCTTCCTATACCCTTATCGCCCAATTTGTTCGCTCCCCCCTCATTCTGCTGGCGCCGATGCCGCGTACCGATTCTCAGATAGACATTCCGCAGATCTCCTAGGGACATGCCCTCGCCTGTGTCGCTAATGACGATGGAATTCAGACGCGCATAATGCGCATCGAGAGTCTCGCCGTAGTTGCCCCGATCAGTCGTTCGATCCAGTTCCCTCAAGCACTCGTCGCACTTGGAACTGCCGTCGGTTACCATCTTTCCCCGGAGGAATGCTGTCACTTCGGAAAGCGCCCTTGCAGTTTCGCGAAGCTGCCTGACAGCCTCCCGGTAGTCGGTGTGCGCCAACCTAGACCGCACGTCGATTTGCACATTCGGGGACCCTGCGTCGACCGCGTTCTTGATCAGTTCATACAGAGCCACTTCATCGCTGCTGATCAATTCCTTGCCCAACTCGAGCAGTGTTCTTGCCTCGAACGAAAAACTCATCTAGACCCTCATGATTTCGGCACTCATCCCGACTGCATGAAACGGTGAGCGAGCACAGGCAGCAAGTGGAGCAGCCAACCAAGCCCCGTGCTGAAATGGTGGTGGAAGCGGGACATGTTCGCACTCACCATCGGTGGATTGCTCCCCGACATCTATACTGATTGGGCGATCCCGCGTCGAGCCCCGAAGTGTACCGGCTCCCTGCAGGGACCACGGACGAGCGGCAAAACGTGACCCGTCCTCCGCGGCGGGTATCCAATGTTCCAGGACCACCAATCCGCTTCCGCCTACAAGGAGGATAGCGCATGCAATCAGACCGTTTCCGCGTCGACTGGATGCATGTCGCAGTGCCGAGCGACCGGAATCCATGTCCGCTAGCACGAACTCACCGCCAGCGCCTAGCTGCACGAACTGGTGGTTGAGGCCGCCACACTGGTGGGGGCGGCACTTACTGGAGCGCGCCCGTGCGGGCGCTGTAGCGGGCCGGAGTCCAGGCCGAACTGGCACACGTCCAGCACGCGAAGCAAACCAAAGGCCGCAAGACGGACGTGGGCGAGAGCATCTGGCTGGCGCGCGCGTGCCACTCATGCATTCTCAGGCGTGCTAGCGGCGCACGTCTTGACGCGTATTTTGACGGCTGCCGCTGAATTACAAATACATTTCCTGAACTATCGTCGGACGCAATCGACCTGTCGCACGGAGTGCCCTTTGGTGCCGTGCGATTCGTCCTGCGCCAGCTCGGATTCTTCAGCGGAACCCTGACCGCCAGTCGCGGTCGGGCCGTACCCGGCGCAGAGGTTCGCATTCGCAACCTCGACACGGACCGCCAAATCTACATCGACCGTTATTCCGCAGACGTGACGGATTCGGACGGCAAGTTCACGATTGCCTTGCCGTCCGGCAGGTCGGACCGGTTCGTGGCAGACGTGCGAGCGCACGGCTGGGTTCCGCAGTCCACCGGAGTTCTGGGCAGCGGATCGACCGGAAATACGGAGGCCGGGAAAGGCTCGTTCGAATCCGTCCAGATCTCGCTGGAATCGCAGGGAGCAAGCGTCAGCGGCACGGTTGCATCGCCGTCAGGATCAGGACTGAACGGAATCACCGTTCTGGTCCATGTCCGAAGTCAACCGGCGAACACGGGCTCCAGCGGTTGCTTCACGGGAGGCCCGGGTGTAGAATCGGCTGCCCCTTCAGTTCGCAGATTCCGAGCGCGGATCAAGACAGACTCCAGCGGTCGATACGCGATTTCCGGCCTACCGCCCGGATCCCTCGTGATCATGGCAGTCAAGCGCAGCGTCCGAATCCCGGCCCAGCGATTTAACATTGCCGAGGGCGGATCCTACGTCGCTGACTTCGTACTACGGGAATAGAACCATGAACATCAGCCGGACCTCCTTCGAAGCGAGATCGCAGGTGGACATTGTAGTTGCGAAACCCCTGCGCTCACGGATACAGCACTTAGCCGGGCAGGCCAATCCTCGCACAACTCGCATCTACGGCCAGCGGTGACGACGCGTCACCCATGAGATCGTCGAGCGGCCCCCCGTCTCACTAACGACCGCAGCGGAAGATTCTATGAGCCCTCCACCCCATCGAGATCACGAAGACACCGGTTCATCTTGGTCACCAATCCTGAATTGCCTGCTTCGCAAGCGAGAGCAAGCGCAGTCTTGAGATCCTCTCGGGCCTCGTCCTTGAGATCCAGCGCTATCTTCGCTGATCCCCTCTCGGCGTAGGCATCCTGATCGTCCGGGTTCAGCCGGATGACATTGTCGAAATCGGTGACAGCGTCCTTGAACTGGCCTAGGGCAGTCTTTACGACACCCCGGTTATGGAAGGCCCTAGCGTAGTCTGGATTTCGCCGAATGGCCTCATCAAAATCGGCGATCGCGTCCTTGAGTTGACCCAACTGCAACTTAGTGACACCTCGGTTATAGAGGGCGTGAGAGTCGTCTGGGTCTAGACGGATCGCCTCGGTGAAATCTGCAACGGCGTCCTCGTGATGTCCAAAAGTGGCTTTCGTGAGTCCTCGACTATAGAAAAACCCAGGATCGCTTGGATTAAGGACAATAGCACAGTCGAGATCGCGAATCGCCTCCTCATAGTGGCCCAGTGTTCCCTTGATCGCGCCCCGGTTAGCGTAGGCCTTGGCATCGGTCGGATTCAGAAGAATAGCTTGATCATAGTCCGCAAGGGCCTCTTCGTGTTGACCCAGCTGGTCCCTTGTGTAGCCCCGGTTGACATAGGTAGCGCTGTCGTCCGAGCGAAGACGGATGGCGCGATCATAGTCAGCAAGAGCCTCTTCATGATGCCCCAGCAGACCGTTTGAGAGACCCCGGTTAGAATGGGCTTCAACAAGGTCTGAGTCCAGCCGGATTGCATGGTCGAAGTCGAAAATCGCTTCCTCATTCCGCCCCAGATTCCTCTTGGCAACGCCTCTCTTGATGTAGGCATCGGCATCGTGCGAATCGATACGGATGGCGCGATCAAGATCGGCGAGAGCCTCCTCGTGCCGTCCAAGTCCGTCCTTCACATTGCCACGGCACTTATAGGCTTCACCCTCGGTCCGATTTAGAAGAATGGCATGGTCAAAGTCGAGAATCGCCTCCGCGTCCTTGCCCAACATCCCCTTCAAGATGCCCCGTTTCACATAGGCCATGGCGAGGTCCGGATCTAAGCGGATCGCTTCGTCGAAATCAGCGCTTGCTTCTTCGAACCGACGCAGTTTAACCTTCGGGATACCCCGGTTCGCGTATGCAATGGCGAGATCCGGGGCCAAACGGATTGCTTTGTCGAAGTCAAGAACGGCCTCCTCACGTCGACCTAGCTTGTCCTTTGCATTGCCCCGGTTGTTATAGGCTTTGGCGTTGCTAGTATCTCGGCGAATCACTTCATCATAAGCCTCGACTGCCTTTTCTGGGTCGGTGTCACCGAGCAGATAGCCAACAGAAAACCACGCCCTCGAAGCGAGAGCTTGGTTGCTTTCTTCCGCAACGAGGGCGATGCTGCGCCATTTCTCAATGGCCTTTCCTTTCTGGCCTTCTCGCTGAAACGAAAGCGCACGGGCGATCGCCTTAGCGATTGGGGATGCTTGAAGACTTTCAAGGACTTTGTCACTGGTTCGCTTTGCCTCTTCAGGATTCTCATCAGCAGACTCGGCGGTTTGGTTCCGAAGGATATCCTCGGACTTGTCCCTGTTCCTCTCAATCTCCCTTAGAAGGCGCTGAGCCTCTCCCGCGTGTGTTGCTGCGAGCGTAGCGTTTTCTCTTGCCTCGGCTTCGATTGCCCGAAATCGTCTGAAACCAACGTACCCGCCCACAACAGCGACGAGGGCAAAGAATCCTAGGCCCACGGTCATGGCGGTCAACCACCAATCGATGGTGTCTGCCCGATCATCCAAGAGTTTGCGATGGACTTCATTGAATTGACGCTGAGTTTCGACCTCAATGAGGCGCTCAACTTCGACTTCTGTCCTTGTTGGCCTCACAGGTTCAGCAGATGTCTTTGTTTGTATGTTCCCCTTGTCGCCGCTGGGGGTCATAGCTAACTCGTTCGCATCAGGCGCTCTTTCAAGCGTGGTCTCCTGCGATTGCGCAGGCATGATCGCGGGAACGAGCGACAGCATCGCCGAAGTGATGAAGGCGACCCGAAGCGACGCCAAGGGTAACCAGATGATGGCCATTTCCAGTCGCTTCATGGAGGCCAATCTCCCTGCTAGGTCTGAGCAACCCGAAAGCAAGCACCGGACCAGAGACCGAGTCCAGCCAGTATTGACCTTGACAATCAACGGCTTCATTATCTCCAGATGCGCCTGCTCCTACTCACGAGCCGGTACGTGGCTCTGCTCAATCCGGACGCGAGGGTCTGTCGCGATGTTGGCGACCGTGCTCGCATCGACGTACTAGGGGGCATGCCTCGCAGTCCGGCGCGGGGTGGCACCACCGACGGCCGACCCACCAAAGGGGAGCATCGAGGCCCCCGGGGTACGGCGGATTGAGTCGTCGTGCTGCTTCCAAAGCCGCGGTGTCGGAGTCCTCCGCAGCAACGCCAAGCCTATACAGGACCCTACGGGTGTGTAGGTCTGCCTTGATGTCGACGGTGTTCAGGTCGTTCCGAGAGAACACGTCGCCGTAGCGTCGGATCACCAGGTTGACTGTCATGCTGGCGATGTGCGGACCAACGCCTCGAATCCTGCGGAGGTCTCTCCTAAATTGTTCCGGCGAGCGGCCCTGCCACATTTTCTGTACGCGACCGCCAAATTCGTCTCGGATCATTCGGCTGAGATCGAGAATTGTCTTGGCTGTGTCATTGACGTATCTCGGCTTGTGTGGCAAGTATCTGATGATCTCGTCGAGCTTGCTCTGGGGGAAATATCTGCAATGGCAACAACGTCCAAGGCTCTCAGCGTCTGCTTCAGATCGTACGGGATTGTCCAGATTCTCTCTGACTTGACTCCGCGATCCAAGCAACTCGCGATCAAGAACGCGTACGGATCTTCGAGCACAAAAGTTGTTGCGTCGAATGTCTCCGCCGAGAAGAACTCTCTATTGCGGATCTTTGGCTTGACGTCGTCCAAGAGTATGTCTCGTATTGCGTCGCGTCGTCGATCTTCGTCCGACTTGGTCATCTGGCGCTTCCTTCTAGTGTCATGAGTCGTAATTATCATTAACAAACTGCATGAGCGTGCTACCATGGTGAGCGGAAACACCCATGGCGCGCCCCATCGAGGTCCTCGATATGTTGCCGGAGGAACACGCCGAACTCGAACGCCGCGTGCGGGCCTCCACCACCTCCCAACGCGACTGCCTGCGGGCCCGCATCGTGCTGCTGCGCCACGAGGGCCTCAGTCAGCGCGAGGTGTCCGAGCGCCTAGGCTGCAGCGTCGCGTGTGTCAATCGCTGGTCGCAACGCTTTGATGCCGAGGGCATCGCCGGACTGCATGACCAAACCGGCCGCGGGAGGCGCCCGTCGATTCCCACCGACACGGTGGAGAGGGTCATCACCGAAGCGGGCCAGAAGCCGACCGGGCGGTCGCGCTGGAGCACCCGCAGCATGGCCGGCGAGGCCGGGATCTCGCAGTCCACGGTCAGCCGCATCTGGCGCCGCAGCGGCCTCAAGCCGCACCGCACCAAGACCTTCAAGCTGTCGAACGACAAGGATTTCGAACGCAAGTTCTGGGATGTGATCGGACTCTACCTAGACCCGCCGGAGAAGTCAGTCGTGCTGTGCTGCGACGAAAAGACGCAGTGCCAGGCGCTGGAACGCACCCAGCCGGGGCTGCCGCTGGGCCGCGGGCACATCAGCACGCGCACGCACGATTACTACCGGCATGGCACGATTTGCCTGTTCGCCGCCCTGAGCTACCTAGAAGGCAAGCTGATTTACCGCACCGAGCAGAAGCACACCCACATCGAATGGCTGCGCTTCCTCAAGCAGATCCAGCGCGAAGTGCCGAAGGGGTTGACGGTGCACATCATCGCGGACAATTACAGCACGCACAAGCATGCGAAGGTGAAGGCTTGGCTGAAGCGGCACAAGCGGTTTCACATGCACTTCACTCCCACATCGAGTTCGTGGATGAACTTGGTGAAGCGGTTTTTCTCGGATCTAACCGGAGACTGCGTACGGGCAGGCAGCTTTGCGAGCGTGAAGGAGCTGACGGACGCAATCACGGCCTACCTGACGGGGCGCAACGAGAATCCGAAGCCGTACAGATGGAAAGCGAGCGGAACGGAGATTCTCGAGAAGATCCACCGGGCTCGGAAGGCCTTGGCCGAGGCTCAGGGTTAATTAATCCCATTAATGACTCGGCATACTAGGCCTAACAGCCGTTGGCAAACGTCAGCAGATTGACATTCCAACAAGTCCCGATAGGGAAACCCTAGCACCGATTACCGCCATCCGACGAAGACCGCCGTCACTGCATAGTTGTCTTGATGGCGGCTGAGACTTCCTCTGTCCCTCCAGGCTGCGATGGAAGAGACTGTGGGCTGGTTTCCATGACCCCTCGAAGCACATGGTTTCTCGGAGCGACTGGCTTCTGCCGGTATCACGAAATGGCGTCACCAGCGCAACGCCCCGCAGGCGCGCTGACATCGATGACGAGAACCGTGATGGCACGACGGTGGTCTCGTGGCAGGAGCCGGATCAACTTGTTTCGAAGCTCATCCGGCGACTCCGGGCGGGTGCCGGAAGGGGGTGCTCTTCTTACATGGTCGGGACCGAACCAGAAGACCAAGTAGATTCCGTAGCCTCCCGACCTCGGGTCACGCAGGTATTTGGCGACCAGCTGCTCTTCGATGGCGCTCCAGAGTTGCACGCTGTCCGTCCTCTTGACTTCTACGACAACGGCGTGGACGCCGTGGACCGCCATGATGTCTGACCGATTGTCTTCCGCATGGTGTCCTTCCGGCTGGGCATCGACCTCGTAGGGCTCCAGCAGGAGTTGAAGATCAGAGAGCAGGGCGTCCCGGCACGGATCCTCGGACTTAGGCTTGATTACCATCCTGCCTTGGCGGTCATCCGGGTCTGAGTGCCAATACTGCTGCCAGGCGTCCGTGTTCCCGTCGCGGATTCTCGCGGCCAAGTCCACCAGTTTGCCGGAGACCAAGGCATGGAGGTCGGCCGCGTTAGCCGGAGGGCCGCCGCGGAGTGCATCCCTGACCTGACGCAAGGTGGGCGGCTGGTGCACCGAAATCCGGAGCCTTTCGGCCTGTTCGCCACGAGCGCTAAGGAGCATTCCGCGCCAATGCTCCAGAGTGGGGTCGTCCGCGAGTTCGGCAATGGCGGAGATCGCCTCCTCGTCCACCCTGGCTGCCAAGGCCTTTACCCAGATGTTGATGAGAGGATGCACTTTCGGGCTCGGGCCAAAGCCTTCGCCGGCCATTAGCTGGGCGGACCGGTCATGCCTGCCGTCCCATGGCGAGCGCAGCCCCCGCCCCGCGATCTCAATGAGCGCACGTAGATGGGCGGTCGACCACTCTTGGGTGTCCGGGGGCTCTCCGTGCTGGAACAAGAAATCAACCAGATGATGGATCCGCTTTGTCTTCTGGCCTTTGGACACGAAGTTGAAGAGTCTCGGAAAGCAAACTTCGGGCTCCATAAACAGACCTGCGCCCAGCCAGTACACCTGCTGGGCCACATCCATCCCCTTCCGACGCAACCTGCACCCGACCAGCCGGGTCAGCTCGTCCCGCGACATGTACTTGAGGGCAGCCCACAGGACCTGTCTGAGCGCCTCTATCTGGGGCTCCGTGCAAATGCTCGGGAACGGACTGAACATCCTCGGCACCGCCAGCAGCGCTACCCGCTCGTATTCCGCACTCGTCGCCATGTCGTAGAGATGCTGATCGGGGAACTCCTTCGCGCGGACGCGAGCGCCGTGCACGGCGGAGAAGGCATCGGCGACGATCTGCGGATGGGCCTGGAGAGCCTTGAGGAACCAGCGAGGCCGAGCATCCTCCGAGTGGCTGACGAGCCCGGGAATCGGATGGCATCTGGTGGGGAGCCTAGAGAGCAGATAGAAGGCCAGGGCCCGGCGGAGAGCTTCTTCGTCGAGACGCTGAAGCGGATCCGCACCGGCAAGTTCGTCTTCGGCCAAGCCTGCTAGGAATGGGAGGGCGAAGTGTGACGTTCGGCCCTGTGCGTGAAGCCGAACAATCTCGTCCAAATCGGGAAGGTCGGTTCGATCCACGAGGCTGCGGAGTCCGCGAATCACGGCTGCGAGGAGCTCCTCTTCGGAGGCGAGGCTTGAGGCAAGATGGCGTTTGAGCTCCTCGCGAGGCTGATCGGGACCTCCCAGCCCGATGCCGTTCCCATAGACGCGACCCAGTTCGTGAAGCAGTGCTGACGGCACTTTGCCCGCCTCGATAGCCTCCACCTCCTTCCGGATGGACGCCAGATAAGCTGTGTGCTGTTCTTGGACCTCCCGGTATTGGGGAGACTGGCGCAGGCGTGCGCCTTCGGCGGCGTATTCCGCCTCCGCGGCGACGCGCTTCTCATGCCACTCCTGCAACAACGGAGTGCCTCGTACTGCTGTGACGATCTCGTCGTTGTCAAGCGGACGTCCCCACTCTTCTCGCCTCTCCGTGACCGTCCAGAACGCCAGCTCAATTGCGGGACCCGGGTCCGTCGCCGCCAAGCTAGCAGCTGTATCCATGCACCAACGGCGAAAACCGGAACGCCGCTCGCCACCCAAGAACTTAACGCCAACTTGGTGATCGAGCGTGCGGTCCCGCGGCAGTGATGCATGACGTTTCAGTCCTTCCAGCACCAATGCGAGCTGGATGTCGCTATGATCGCGAAGCCAGCTATAGATCTTGCTCTGCTCCGGCGCATTTCGGGATCTCCGGACGAGGTTCCTGCAATGAGCCGGGATCAGTTCCGTCCGCTCGTAGTGGGCTTCCACGAGCCCGAACCACTCATACAATTCCGTGACCTCCGTTTCCTCGCCAAAGAGCTCAAGGCCCAAGGCCAGCAGGCGCAGCACGATCGACTCGGCATCATTTTTCGCCAGGAGGGGGATCAGCCGTTCGGCCCTCGCAACCAAGGTGTGAAGGAGCGTTCGCACGTCTTTGGGTGCCGACTCGTTCACAAGGTGCTCTGTCCAGAACGTCTTCGCCTTGTTCCCCGGGATGGTGCTCGCTGGTGGGTCGTCCCGTGTGCGTTCGTCAACGTGCCACATCCGCACCGCGCAGTCCCACACCTGCTCGGCGGTAATGTGCCGCGGATACAGCCAGGTCAGCAGCTCGCCGCGCAACTCGCCGCGGTCGTCCTCTGGTAACCGGCCCTCGTCGAGTTCGCGTAGTAGGCCGATCAGAATTGAGGGGCCGCCCGCTTCTTCCCCCAGCAAGTGGATGAGCGCAACCAACGCCCCCTGCCTGACGCTAATGTGCCAACCGTCGTCTCGGAGGACTTCGGGGAGGATCTCGCTCGCTTTGGTTGCCGTGCTCGACGAACCGCCACCTGGCAATCGCGAGCCGCTAAGCGGTGTCGCCGCCAACCCCCGAAGGAGCAGTTCAACCAGACGCTGCCGGGCATTGGATCGGTCCGGAGATCGGAGCATGTCCCACAACATGTCGCAAGCGGGGCCAGCCATTAGAGCGGCGAGCGAGGCCGGTGATGCCCACTCCCATTGATGCTGCAGCTGCTTCTCTAGGCCGCTCAGCAAGAGTTCAGTCTCATTGCGGTTGAAGCTCCCAGCGTCTCCGTGGAAGGCGACGCCGACCGGATCGGACTCGATGAGGGGGCGGCGGCTGTCGGGATTCCGTGCGGCCAGCCACACGGCGGTGCCGCGCAGATCGGGCATTACGATCCCGTCGGCCCCCCGCATCCAGGCGAGGACTCTCGTTGCGGGCAACTGACATTCGCGAATCGCGCGGTCCAAGTACTTTGCAGCAAGGAATTCGGCGATGCGACGGTGGCGTGGATGCCTCCCGTCCTCAGCAATTCCTACGAACAGCTTGGTATCCAGAGCGAATTTGAGCAGAGGTTGAGCCTCGCCCGCTTCGCCAAGAGCAGGACAATCGTCGTCACCTGGACCACGCCGAGACCAGCCCGACATGCCGGTCAGCAGGAGTATTGCGCATAGTCGACCTGCGGCGAGGACCACTTCCTCGTTCGCGAACGGATTGCCATCACGGGCATCCATGTGCTCTTGGTTCGTTTCGCCTGCCAGTTCCTCGCAGGCGCGCTCGAACGTGGCAAGTTGGCCCTCCGGCCATGCGCCGTGGCTCTGGGCCTTGGCAAGGATTCCGAGCAGGAGTGGGTTCCGGAGGAAGGCCTCCAGGCCACTGTCGACGGCTCTCTGCAGGAAGCCCTCGGGCGTAGGTGCGCCCAAGTCAGACAGAATTCGGCGGGTATCCTGCCCGGTGAGGGGGTCAAGCCGCAGGAGGTGGAGGTCCTCGCCGTCGACAGCCGAGGACAGTTCGTGGAGGTCATTTCGTCCCAACCAGGACTCGTCGCGGCAAGAAAGCCTAAAAGATGGCTTGCCCAGCTGTTCGAGCCGGCACAAGAGCACATCCAGGGGCTCGCGCTGGTCGCCACCTTGGGCACGAACCTCATCGAGGCCGTCTATGAAGAGTGTCCTCCGTCGCCACTCCGGATGAGTGTCGATGCTCCGGCGGATGAACCGGCGGGCGGTAACCCCCACTCCGTTCTTGTCGATCACTGATTCCTGCTCGAACGCCTTGGTCTTTCCAGACCCCGGCTCACCCAAGAGTACGTAGGCTCGTGCCGATCGGAAGTCCGACAGATTCTCGCCCTGCGACAGCCACCGCCCCCCCCGCCATCGCGAGACCGTCCTCTCAACGAGCACGATGGGCCTCTTCCAGCCAAAAGTCGGCGGGTTCGGACAGAAACTCGTTGAGCGGCACTCCTCCTGTCCCCACTACGAGTCGCTTCGCTCCTGGAAAGCGGCCCTCAAACGCCTCCAGGCCGGCAATGCGGCCGCGCCTGCGACCGCTCTTCACCTCAATCGCGAGGACCTGCCGGCCAGATGCAAGCACGAAGTCAACCTCCCGGGCTTCGTCCCGCCAGTAACGGAGCTGGACAATCCTGTCGGGCGGGAGGGTGTTGTGCAGATGGGCTCCCACCGCGCTCTCGCACAGTCGCCCCCAAAACGCGCCGTCGTCCCTGACGCGCTTGAAGGGATAGGCGTATCCCGCGGTCATGACGGCGGTGTTGAGCACGTTCAGCTTCGGGGTCGATCGCTTCGACAGGTGCGGCTTGGCGCTGTACTTCTGCAGTCCGGTGATCAGGCCCGCGTCTGCGAGCAGGTCCAAGTAGCGGGCCAGAGTTGTGGTGTTGCCCGAATCGTCCAAATGGCCCTGCAACTTCCGGTAGGAGACGACCTGTCCCGAGTAGTCGGGTGCCAGATCCATCAGCGCGCGCATCAGCGACGGTTTCTCGACTCGTGTCAGGGAGAGGATGTCGCGCTCGATAACCGGGTCCATGATGGCGTACCTGATGTGTCCCCGCCAACGCATCGCATCGCGAATGTGGATGGCGGCTCCGGGATACCCTCCGAAGAAGATGTATTCATCGAGTGTCACGCCGAATGCGCGCTGCATCTCCTCGAGCGACCAGTGCATTACGGGAAAGGGATCGAACCGGCCCGCCAGACTCTCATGGATTCCGGTCAACATTGACCAGGGGGCGGACCCCAGGATCACCACGCGCAACGGGCAGCCTGTCCTGCGGTCTCCGTCCCAAAGGCCCTTGATGATGCCGGACCAGTTCGGAATGCGTTGGACCTCGTCAAGCGCCAATACCAGACCCCGAGGGGAACGGTTCGCCTCCGCGCGAGCCCGGTTCCAGGTCGAGACGAGCCATTCCGGACCGGGAGCGCGACCGGGGAGCAGGGACGCTGCTTCAGGGGGCGCGGTGTCGAAGGGCGGCTTTTCCGGCGTGGGATCGTCGACAGCCACGTACCAGCATCGACGCCCGCTCCGCTCTAGCTCCTTGCAGGCTTGGAGGACCATGGTCGTCTTTCCCGTTTGACGGGGACCGGTGACGGCGACAAGACGCATGGGACCCACCTCGGTGAGAAGGTCGATCAGGCGGGGTACGAGGGGGCGGAGGTAGGTCGGCTGGTCGGTCATGGTGTAAGAGATAGGCAATTGAGCAAAACTGATCAGTTACCTACTATTATACTAACCGACGGGCTCCACCATCGCGTCGAGACTGAAGTGTTGGTTCTCGGTGTATCTTGACCGACATAACTCTTTCTCGGATTGGGTTGACGCCGGAATCAGGTGACTCCCTACGGCGGAGGCCTTGCAGTCACAGGCCACGCAGTGTAAGGAGAGCCGGGGCGTGCCGCCGAGCGGATCGCCCATCGGATGAACAGTTCCTGGAGACCGAGCGGAAGGCGCTGCGGAGCCATGTCGAGCAGGAGACAGCAGCGGTCGAGTCGCACGTCATTGTCCACGGCCTCGGGGTTCCGCTCGTAGAATTCGCGGCGGCAGCTGTCCGCGTACAACTCGATCAGGCCAGTCTGCCGGGTGTCACCGGTCGCGTCCATCAGAACCGCCCAGTCCCAGCCGAGGGGAACCAGCACACCCGCCCCGGCCTGCGGCTGGTAGGGGGCCCATCAGGTGCCGGTGCTATAGACACCGGACAGGCCGTAGAGCTCCAAGCGGGGCTCGGCTTGCTGCGCAGGCGCTACCGCCGCCGCCAGAAGCACAAGCGGTACGCAGCGAACGCGCATTGCTCGTCAGAACCGGTAGCCGATGCCAACCGTGGACTGGAGAAACGGGTAGAAGCCCATCCGTACGGGCGCGATGAACAGGCGTTCAGTCAGGAACAGTCGTACCCCCCCGCCCCACGTGACCGCGATTCCCGGACCCCATTCCCACTCCAGCTCGTCGTTGTCGCCGGTGGGCCACTGATTGAATTTCAGAGCGAGCCCAACCCCACCGCCCAGATACGGCTGGACGCGCCGTTCCGGCCAAAACCTGTACTCGAAGACGGGGGTGATCAGAATCCTTCGCCGTTCGTAATAGTCCCGCCCGTAGATCTGGCCGTGCACGAACTCGAGACTGACGCGCAACCGCCTTCCCTCCTCGATGCCTAGGGCCACACCGGCAAGCCACGCCTCGGGCGGCGTGTCTTCCAGTCCGATCGCATCGCCGCCGAGAATGCGGATGTCCGAGAGACGTAAATCGGTCGCTTCTACCACATGGGGTGCGGCGAATACCGCCAGAACGGCCGCCGCCAGCCGCCGCCAACGCACGGGAAAGGCGTTCTTCATACAGGACTGATCCTATCAGTACAGCTCCAGGCAAGCTTGCGGCGAGAAGACTGGATCGGAGTCTTACGATTGCTCGAGAGAGTGAGGGGACTCAAGGTTGCGACATGCAAGCAAGAGCACCTACGTTGATCTCAGTCTGAAGAAAATCCCGGAACAGGATGTGAATCTCGCGCTGTGCTGAGTTCGGCTCGGCCGGGTGATCAGCGATCACTAGTGTCGCGTTAGAAGTTATTGAAAACAAAGGGCTTACGAATGAGACCATAGATGATTCTGTAGCGTCGTTCTATAAGTGCTTTGTTTTCAATGATTTGGATTTCCCGCCAGAGGCCAGTTGCAGCGAAAAAAGTGT
>JAJEHF010000175.1 GCA_022823865.1 Bryobacterales bacterium
AGCCTGCCAACAAATGGAGGAAGCGCACCACCGATCCGACCGCAAGCCAAGCCTGAAACCCGCCCCTTTCGGCCTTGCTCAGTCGATTTGGCCTCCGATCTGTAAGTTAATGCGCCTGTGTCCCAAAGTTAATGCCATTGAGTAGGCCCCCCCAGCACTGAGGCGCACATGCCCATCCGCGACCGCGGATTTGCTGGTCCCTAAGTCGAGGCGCAGGACAGGATCTTCCGCACCAGGCGCCACCAAGGGCACCAAAACGCACTGTGCAAGAAGTACGAGAGTTGTGAGGGCCCGCCCCGCGTTTGACGTATGGTTGGTTCGCTTCTCGATGAGGGGTCGCACTGCACCTCCACAGAGAGGATCGCCCAAATCCGCGAGCGAGGCAACCCTGCCGGGAATCGCGTGGGGTGGCAAGTGAATGGTCGCCCGATGCCGTCCGGTCCGCTCTTTGTTCTATGGCGACCAGCTGTCCTCTAGATGACCATGCAAAACGGAGATAGGACGCTAGTCAATCGCGCTAGTCTGGTGGCCTCGGGCAGGATCAAAGGTACGAGAAACTGGTATTGCAATACTGCACCGGCAACACCCGTCGGTCTCACAGCCCCTCATTCCGGATCTCGCGTAGCAACTCGGCGGCCGGGCGCCGCAACCGGGGCATGGCGGCCCGAAACCCTGCTAGCTCCCTAAGCGGCAGTGGTTTCTGGGGGCGGCGGGCGGCGGGAGAGAGATAAGCAACGGCCCTGCCGCGTCGGGTGATGACCACCTCTAGCCCCTCCTCCACTTTGTCCAGAAGTTCGCTAAGACGGGCTCTCGCCCGAGCCGAATTTACGGTGACCATGCCAACTTCATGCGGTCATGAAGATAGTCACATTATCAAGGGCGCCATGCTCATACGCACCACGAATTTGTCGAGAAACCTGACATCCGCCGCAAGCGGTGCCGGTCATGACGTGTGAATTGCCCCTCCATCGTGGGACTTGCTGCAATCCTCGCACTTAGCTCGCAACGGCCTCACGCTGCATCACATCGAGATATGCGGGTCGTATGGGTGGGTCGGCGTACGGCTCGACGATCCGTGCGAGACATGCCCTTCTTACTCCGGAATGGTGCAACGCGCGCACCAGTTCGTGCATCGTCAGCGCTTCGCTGAGCCGCAAGTGGTGCAGGCCGACCGGCGGCACGCAGGTAAAGAGGTTGTAGAGCGCCGAGTGCGGGTGTTCTTCGAGACTCTCGGCAACCAAGTATTCGCGCATCTGGTGCACGTCAGGAGGATCCCGGTAGCCCGCGAACATCGAGGCGATCTCGTGCCGTAGCCACTTGTGCTCGGGGTCATAGCAGTCCCGCGGACGCCGGTGGTGCTTCGGCCGGTCGAAGTGCGCCAGGGACGGCGGGTCAGTCGGCGTGTCAATCGTCTCGAGTAACAACCGGTTTCCAGTCCTTACCTTCCAGAGGGCAATAGCCTCCTCTTGAGACGGGGCACGCCGGTCAATGTGCTCGGGGTGGTGCCACAGCCAGTCGACATGGTCCCACCGCACCTCGGAAGATCGCGGATAGGGGCACTCTCTCATCCTTCCGTGCCTCCTTGACGCTCTTTCCCCGGCGGAGGCCAGACGCCTTCCAGATGGTCATAGAGCACCGTGATGGCCCGCTTTTCGAGGCTCGGATCGGCCGGATCGACGAGTGGTCGGCGAGAATCGATGGCCAAGAATCCGTCCCTCACCTCGCGAATCACCGCAAGCATGGCCCTGCCATTATCGATCCCGAAGAAGCGAATCGCGGGGACCAAGCAGTCCGGCCCTTCGTGCTCGATGGCCCACGCTAGGTCATAGAAGTCACGAATTGCACGACCGCCATCAGAGTACATCCGCGAGTAGAGCTTCTGAGCCAAGATTTCCTCGGTGCAGTCCAGTTGCATCCCGGTGACCGGCTCGACTTCCCGCACCGGGGGACGCTGTGCCAGTCGCTGGGTGAGCGCCCATTCCACGATCCCACTCGCTTCCAGAACGATCTCGCCATGCCTCGGCGTGGTGCTGACGGACACGCGATCACCGAAGTGCCTGCCGACTGCAGCCCGCAGTTGTTCGGAGTGATTGTGGGCCTCCACGGTCGCGTCACTATCTGTGGTGAAGAGATCCACGTCAAAGCTACGACGATGCTGCCAGCGAGCGGCTAGCACGCTGCCGCCGCCGATCACAAACCTTTCGAAGTCCAAGAACCGCTCGAGGATCGGTGCAACTTGCCGAAGCATCGCCGTGGAGTTTTCGGGCAGCGGCACTTCCATCGGACCGGACATCGCTGGCCTTAGTATGGCGCGTCGAGTTTCCGGCGCTGGGTATCTCCGCAATGCCGCAGATCCCCATCACGATGCCCACCGGAGGCGAGCAAGAGTGTCCGATGAATTCCCCAAGCCCCTCGATACTGGGACTAGAGGAGAGAGGCAGACCACGAAGCAGCTACCTCAAGAACGGCTCGGCCAGTTTCTCGACAGCTACAGACAACCGCAGGACCCGCAGGCCTGGGTGGCCCGCCCCGGCAACAAACAAGCGGCATTGGTGCCGGACGGCTAGTTGAAGACCTGCGCTTCCAGCAGCGCGGCATCAACTCTGCCTGCCAGCGGTGTAATTCCTCCACTCATTGCATGCGCATTTCCGAGACTTGTCGGGCGTGGTCACTTCCGAGGACGGGATGCAGGCCTTTACCGCAAACTGAACGGCGGGTATTGATCGGTCACGAGAAAGAACGCATAGGCTTGGACTCGCAGCCCCCAGCGCCATGCCCCGACCACGAAGTGAAACAGAGATGCCGGATACCGCCCCGTAAGCAGTATGGAAAACCAAGCCACAACGGTTGACAGGAAGGCTAAGACACCAAGGACCGCTAGCACGATCAGGTGCGGAATGACCAGCAGCCACTTGATCAATGGCAGCCACCGATTGAGATCGCGCTCCACGTCTGGATAGTCGATTTCCAGATGTACCCCCTGCTCGTCAACTGTCGACGGGTATCGGTCCGTTAGGAGCGCTACGTAAGCGAATACACGCCCATGGAACCGGGCCAGCTCTCGCAAGAAGTCGAACCACCATCGCGGGTACCGCCGTCGGAATAGAATCATCAGGGCCGTTGCCAGCACGATCGATCCAATGGCCGAGCTAGTCACCGACACGGTCTCGCCGCTTGCCTGCTCGACCGTCTTGCTGGTGCTCGCCGCCAACAGTGCTGCGATGACCACAATCGGAAGAGCCCAGATGATTCGGAACAGAGTCGTGAGGCGGTCGAGCCGTTCGGGATAGTCCACGTCCAAACGGGCGGCGTATTCAGCGGGCTGCGTTGTCATCGGTCAGCCATCCTACCAGCAAGTCCGGTCCCGAAAGCAGTAATCGCAGTCCAAAGTGCCATCCGGCTTGGATTGTCCTCGCAAGCAGCGACCGGGAGCTTGACCACGCATGTCAGCATTACAGCGAGCCTTCCAGCCCGAAGTGCGCTGCAGCGGTGATCGAATGTCGCGAGATCGCCGGCGTGCCGGAGGCTAGTGCCAGCGCGGGCGTGGCGCGGACCTCGATGCTTCGCCCCGCTCGCGTGGAATCCGCTCGCCCGCCGCCGGCATGGAATCGAGCGCGGATTGAAGCTTGTCTCGCACGGACTTCAACCGCGGCGCGACGTCACGGATCGGGGAGGTCTCGTCCGGGTCGGCACGCAAGTCGAAGAATTCGCCACTGCGATACAGCTTGTAGCGTGTGTCCCGAACGTAGGCTACTTCGGGATTTGTGTACGGTGTTGCGAACTCTCCGGCAAACGGTCTGGGGAAATAGTACGTGTAGTGCCACTCCCTAGGCTGGCCGGCGTGTCCCTGCAGGCGCGGCCAGAAGCTTACGCCATCTGGTTCAATCGAGTCGGGCAGCCCGAGCCCCGCGGCTTCAGCCAGTGTCGGCAGAAAGTCCGCGAAATCGATGAGGTCATCCAACACGCGGCCTCCCTTGATCAGCCCCGGTGCGTTGACGACCAGCGGCACGTGCGTGCCGGCGTCGGTCGGGGCGCCCTTGTCGCCCACGATGCTTGCGCCGCCCAGTTGGGACGCCAAGTCGTGGTGCGTGCCGTTGTCGGAGGTAAACACGAACACCGTGTTGCGCAGCAGGCCAAGGGCTTCCAAGCGGTCCTGCAGGCGGCCCACGATGAAGTCCGTGTAGGCCACCATGTCCTCAAAGTTGCGTTGCTTGTCTTCCGAAGACCGGTCTTTGGAATGCGGAGTCGGCAGGAAGGGCGAATGCACAAGCACCATCGGGAAGTAGGCGAAGAACGGTCGATCTTGGTTCGCCTCGATGAAGTCGAGCAAGAACTCAGTGAAAATGTCGGGCCCGTAGTCGTCTTCGGTGACATCGATGATCTTGCCGTCGCATTCGATCGACGGGTTCCAGAAGCGCCGGCGCTCCGTGTTTCCCGTGTTCCAAAGGCAATACGTGTCGAAGCCGTCGCCGGGCGGCACTCCCTCCGCATTCGCGCTCCCTTGCAGTTGCCATTTGCCCGCAACAGCCGTGGCGTAACCGGCCTCGCGGAATAGGTCGGCAATGCTGTACTGGTCGGGCAGCAACGCTCCGAAGTCAGCGTAGTTGCGGACATTACTCATGCCCGTCATCAAGGCCACGCGGCTCGGCGTGCAGAGCGGCGTCGAAAAGCAGTTCGTGAAGCGCACCCCGCCATCGGCAAGCTTGTTGATCCGCGGCGTGGAGTACTGGCGGCTGCCGTACGCGCCAAAACACTCGTAGCCGACGTCGTCCGCCATCACCAGCACGACATTGGGCGGGCGCTCCTCGCCTAGCGCAGTGATTGCGGGGAACAGGGCCAGCAGGACTATCAGCAACAAGCGCATGAATGGTGCCGAGTATAGCGACCGCAGCTGCGACGCTCTGATGCGCAAAGGGCGAGGCAGGCTATTGTTCGGGTTCGGGCTCGTCCTCTGGCAAGGGCTCGAGGTCATCGATCTCTTCGAAAGTGATCGTTGCCTCGGCCGTGAACTTGCGATACAGGCGGAATTCCAGATCATTTCGCGTCAACAAACGTCCGCTCCGCACGAACGCCTGGGCCTTCAACGGCAGCAGGAAGGCTTGGCCGCTGAGATCGATGAAGTCGAAGTCCAGTCGCGAGCGAGCTTCTTGCATCGGGAACCCGCGCGGAATCCCCTGCGCCTCCATCACGATGCGCAGGACGCGCCCGGACTCCTTGCCAATGTAGACCAGCCCGGTGTATCCCGATCGGATCGTGCGCAGCTCCTCCTCCCCGGACCCCCCAGTTGTGAGCGACCAACTCGACCGATACTTGGGCACCTCCAAGTGGAAGACGTAGACTGGATGGCCGCGCAAGAGCGAGTGCCTCGCCCAGCGGAACTGAGCGGCCGTATCGAGGTCGAAGAGGCTGTCGAGGATCGTGCCGAACTCACCGGTGCTGGTAGTCCCGCCCAGTTCAGAGAAGCCCTTGGTAGTGACCACGTCGTTGACGGCGAGTGTCTCGTAGTCCTCTCTTCCGTCCACATAGCTGACGCGCATCTTGATCTCGTCGTGCTTGAGCCAGTCCATCTCCATACCAGTCGGGTCGAAGTACCGCCGAGTGACCTGAAGGCAGACATAGTTGGGTAGCTCGTCCGTGTAGGCCTGGGCCAGGTGGCGGGCCTGCTCGATGATCCGCCGCTGCTCTTCCTCGGAGGGCGGCGGCGGCTGACGCGGGACTGCCTTGGCCTCAGACTCGGCTGGGACAGGCGCCGGCATGCCCGCGGTAGTGACTTGCAGGGCCTCGAGCGCCTTGAGCGTGCGCGGGCCAATTCCCCAGCCAACAAACTCCTCGACTAAGCGGTCCGAGATCTCGAAGCCGACGACCTGCCGCTTCAGGTAGTTTGCCACGTCCTTGTCCTTGAGCTTCTGCTCGACCGAGGACTTGACGAACTGGCGCAGCTGGCTGTAGCTGAGGCCCGATTGCGCAGCCGCTATGGCCGCTGCCAACATCAGCGGGAGAATTTTCGCGCCGAGGGCCATGGGGTCATTCTAGCCTCTGTACGGGCCGGCTTGGTGCCTTTCGGCCGCGCTCAGCGACACGAAAAGCCCGCTGGCCCCCCTTGCTGGAGTGTGGCACTCTGAAAATTCTCATGCACTACGAAATCGAAGGCGACAACCTTGAGATCGTGCGAGTCCGGCTGGATTCGAACGATAGCGTATACGCCGAAGCCGGCAAGATGGTTTACAAGACGCCCAACGTCGATTGGCGGTCCGCCATGCGCGGCCGGGGCATAGCGGGCAAGCTGATCGGCGGCCTGAAGAGCAAGCTGACGGGCGAGTCGCTGTTCTTCACCCACTTCGAGTGCCCGGCCGGGGGCGGCGAAGTCGGATTCGCGGGCGACTTCCCCGGGCGCGTGCGCCCGCTGGACCTGCAGCCCGGGCGGTCGGTCTTGGTACAGCGCGACGGTTTCGTCGCGGCCGAGTCGGGCGTCAAATTGGACATTGCGTTCACGAAGAAGATCGGAGCCGGCTTCTTCGGCGGCGAGGGATTCATCCTGCAACGCTTGAGCGGTCAAGGCACGGCCTTCATTCACGCGGGCGGGGATTTCGTGGAGTTCGAACTGGCAGATGGCGAGAAGCTGCAGGCCGACACCGGTTCGCTGGTCTGCTTCGACGACAGCGTGAGCTACGGGATCGAGATGGCGGGCGGAATCGCGGTGTCGCTCTTTGGCGGAGAGGGCCTCTTCTTGGCGACCCTGACCGGTCCCGGCAAGGTCGTGCTGCAGACCCTCACGCTTGAGAAGCTGCGCCGGGAAATGCAAGTCGGCCTGTCGGCGTCGTAGCCCCGGGCGAGGCTCGAAGCGTCTAGAAGCTCAGCGAGATGCTAGAGAAGCCGACTTGGGCGCGGTACCCGCGAGTGCCCGAGAACCTCTCTGCATATCCGTAGTACTGCCAGCCGGCGTTCCACCGCAGGCCGTCCCGGAGGCGAACCGACAGGCGCGCTTGCGGTGAGTGATAGGTCATCGGCAAGCCCGAAAACAAGTTAGTGCCATCCCGCGCAAGGCCGTCCCATCCACCGGCCGTGTCCTTGGTGAACGAATACCTCAGCGACAGGGTGAGCCGATCCGTCGGCACCAGCCTCAGCCCCAAGGACATGACATGAATGCTGCTGGCATAGACGCTGCGACCTCGGTCTGGCAGGTCTGGCAGGTCGAACAGGTTCAAAACGCCGGTCGAAACGTCCATCTTCAATAGGTTGTAGGCAACGTCAAGCACCGTGCCGCTGTCCGGCGACACCCAAGTGGCCTGCGCGCCCTGGGACCGGCTCTTGGAACTATATGCCAGCAGTTCGGTGGGATTGTCGTTGACCCTGTTCCGGTAGAATCCGCCGAGCGTTAAGTCGCCGCGCCTCCAGCGAATCCGGGCAGACTCGTTGTGGAAGCGGCGCTCGCTGGTCGCCGTGAGCGGCCGGTCGGCCCGGCCGACCTCGAAGTCGACCGACGCGCGAACACCGGGTGCGGGCAGCCAGCGGAACCCGCCGGCCGCACTGCGCACGCGGTTGTCTTGGGGCTCGGCCTCCCGGCCGAACTCGAAATCCGGGAAACGCGTGGCCTCCCGCGTGCGGACCCGCCGGTCGGAGAGACGATGGGCGCCGAACACGCTGATCTGCTTGCTGGGCCGAAACGTCGCTTCGCTCGCGTTGGAAAGCCGGCGGATGCCTAGGTGGTCAAAGCGAATAAACTCGTTCCGGAACAGGCCTGTCTCCAAAAACGCGGCTTGCCCGTCGATGCGGGTGTTGTGAAACGAGGTAGTGTTGGTCAGCGCCAGGCGCGAACTGGCCAAGAAGGTCACGGTAACCTCGCCCGAGCCCTGCTTGCGATTCGCGTCACCCACCACGAACGTGTCGCGGACGGTGGCTGCGCTGGCGGCCGGGTCGGGCACCGCGAGGTTCTGCATCAGCGTCGAGTTGCGGTAGCCTCCGGAATGGACGAAGCGAGCGGCAATACCCAAGCGCCCGCTCTCGCGAGAGCGCAGCGCCACGGTAGTGATTGGCGTCCGGCCGTGGAAAGGAGCGGAGCGGCTCAAGGACTCGACCGGCTGGATGTTCAGCGCGCGCGAGGGGCCCAGGGATGCATCGACCGATGTGCCAACCTCTTCGTACAAGTCCACCGCCTGGATCACTGTCAGCGCCAGCCCGAAGAAACGGGCCGAGAGGCCGGCGCGGTACTGGCGGCCGTTCTGCTCCAGATCCGAGCGGTACCGCAGGAAGTTGCGGGCATCGAACCCGCCGTCTCGGTGTGGGATCGCTTCGGAGGCGAAGCCCGGGCCGGAACGACGGTTGAGGTCCAGGCCGAGAATGCCCTCCAAGCGCGCTCCCGGCCGGAGCATGACTTCGTGCGACTGCAGCGTGCGGCTGCTCCGCAGTCCGTGCTCGCCCCGCCAGAGCGTCGGCAAGCGGTTGTAGTAGCGAATCGTGCGGTGCTGCAAGTCATAGCGGAACACGCCATTTCTCTCGGCCCGGACCGTGTGGAGCTGATAGGGATCCGCCAGCCCTCCCGTCGAGACCAGCGAAAGCTCGTCTAGCGGGCCCCGGCGGTCCAGAGAAGTCGCCCGGAAACGGCCGTTGAACAAGCGCATGCCGTTGCCGTAGTTCACGCCAGCCCTGTACAGATCGTGGTCTCCTCCGACTCGCGCGAAGCGATAGCCGGCCTCGAGCAGGTTCGAGACCTCGTAGGAGCCGATCTCTTGCGAGCGGGCCTGCTCATCCGCGAGCGGCGCGACCGGCTGCTGCGCGAGTGCCAGTGTCGGCACGAGCAGTGCGAGCGGACCGAATCTCATCGCCGGAACAGGGGGTCGGCATTCGAGCCGTGGATGCGCGAATGGCAGAGCACGCACTCGCGAAACGCGGGATCGGCCAGGTTGTGAAAGCCCTTCCAAGGGCCGACGATGCCTTGGCCGGTCGTGCCGAAGCCATCGATCGAGTTGTGGCACTCGAGGCAGAGCGTGAACGAGACGGGCCGGGCCAGCAGCCGAGGCGTCGTGCTGCCGTGCGGCTCGTGACAGCTGCCGCAGCCCTCAACCCGCACGGGCGGGTGCTCGTAGACGAACGGCCCGCGCTTGTCCGTGTGGCAGCCCACACAGGGCAGATCGTTCCCGAACGAGGGCGAGACCATGCGAGAGGAGTGTGCCGGCGCCCAAGACACTACGGGCGCGCCGTGAGGATTGTGGCAATCGGTGCATTCCATCGCCCCCTCGTTGACGCGGTGCTTGAAAGGCATCTCGAACCGCGCGCGGATGTCCTGATGGCAGCCGTAACACAGGTCCCGCTGCCGTCGCGCCAAGAGCGCCCCGGTTTCGTGCGGATCGTGAATCGAATGACAGTTGGTGCAGCCAACCTCGCCGGTCGCGTGCGCGGACGTGCGGACATGCATCTTGCCGAGGTCGCCGGCATGGCAGGCCAAGCAGTTCTCCTGCGCTTGGGCGGGAGTGAGCGCCGGAAAGCGCACGATCCTGTCCGGATCCGCCGAGATCGCGTGCTCGAACCCCGGTCCGTGGCACCCTTCGCAGCCGGTGCGCTCCGGCGGCAGCTTGCCGGACGCGACGGAATTGAAATGCGGATTGCGGCGAAACGAGTCGGCTAGGTCCGCATGGCAGCCTTGACAGACTTGGCCTCCCACGAACTGCTGTTGGGCGGGTGGCTGGCTCTGGGCGCGGAGGGGAGCGGCCCCGAGCGCGGCAAGGCAGCCAAGCGATGCACAGGCCGCAAACCGGTGCATGCCGGTAGCTCGCAACAGGGGGCGCATGCGGATTGTTCCCGACCATACCACGCCCCGAAATCGCTCAGCGCCGGCCAAAGCTACGCGGCCCTGACAGGCAACCGGTCCGCAAACAATTGTGCTACTATGGGTTCAAGCCAAGCAGAGATTGGAAAAACAAGGAGACCTGAATCGAGCATGCCACTCGCACCTGAGGCGAAGCAAGAACTCGTCAAGACCTTCGGGAGTCACCCAAATGATGTCGGTTCCTCCCAAGTTCAGATCGCGGCTCTTACGCATCGCATCTTGGAACTCACTGAGCACTTGAAAATCCACCGCAAGGACTTCTCGTCCCGGCGCGGGCTTCTCAAGCTGGTCAGCAGGCGTCGCAGCCTGCTGCGCTATTTGAGCAGAAAGAATCCTGCAGAGTATGTGAAGGTCGTGGAGTCCCTAGGCCTGCGCGGTTAGCGCGGTGGGGCTCCAGCAGGCCATGCTGCATGTTGCTGACAAGACGCGTCAGCTGGAAATCACTGTCCCTGTGTCCGCAGGGAATGCCACCAGACAATGCACGGGGTCTCGGGCGTTCGCGATGGCGCGAACGGCTCTGACAGTGTCCGTGCATCTCCCCTAGCCAATCTCTCTGCGAGGCCGGGAACGGACTTCCGCTCAAGGCAGCGGAAGCCACACAAGGAAAAAGCAGAAATCATGAAACACACAGTAGAGTTCGAGCTCGACGGCAAGACCGTCACGCTCGAAAGCGGACGCCTAGCCAAGCAGGCGGGCGGTTCCGTGGTCGTTCGTTGCGGAGACACTCAAGTGCTCGTCACAGCCACCTCCGCCGCCGAGCCCCGCGAGGGCATCGACTTTTTCCCGCTGACGGTCGACTATCGCGAGTACACCTACTCCGCGGGCCGCTTCCCCGGCGGATACATCAAGCGCGAGGCGCGCCCGACGGAAAAGGAGACCGTGACCTGCCGGCTGATCGACAGGCCGCTAAGGCCCCTCTTTCCCGACGGCTACCGAAACGAGACGCAGATCATCGGAATGGTGACCTCGTCTGACCCAACCCACGATCCGAGCCTGTACGCCATGGCCGGGGCATCGGCGGCGGTGGCCGTGTCAGATATCCCCGTCGTCCACACCACCGGATCGGTACGGGTGGCGCGCTTGGGCGAGGACGAGTGGGTCCTGAACCCGACCTACGAGCAATTGGCCGATGCGAACGTCAACATCACCGTCGCGGCCGCGAAGGACGGCATCGTGATGGTCGAGGCGGACGCCAACGAGGCTGACGAAGACGCCATGATCGAAGCAATCCGGCGCGGCCACGAGGGCTGCAAGCAGATCATCGCGGCGATCGAGGAGTTGGCCGCCAAGGCGGGCAAGCCCAAACGCGACTTCACAGCGCCAGCCTTCGATCAAGCAGTGCGCGACGAAATCGAGGCGAAGTGGGGCGAGCAGGCCGAGGCCGCCTTGGACACCAGCGACAAGGACAAGCTCTCCAGCTATGCCCAGTTCCGGGCCATCAAGAAGGAGATCAAGCAGGCCTATGCCGACGATTCCGAAAAGCAGGCCGAAGCGTCCGCCTTCATGGATCCGTGGCAGGAGAAGCTCTTTCGCAAGCAGGTGTTCGAGCTGAAACGCCGGCCCGACCACCGCGCCCCGGAACAGATCCGCCCGATCACCTGCGAGGTCAGCGAGCTAGCGCGCGCCCATGGCTCTGCCGTGTTCACGCGCGGCGAGACGCAGGCACTCGTGTCAGCCACGCTCGGCACCAAGGTCGACGGCCAGCGGCAGGAGCGGATCGAGGATCCCAACTACGAGAAGACCTTCATGGTCCACTACAACTTCCCGCCGTTCAGCGTCGGCGAGACCGGCTTCATGCGCGGTCCGGGCCGGCGAGAGATCGGCCACGGGCTGCTCGCCGAGCGCGCCCTAACGCCGGTCATCCCTGACCAAGAGAAGTTCCCGTACACGATCCGGATCGTCAGCGACATTCTCGAATCCAATGGCTCCAGTTCGATGGCAAGCGTCTGCGGCGGCACTCTGGCGCTGATGGACGCCGGCGTTCCGATCAAGGCTCCCGTAGCGGGCATCGCCATGGGACTGGTGACGCAAGACGACGACTTCGTGGTGTTGACCGACATCGCCGGTGCCGAGGACCACTACGGAGACATGGACTTCAAGGTCGCCGGCACCAAAGACGGCATCACTGCCTTGCAGATGGACATCAAGCAGCCGAAGGTCAGCCTTGAGGTGCTGCAGAAGGCACTCGCGCAAGCGCGCCAGGCGCGCCTCGAAATCTTGGAAACGATGGGAGCCACGCTGGAGGCCCCGCGCGAACAACTGGCAGAGCACGCTCCGCAGATCGTCCAGATCACGATCCCCGAGAGCAAGATCCGCGACCTGATCGGGCCGGGCGGCAAGACCATCAAGGGACTGGTCGAAGAGACCGGCGCGAAGATCGACGTCAGCGACGACGGCACCGTCAGCGTGGCTTCCTCGGACCGCACCAAGGGCCAAGAGGCCATCGAGAAGATCAAGGCCCTGACCGCTTCCCCGGAAGTGGGCAAGGAGTATCTCGGCAAGGTCACCAAGATCGCCGCTTTCGGAGCGTTCGTGGAGATCTTCCCGGGCACCGAGGGCCTGCTGCACATCAGCGAGATATCCGACCAGCACGTGCGCGAAGTCAGCGACGAGTTGAACGAAGGGGATCAGGTGCTGGTCAAGTGCCTCGCCCTGGACGGCAATCGGATCAGGCTGAGCCGACGCGCCATCCTGCGGGAACGCGACGGCGGCGAGGACGGCGATCAACCCGATCAGTCCGAACGGTCCGACTGGGACCGGAGACGCGGCGGCCGTCCCGGCGGGCGCGGACGCCCCCGACATGATCGGGGAGGTGACCGCGGTGACCGGCGCGATCGGCCACCTCGCGACCGCCCGTTCCGCGGGCGGCGCTCCTCTCGGGGACCGCGCGACGGCGACAGGCGGGACTGAGCGCCTGTTACGAAGCTAGCGCGGAGCAAAGCGTAAGAGGCGGCCTCCATCGACCCGATGGAGGCCGCTCAAGCGTTCCTTCGAAGGCAGGACCCAATGGCGTGAATAGAAGGTTGAGTGGCTTTCATCAGAACCTTCCCGCACAGCCGTGCTACCTGCAATTGTTGTGAGGCACGGGACCGAGAGACTCTCCAGCATGCTCTGTCTTGGAGTTGGAGACAAGCGTTGAGTGACCTGTCCGGCGAAGAGTGGTTGATGACCGATCCGAAGGAATTCGCAGACGGGGTCCGAAACATCATCGGCGCTAATGCTCTGCGGGGAAATGCGGGCAATCTCGAAATCGAGGACGCGATTGACGACGCGTTCAAGGATGTCACGGCCGACGATTGGACCCGGCTTCCCGCGGACCTCACCGACCGCCTCGACGACTACCTTTACGGAAGAGATCAGGCGTGATCAGCGTATTCGCAGACACCGTCTACTGAATCGCCACGGCTCGTCCGAATGATCAGCGGCGCACAGTAGCTGATGAACCGGTGGTCGCGTAGTTTCTGCCGACTAAGGTCTGATCAGAAGCCAGAGACCGGTTGGAGGGGGTGCGGTCGATCCAGCGGCCTCGCCCGGCAGCCTTGGCCCGGCTCGCGTCTTCTCAAGCGCCAGCACTCAGGCGTTCCTCCAAGATCATCCCATCATGAAACCCGACGATCCGCATGCGGCTCGGATCCGGTCCCAGAGCTTCCCGCGGCACGAGGCCGACCAATTCGGAAGCTACGACTTCCACGCCAAGCCCTGCTGCGAGGCGCGACACTTCGTCGAAAACCAGCGGCAGCGGTGTGACGTCCGGCTGTGTGATGTTCATCGAGAGTTGGGCGACATGGGCGGATTCCAGGTACATGCCCAACGCCTTCACTCCGGGCAACCCGCCTCCGGCTGCGCGAATCTGGCCGGCGATTACCTTCGCGGGCTGGGCGTCGCGGCAGTCCAGCAACACGTTGTAAGCTACCAGCGGACCCCGGACTCCAAGACAGCATGCCCCGGCCGAAGGGTGCAGTTGAGGGCCTCCAATGTCCGGGGGGTATTTCCCCTCCCGGACTAGTTCTCTAAGTCTCTCGAACCCCACCTTGCGCACTGCCTCCAGTGGCCTTCGCTCCTCGCGTGCGGCGGCGTGTCCGTATAGGTACACCGGCAGGCCTAGTTCACTCCAAAGACACTCGCCGATCGACCGGGCAACGTCCAAGCACGCATCCCACGGCGTATCGTACAAAGGCACGATCGGAACGACGTCAATAGCGCCGACCCTTGGGTGAGTGCCGTCGTGGGCATTGAGGTCGATGCTCTCCACGGCCTCTCCAGCCGCAGCCACGACGGCCGTGTCGATCACCCCGAGACCTGCTGCGAACGTCAACACGGAGCGATGGTGGTCGTGATCGCTGTGCCGGTCCAGCACCCTCGCCCCTGACCTCCGAACCACGCGCTCAAGCCGGTCCAGTGTCGTCGGGTCGCGGCCTTCTGAGAAGTTCGGAACACATTCGGCCAGTTGTGTCATAGGGCCCTACTGCAATTGTCGCCCGACGGATCCCGGAACTGCCTGTCTCGCCCCACTCCGCGCTGCTCGGGTAAACTCAAGCATGGTGGCTGCTGACTTGCGACCGGCTGTCCCGACAGCGCTGGCCTCGGTTACGGCCGCGGCGCTGCTCGCATCGATCTACCTGATCTTCATTTGGGTGCCGATGGAGGCCAGCATGGGGCCGGTCCAGCGCATCTTCTATTTCCACGTCTCCTCCGCCGCCATTGCATTCGTCGGCTTCTTCATCGGCGGTGGTGCAGCGATCGCGTACCTGAGCAATCGTGCCAGCCGACTAGACGATCTCTCGGTGGCTTGCAACGAGGTCGGACTGCTGTTCGCGATCGTCAACTTGATCACCGGCTCTTTGTGGGCAAAGCCGATCTGGGGGGTGTACTGGGCTTGGGACGCACGCTTGACAGCGATGCTCCTGCTCGCCCTGATCTACGCGGCGTACCTGATCCTGCGCCAATCCATCGCCGAACCTAGCCAGCGCGCGACTGTTTGTGCGGTGGTATCGATCTTCGGCATGGTAGACGTGCCCATCGTGTACATGGCGAATCGCTGGTGGCGCACGCAGCACCCAGCTCCCGTGCTCGGCGGTGACGGGTCGCTCGACCCTCGCATGACCTTCGTTCTATTCGCGACCATGGCTTCACTGGGCCTACTGTTCTGGTGCTTGGTTCGTCAAAGGCGCAGGCTCGAGACTCTGCGGCGCAAGACCGACGCACTCAGGCGCGAAGTACAGTCGCTAGCCTGACAGGCAAAGGAGTCAACGGTTTGGAACCCAATTTCAAGTGGCTTTGGGCGGCCTTCAGCATTGCTTGGGCGCTCCATGTCGGATACGTACTGCTGCTATCCGGTCGAACGCGCAAACTCGAGCGCCAAATCAGCGACCTACAAGAACAACTCAGGCACAGCGACAGACAGGACTAGTAGATCGACTCCCAATGACATAACACTGCCGGGGTCGGCACCGGTAAGATCCGCGGCCCCGGTCGCGGTCATGATGCCAATCACGAGCACGGAGGCGGACCCAACTAGGAATCGCTCCTGTGTGGCCCGTTGGAGAGTGAGCGGGGTGAAGCCCGAGAAGGCAGTCAGAGATGCCAGCGGGATGGGGCGGAAACGCCCCTCGGCACCATCGGCGACCACCTTTTCGGGAGCGGCCCGTCACCTTCGCTGAGGCGCTGGTCGAAAAAGCCGATCATGGCGACCGGCGAATCGGCGACCGTTTCCCCGTGAGCCCAAGGAAACCTAGCAATGATGCGCCTCCTGACGGCGACTTCCAGCCCGTTGTGGCCAAGCACGACCCCGGTCAGGCCGAACGGAGTCACGGCCGTCACGGTGTACGGATCAACGTTTCCGGCCCCAAAGGCCTCAATCGCTTCAATTTAGTTGCGAAATACGGTAAAAACATGTAACTACTCACGCCTCGGTTGGTGTCGAGGCGGGAGTTGGTGTCGGGCCATAGTCTTG
>JAJEHF010000138.1 GCA_022823865.1 Bryobacterales bacterium
CTGACAGACTGACAACAAAATGTCCAGTCCTCGCAGCAGACAGCGCTACCATGCCGAGCTCGCAAACTCTAGCAGGCTGCCGCTGCCCCTCCGGCTACTGTCGTGCACTGCCTCGGACTCGGACAAAAAAATGGCCCTGTCTAGCCAACCCATTGGTTTAGCGACGGGCGGGACAATTTAGCTGATGGGCGGGGCGGGATGTTTACAACGTGAGCGCGCAAAATGTGTCGGCGGACCCGCCGGGCCCGCAGCAGCCTCAGGGCTCCACGAGCCGGCACCGCGCCGTGGCAAGAGTGTGGGAAATTCACGCGCGGACTCCCATCCTCAGGAGCATTGTCGCGTAGAAGCCCAGCTCGGCCTCCAATGCTTGCCGGATATGCACTGCCTCCTTGAAGCCGTGCGACTCGCCCTCAAACAGGTAGTACGCCACGGGAACGCCGCCGAGACGCAGCGCGGCCACCATCGCCTCGGTCTGCGCTTTCGGGACGACCGGGTCCTCCGAGCCTTGGAAGAAGATCGCGGGTGCCTTGACGTGGCCTGAGCGGCCCAGCGGAGAGCGCTCGCGGAAGAGCGCCTCTTGGGCGGGCCATTCGCCAATCAGCGTGTCGTGGTATCTCGACTCGAACTTGTGGGTCTCTTCCGCCAGGCCCGCAAGCTCGCTAATTCCGTAGTAGGAGGCACCGGCTGCGAAGACATCACGGAAAGCCAAGCAACACAGTGCGGTATAGCCCCCGGCGCTGCCGCCCTTTACGATCAGGCGGCTTTCGTCGGCCTGGCCTTGGGCGACGAAATGCCGGGCAGCCGCAACGGTATCCGCTACGTCGACGACCCCCCACTGACCGTTCAGGCGCTCCCGGTAGGCCCGACCGAACCCGGTGCTGCCTCCATAGTTAAGGTCGGCGAGTGCAAATCCGCGGCTGGTCCAGAATTGAACGGTGAGCGACAGGGCGTCGCTGGCAGCAGCGGTCGGGCCGCCATGGACACGTACGATTAGCGGCGGCTTTTCCTCAGGGGGCGCCTCGAAGTCCGGATTGTAGGGCTTGTACAAGAAGGCGTGGACGGCCGTTCCGTCCTCAGAACGGAAATACTCCGAGCTCGGAGCCGAGAAGTAGCTGCGCACTTGCTCGGGAATCTCCACGGATTCCCGCAGCGTCTCAATGCGGCGCGAGCCGAGATCCAAGCGCGCCAAGGCCGGGGCCTGTGTCTCCGACGCCGCGCGAAACACAGCCTCGGTGCCACGCACCGTGACGGAGTCGATCTGGCTGTACGGCGCGTGAACCGGATCGAGCTCGCCGCTGCCATCCAGCAGGCCCAAGCTCCAGCTACCGTGCTCGCAGTACGCGGCAAGAATCCTGCCGTCGTGCGCGAAGCCGTACGTCGACATCCGGAAGACCCACTGCGGCTGCCCGAACTCCGCTTCCCGCTCGTGCAGCGGGACGGGGCCGCCATCGTAGCGGTACAGGTTCCAATACCCCGTCCGATCGGACACGTAGTGGAGCTCCCCGGCCGGAGACCACTGTGGCTGGAAGATCGATTCGTTGGCACGGCCGGCAACCTTCTCCCGCTCTTCCAGCCCGCCGTCCGCACCAAGCTTCCCCACCCACAGCTCGGTGCCGTCCCAGGGCATGTTCGGGTGCTGCCACTGGAGCCAGCACAGGCGCGCTCCATCGGGGCTCACACGGGGGTTGGAGTAGAAATCGGAACCGGCCAGCAAGCAGCGCACAGGCTGCATGTCAGGTCCTGATGCAATCGCAACAAGCGACTGCCGCGCTTCGCGACCCGATTCTGAGTGGTCTTCGCAGACGGCTATGATCCGCTCGCGAGCCGCATCGACCTCCAGGTCGGCATACCTCTGCGGGCCGTCCGCCGTCAGTGCCTGCGAGCGGCCGTCCGGGCCGAGGCGATGCAGCAGCCGGTCGCGGGCCTCGGAAAAGTAGACCGTCCCGTCCAGGACGGCATAGGCTCCGCCGCCGTACTCGTGGACTCCGGTGCGCACGGACGAGGGAGCCTGGAGCAGATCCCGAACGTTCCCGTCGCGACCGCGACAGACCAAGGCCATGCGGCCGCCCTCGGCCGGCCGGCCCTCAAGCCAATAGACTTCACCGCCATCCAGCGTCGGCTCGCCTATCCGGATGGACTTGCCAGCCACCAAGTCCGCCGTGATCGGCGACTTCCAAAAGCCGTACTCCGCAACGATCCGCTCGGCCGCGCTCACGAGGCCTCCGCTGCCAGAATCGATTCGGCGTAGAGCAGCTCGCCCGTCAGGCCGTCGTAGTACTGGAAGATCGCTTGCGGCCGCGGGTACGCGACCCAGCGCGGGCGGCCCTCCGGCCCCGGGTTGTTGAAGACATTGCTGATGCGCACCACGCAATACACGGGCCTGCGGCGCTCGCTCGAGTCGTCAAGGAAGAACGTCGACCAGCGAATCTGGGCGTTGCGGCCGCGCGATTCGAAATCCCCGTTGGGCGGCCGGCCCGCTTCGGACACGAGGGCATGGTTGCCGGAGCTGTGCGGGCCCGCTGAGAACTCGCGGACGCGATCCGTGATCCGGATGGCGAAGCTGTTGTGCAGGTCGCCCGTGAGCACGAAGACCGGCTTGCCGAGGCCGTCCCAGAATTCGATCAGCTCCTCCCGCTCGGCCGCCATCGCGGTCCAAGCCTCGTCTTTGTTGGGCCCGCCCATGCCCGGCCCCACGTGCGGCACCATCAGGTTCACCGACGAGATCACGAACAGGAAATCGGCCCCGCTGGCCTGCATGCCCTGCTTCAGCCAGCGCTTCTGGCGCTCTCCCAACATCGAGACTCCGGGCTTGAACGGGTCCGTCTTGTCATGCACCTGCCGGTGGCTGCGCGTGTCTAGGAAGAAGAACTCGGCGTTGGATATCGCGCGCCGCCAGTAGTTCAGGCGCCCGATCGAATAGGCGGCAACCCCATCGACGTCCGCCGCCGGATGGATCCTCAAGCTGGTATCGTCGAGCACCTGCTCGATCCGGTAGACTCCCGCATTCGGGTCGCCCCGGACGGCGTCAAGCTCCTTGAGGTTCACGCCCGCGTCAGACTCGCCCCAGTGGACCGTCAGAGTAGCTGCCTGGGCTAGGTCCAAGCCGCTGAGACCGCCCTCCTCGTCGCGCAGGATCGAACCGCCTGCCTCCAACCTTGCCTTGCCGAAGTGGATCGGCTGGGTGTGGGCTACCTCGTTGGCCCACCCGAGGTAGTCGTACCAGCCCTGTACGCCGATATCGCGGAACACGGCCCTGCGGCTGCGCAGGCCGATCGTGCCCGCACCGTTTACGTCACCGAGGATTTCGTGGTCGTCGAACACGAAGAACGACGGCATCTCGCGGTGCCAGGCCGCCATGTCGAGGCCGCGCTCGAGATAGAGCTTGTAGTTCTGCCAAACTCCCGCGATCGTGGGAGCCAGCCCGACCACCCTGGGGGCATCCGCGGCACCGCTCTGCCGCAGCCACTCCGCAGCCGGGTAGTCCCGCTGCTCTTCGTACAGCCAGTCGCCATTCTGGATCGCGAAATGCGCCCGGTCATCGAGCTTGGCCAGCATCGTGCGAAACGCGGGCTGGTCGGAATCAAGCTGCTTGTTGCCGCAGGCGAACTCGAACGAAAAGTTGAACAGTCCTCGCGGGTTGACCGTGGGGTCCGCCACTTCCGAAGCCGCCGGCAGAGTGCGGAACGTCGCGACGGGCGGCACCGTCCCGGCCGCCTCCAAGCGGTAGGCGTACAGCGTGTCGGGCTCCAGCCCTTCCAGCCGCCCCCAGCCCGTGTTGTCCCTGTCCAGGGTCGTGGCGATGGGGGCCGACACGTGCTCGCCCGTGCCAGCGACCGGCCAGTAGCGCACCCGGAAGGCAGCGGGCGCGCGCGTGCGCGCCCAGACCGCGACGCTGTCGGAGGCGAGTCGGCCCAAGATCGGGCCGTGCGAAATCTGCCCGTGCGAGGGCTGGTCGGCGGCGCAGCCGACGAGGCCCGCCGCGAGCAGAATGCCCGCCCAAGCTTGCGGCTGTAGCAGTCGGGCTCGGCCGAGCGCCATCACTGCACGGGCGGCTTGGGCAGCTGGTCCAAGAACCCCTGCACCAACTGTCGGTTCTCGTCCTCGCCGAGATTCTTCTTCAACAACTGCTCGGCAGCCAGGATGGCCAGCCCCGCAGCCTCCTGCCGGATGTCGGAGAGCGCGGCTCGTCGTTCGACCTCGAGCTGGCGGCGCCCCTCCTCCACGATCTTGCGCGCTTCGGCGCGGGCCTCTTCGCGGGCCTGCGCGCGAACCCGCTCCGCCTCCTGCCTCGCTTCCGTAACGAGCTCTTGGGACTGGCGCAGAGAGGCCTCCATGTTGGCCTTGTTCTCCTCGATAGCCCGCTCGGCCTCGGCCTGGGCGTGCTCGGCCTTCTGCAACGACTCGCGAATCCGCCCCTCGCGCTCGTCGAGCACGCCCAGAATGGGCTTCCACGCGATCAGCCGCAGCGCCAGAAAGGTGACCAAGAACGTCACCACGGTCCAGATCATCAGACCGGGCTCGAACTGGAGCAGCGCGTTTCCGTTATCACCGGCCATGCGAATTCCTCCGGCAGTTCCCCGCGCTCGGGGGCGCTAGAACAGCAACGCGACGAACAAGACGCCGAGCCCGATCACGGCCACGCCTTCCAGCAGGAAGAGCGGCAGCTGGAAGGCGCCGCGGATGTCCTTGGCGGCCTGCGGCTGGCGCGCGATGCTCTCGACCGCGGCCGCCGTGAACTTGCCGATGCCGAGGCCGGCGCCGACCACGATGATCCCGGCGCCGATCGCGCTGCCGGCACCTTTGTCGAGCAACTGAGCGGACGCCATGGCCGGCATGGCCAGCAAGATGGCGAGGGCGAACAGGATGTTAAGTGTGCGATTCATTGCTTGGTTTCCTCCGTTGGGTGGGATGGGACTGGGTGAACTCTGTGTCAATGTTCGTCTGCCACCAGCATGCCGACATATAACGCCGTCAGCAGTGTGAAGACATAGGCCTGGATGAAGGCCACGATGATTTCCAGCAACATGATGGCGGCCGCCAACGGCACCGAGACCGCCGACAGAGCCACGCTCTGGAACAGGAAAATGAAGCCGAGGATGATCAAGATGACGATGTGTCCGGCAGTCATGTTGGCGCCTAGGCGGATCATCAGCGCGACCGGCCGTACCAGCATCGAGATGATCTCGAGCAGGATCACGACCGGTGCGATGGCCAGCGGCGTGCCCTCCGGCACCATGTGCTTGAAGTAGCCGATCGGGCCGAGCGCGATCATGCCTGTGACCACGAACGTCAGAAACGAGACGATGGCCAAGGCACCAGTGACGTTCAGGTTGCTGGTCGCCGTGAAGCCCCCCGGCACCATGCCCAGCAAGTTGCAGGTCAGGATGAAGAAGAACAGCGTCAGCAGGAATGGAGTGAAGCGGCGGCCCCACTTCTCGCCCATATTGCCGACGGCGATCTCGTCGCGCACGAACAGCACCAGCATTTCGAGGGCGTTGGTCATCCCGCTGGGCGCTTCCTGCCCTCCCCGCGAGCGGCGCAAGAAAATCCCCAGCAGCACGATCAGGATGGCCGAGGCGATCAACATCATCAGGACCGCCTTGGTGATCCCCATGGTCTCGAACGCCGGGTGGAGATAGGGCTCCAACCAAGCCGGCAGGTGGACCTCGCTGTTTGCGATGTGATGCATGATCACATCGGCGATGCCCTCCTCCTCGCCGGAAGCCGCCAAGAAGGCGAATGGCAGTGGCGCGCTCAGCACTGCTCGAAGTACCTCGTGTAACGCACGCCCTCGAACACCTGGGAGGCGAAGTAGCCTGCCAGCAATGCCAGTACGAAAGCGCGCGCGTCCAGCGCGGGGCTGGTCAGTGACCAAGCGACCAGCGCCAGCACCCACAGCGCGCGTAGCCCCGCGCCGACAGCTAGGGCCGAGAACAGACTGCGCTTGAGCGTGACCGCACCCAAGCGCAGCACCGCCTCGGACACTAAGGCGGTCGCAAGCCCGCAAGCCAGCCCGAGTGGGATCTCTGCGCTCATGACCGTGTCCACATTGCCTTGGCTAAGTTGTAGAAGCCGGCCACGATCCCCACGAAGAGCCCGGCCACCGCCGCCGCCGGGTTGCAGTCCCAGCGCTGCCCGATCCAAGCGCCTACCAACAACCCGCCCAGCACCATTCCGCTCAACGACAATGCCGCCGCGAGGGCAGCATTGCGGGGTTGGAACGGCACCGGCTTGTCCTAGTCTTGGATGGGCTGTGGTGCGGGAACCTAGAGGTGCGCGGGGCCGCGATCCACGGCCTACCCTGACCATACCAGAATGGCGGTCTGGGATACAACATCATTGCTCGGTCCGGGATGTCGGATGTTCCGCGGTGACTGTCAATCACTGGGCGACGCCGGGCGCAGACTAGCTCAAGAATGATCGTAGGTGAACTTCAAGACCGTAGCGATTGCCACTACGCGAATCGAAAGTGCGTGAAATTGAATGCGGCTTGGTTTCCTTTAGCCAACGCCGCCAAGTAGAGCTTCAGGTCCGCCGTTAGGAGGGGAGTCCGGTTTGATACATGCTCAAGCAAGGCAGCGTCTGTGAGCCCGAGTCGGAGAAATTCCTGATTTGCGGATGCCGTCGCACTTGAGACGACAATCTCCCTGCTTTCGTGTATCAGCGATTTAAGCCTCCCCATGAGTTCCGAGCGCTCTGGTTCTCCGTGGTAAGCAAGAAGATTCGACGTTTCCGTCAAGGTGTTCGGAGTAACAAGCAGGTAGTCGTAACGAGACGTGAAGTCGAGCAATTTGTCATAGTCCTCAGGAGAGAACGCGCTCAACCGCCGGTGGTGATCGACGAGTCGCCGAGAAACATCCCCGACGATCCGGAGGACTAGCAGGTTTGCATCGATATAGATGCCAGGCAACGTTGATACCTCAGGCTAGCGAGCGGTTCTTTACTTCAATCACTTCGCCGGCTCCGTCGGTTATTCTGATGGCCTTATACTCCCGCTCGGGGCGCTCGTCGGGTGTTGGACGGTCCCACAAGCGAATGAATCCAATGGTGATGAACCAAGATTTCGGCGCGCGGTCATCGTACTCAATCTCTTCGACGCCGACCTCGCCGATGGGTTCGTGGGCGTATAGCTCCTTGACGAACGCTCTCGCCTTCTCGACTGCTTCGCGTACGTTCATCATTGCCTCTAACGTAATCGCCCGTCATTTGAACGCTGGACAGCCAGAGTCCAAGAGATCGTCGGCTCATATTACCATCAGCCGGACTCTTCGGACTGGGTTGACTGGGCTGTCCGCCTCCTCGCCGCCCAGCACCATTCCGCTCTACGACAAGGCAGCCGCGACGGCAGCATTGCGGGGTTGGAACGGCACCGGCCTGTCCCAGTCTTGGATGGGCTGTGGTGCGGGAACCTATAGGTGCGCGGGCCGCGATCCACGGCCTCCTCTGGCCATACCAGAGTCGCGCGACCGGCCACAACCTCAGGCGCGCAGCGGGATGCGCGACAAGGTGCGGATCGAGGCAGCCTACTTCGACGCTACGTCGACCGCATGCGTCATGCCGAGCTTCGCCGACGGGACCTCTTCATCGGCTTCGGCACGCTCGAGGCAAGTTGCCCTTCGGCAATCGCCACCCACCTGAAATGCGCGGGTGTGTTCCGGACTCTAGAGAGAGCCAATGCGATCATTGCCCTCCGCGGTACTCTGCGCTCCAATCGCTTCGATGCCTACCGAGAAGACTGTGCCGCAGCGTAGGTTTCACAAGATAGTCATGCGCCCTTGCTATAGGCAGGTCGACGTATGGGCTGAGGTCGCTCCGGGACCCCGTTCCCAAGCGAAGCCCTTGCGTCACAGGCTTTCAGGCTCGTTCGGCACTGATTAATCGCGAGCGCGATGTGCCGTGTCCGAGTCTACTTGCTACCGCCGGTCGAGCGTTCTACAGAACGCTCGGTCATTACGGCAAGGCGTAGTGCATGTGACGCGACAATACTGCGGAAGGAGGTGCCAGCAGCACCTTGACGGCCGCTCCGGGACTTGGCTCAGCCGCCCGCTCGATGGCTGGTCCTGAGGAGGCCCAGCGCATAGGCCAGACCGACGACGGGAACCACCGCGAATACCACTGCAAGTTCCCAGTCCCCCTTCACGGCCCCTGCGGCGATCCCCTGCGCAAGGGCCAGGTCGGCGATCACGTTCGCCAGCAGGACCGCCACGATGCCAATGGTCGCGGTCCTGGCGAGACGCGGCGCGAACACCAGCAGCAGCACTCCCGCGGCTCCAAGGGGATGCAGGAACACCACCACCAGCCGTTGCCAGATGTCTCCGCCGTCCGCGAACGCGCCAGCGAGGCTCGTGAGTCCCACGAAGAGCGCGTGGACCACGCCCAAAACAAGCACCGCAATTCTGAAGACGGCCATTCCGGCATGATATGCGGGGCTCCCGAGCAACGTCAATGGCATTGGTGGGGCGGGCAGGAGGGTTTGACGGCTACTGGTTGCGCAGCTATGGTTTAGAAAATCCCTTGCGGCGCGCAATCCTGTCTCCGCCTACCTGAATCCATCCAGCTGCTGAAACCGCCATGTCCGGCCTCACCACTTCGCAGGCAGTTGCCGCGTTCTTGACGCCGGCAGCTGTATTCGCCATTCTCCTCGCCCTCCACATCGTCCTGCCCGCCCGTCACGTCGACGGCTATACCCGCGTGACGCCTAACCGATACCGTCTCAACGGTCTCGCCGTCTGCGTCTGCGCCCTTGTCATCTGGTGGTGGGAGCTGGCCTTTGCTCCGCTCGACTGGCTGTGGCTGGCAAAGTGGCACGCTCTCGCTGGGGCAGTCGCCTTGAGCGTGGTTCTCACCGTCTGGATGGTCCGGCGCGTCCCCGCCGACGACCGCAGGCCGCTGGTCCAGTGGCTCGAAGGCCGGTCCCGCAACGTCCACTTCCGCGGCGACGTCGAGGCGAAGATGTTCATGTACATCTTCGGCGGCACCTACCTCGCGCTGAACGCCCTCTCGAGCGCCGCATACCACTATGGCCAATACGGCGAGGCGGCGAACGCCGGCCTGTTCCTGCACTCGGCGATGTGGGTGTGGTTCGTGACGGACTACTTCTGCTTCGAGCGCGTCCAGCTCTTCACCTTCGACATCATCGAGGAAGGCGTCGGCTTCAAGCTCATCGTCGGCTGCATTGCCGTGTATCCCTTGACGTATCCGGTCGCGCTGTGGGCAACGGCCGGTCTGGCCAGACCCGACATCGATCCGTTGTGGGACCAACTGTGGCTTGGAGGTTCCGCGGCGGTTTTCCTTGTCGGCTGGGTGATCACGCGCGGTGCCAACCTGCAGAAGTACATGTTCAAGCGATTCCCCGAGCGTCCGTTTCTCGGGTTCGTGAGGCCAGTCACGCTGGCGGATGGTGAGCGCAAGATCCTGTGCAGCGGGTTCTGGGGAGCCGCCCGGCATATGAACTACACAGGTGAGCTCCTCGAGGCGCTCGGCATGGCGCTGGCACTCGGACACTTCACGAACGTGTGGGCCTGGATCTACTTCGTCTACCTGACGATCTTCTTCCTCATCCGCCAGCGCATCGATGACGGACGCTGCGCTGGCAAGTATGGAGAGCTGTGGACGCAATACCGGAGCAAGGTTCCGTACCGCCTGGTTCCAGGAGTCTACTGAGCGCGATTCGCCCCTGAAGCGGCGATCCGAGCCGCCCGCTGCTGGTGCGCGCGGTCAATATGCGTGCCCCCGCCAGCTTGTAATGCCGTCGAGTCCTCGACGAACTCGGGCGTTAGCCGAACAGCAAGAAGGCACCGGAGCCGATTGTTCCTGACGAGATACAAGCGCGTAGTGTAGTGTTACGAAAGCGCTATGCCCGGACTCAGTCTGTTCAGCCATCCGCTCGCCGGCCAGCCGTACGGTAGCGCGCTGGAGCTCTGCATGGTCCTCGTGGCGCTGGTCTGGGTCGTGTCGCTCGCCACCGGCGACTCTTGTGTGTGGCTGGACCGCCTGTGGTCCCTTTGCCCGCCGGCGTACTGCCTGTTGGTCGCCGTCGCGGGCGGCTTTGACGTGCCGCGCGTCAACCTGATGACGGCGCTTGTGCTCCTCTGGGGCGCGAGGCTCACCTACAATTTCGCCCGCAAGGGCGGATTCCGAAGAGGCGGCGCGGACTACCGCTGGGGCGTCATGCAGAAGCGGCTCGGCCCGATGAAGTTCCGGTTGCTGAACCTCGCATTCTTCGTGCCAAGCCAGATGCTACTCATGTGGCTGTTCACCTCGCCCGTGCATCAGGCGTGGGTCTTCCGGGACCAGCCTCTCGGCTGGCTCGATGGTTTTTCTGCCGTGCTCTTCCTAGCGTGTTTCGGCGGTGAGTTCATCGGCGACGAACAGATGTGGAAGTTCCAGCAGGACAAGAAACGCAGGATCGCAGCCGACGAGGAAGTCGTGCAGCCCTTCATCGTCACGGGCCTGTATCGATACAGCCGCCATCCGTCGTATCTGTGCGAAATCGGGATGTGGATCGCGTTCTGTCTCTTTGCTGTGTCGGCATCGGGCGAGTGGTTCCACTGGACCGCGCTCGGCGTGGTGCTGCTTGCGGCGCAGTTCATCGGCGTGATCCGGATGACAGAAGAGATATCCGCGGGGAAGTACCCGACCTACGCCGAGTATCGGGCGCGGACGCCGATAGTCCCCCTGCCGGGGCTCCGGAGGTAGGGCCCGCCGTCGCCGGACCCACCGAGGCTAGCGCAGCGCCGCCAAGACGGACTCGCCGGCCAGGTCGATGAACCTCTGGGGCAAGACGCCGATCAGCACGGTCAGCACGCCGCTGGCCACCAGCGCCGTCCGCGTGCCCAAGTTCATGTCCAGCGACGCCGGGCGCTCGGCGGCCTCGCCGAGCCAGCAGGCGCGAATCACGCGGAAGTAGTAATAGGCGGAGACCGCCACGTAGAGTGCGGCGAACACCGCGAGGATGTAGTAGCCCTCGCCCAGCAGCGCCAAGAAGATGTAGTACTTGCCGTAGAAGCCCGCTAGCGGCGGGATGCCCGTCAGCGAGAGCATGAAGATCGCCATCAATATCGTGTACCCGGGCGCGCGCCCGAACAGTCCGTTGAGGTCGTCCAGCTCTTCGGCTGCCTCGCCGTCGCGGCGCAAGGCGGCGATGAGGGCGAACGCGCCGAAGTTCATGAACACGTAGGCCAGCAAGTAGATCGCGATGCCGCGCAGGCCGGTCGCGCTGAACGCGACCAGGCCCAGCAAGATGTAGCCGCCGTGCGCCACCGAACTGTAGGCCAGCAAGCGCTTGAGGTTCGACTGCGTCACCGCGGCCAGGTTGCCGATGGTCATCGTGGCGATCGCGATGATCGCGAGCAGCGGGACCCAGGCCTCCGCCACGCTGCCGTAGGCCGTGACGAAGAGACGGATCATCAGGGCGAACGAGGCCGCCTTCGAGGCTACCGACACGTAGGCCGTGGTCGGTGTCGGCGCGCCTTCGTAGACATCCGGCGCCCACATGTGGAAGGGAGCGGCGGCGATCTTGAAGAACAGGCCGACCGAGGTGGTGATCAGCGCCAAGATCATGATCCAGTCCAGCGCCGGCCTAGCGGCGATGGCCTCGCCGATCGCCGCCAAGCTGGTGGAGCCGGAAATGCCGTACAGCACCGAGAAACCGTACGCGAGCAGGCCGCTCGAGAACGCGCCCAGAATGAGGTACTTCATCGCGGCTTCGTTGGAGCGCTTGGAGTCCCGCAGGAAGCCGACCATCACGTAGAAGCTCAGCGCCATGGTCTCCAAGGCGACGAACAGCACCACCAAGTCGTGGCCGGTGGCCATGATCGACATGCCGGCCTGGGCGAACAGGATCAGCGCGTAGTATTCGCCGCGCTGCTCGCCCTCGGACTCCATGTAACGCGCCGAGAGGATGACCGCCAGCGCGGCCGCCAGCATGAAGACGACGTTGAAGAAGACCCCGAACCCGTCCACGACGACCGACCCGGCCAAGCCGGTCAGCGCCCCGCCCGAGCGGACATCGGGAAGGTATTGCAGCAGGATCGCGGCAACGACGGCTTCGCCGACCAAGGCCGTCACCGCGTTAAGCCAGCGCTGCCCGATGCGCCTCACCAAGAAGGCATCCGTGAGCAGGATCCCGCAGCCGAACAGGCAGAGGACGATCGCCGGCTTCAGGACATGGAAGTCGTCGAGGGTGAAGCTGATCGCATCCATCATTCGCTCGCTGGAGTCTCGGCGGGCAGCAGCCGCGAGAGCTGGACCGCCTCATCCGCCGGCTCCGCCGCGTTGCGGCTGAAGTAGCCGGGGTCGAGCCGTTCGACCAGCTTGGTGGTGGGCGCCTCGAGAATCTCGAAGAACGGCTTGGGGTAGAGGCCGATCCAGAAGCACCCGGCCACGAGCGGCGCCATGACGATGATCTCGCGCAGGTTCATGTCCTTGACGCCCTCGTTCTTGGGATTGGTGATCGGTCCCAGCATCACGCGCTGGAAGAGCCACAGCAGGTAGGCCGCTCCCAGAACGATCCCCAGCACGGCGAATCCGGCCCACCAGATGCTGACCTCGAACGCGCCGCGCAAGATGGTGAACTCGCCGATGAAGCCATTCAGGCCCGGCATGCCCATCGACGCGAACAGCGAGATCGCGAACAGCACCGTGTACACCGGCATGCGGTTGGCCAATCCGCCGTAATCGGCGATCTCGCGGGTATGGCGCTGGTCGTAGACGATCCCCACCGCGAGGAAGAGCAGGGGCGTGGACAGTCCGTGGTTGACTCCTTGCAGCATGCCGCCGGAGATGCCGTTCGGATTGAGCGCGATCAGCCCCAGCGTGCAGAACCCGAGGTGGCTCACGGACGAATAGGCCACCAGCCGCTTCCAGTCGGACTGCATCAGCGAGACCAAGGCCCCGTAGATGATGCCGACGATCGAGAGCAGCGCGACCAGCTGCACCGTCAGCTCGTCCGTGGCACCCTTCGGGAACAACGGCATGGCAAACCGCACGAGGCCGTACAGGCCCATCTTCAGCAGGATGCCGGCCAGGATCACCGAGCCCGCCGTGGGCGCCTCGGTGTGGGCGTCGGGCAGCCATGTGTGGAACGGGAACATCGGCACCTTGACTGCGAAGGCGACAAAGAAGGCCCAGAACAGCCAGAACTGCATGTCCGGGCCGGTGTAGGCCGCCACGCGCAGCAGGTCCTCGAGTGCGAAGCTGTAGTGGCCGAACTGCTCGTAGTGCTTGAAGTAGACGGTCAGCATCCCCAGCAGCATCAGCACCGAGCCGGCCAGGGTGTAGAGGAAGAACTTGATCGCCGCGTAGAGGCGCCGCCCGCCGCCCCAGATGCCGATGATGAAGTACATCGGCACCAGCATGATCTCCCAGAAGACATAGAACAGAAAGACGTCCAGCACCATGAAGACGCCGAGCATGCCCGCCTGCAGGAACAGGAAGAAGGCGTAGTATTCCTTGACCCGCTCCTGGATCGAGGACCACGAGCAAAGGATCGACAGCCAGCCGACTACCACCGTCAGCAGGATCATCAGGTAGCCGAACCCGTCGACGCCCAGGTAGTACTGGGCGCCCAGCGCGGGGATCCAGTCGTGCCGCTCGACCATCTGGAAGTCCCCGTTGGAGCTGTCGAAGGCGCGGATCATGGGGATCGTGACCAGCAGCCCCAGCACGGCGAAGCCGTTGGCCACGTAGCGGATCAGGTCCTTGCTCTCCTTCGGCAGGCACATGACCGCGATCATGCCGACGAGCGGCGTCAGCCAGATGATGCTCAGAATGTGTTCGCTCATTGTGTCCCGCGACCGGTCAGGTCCAAGCCGCTCTCCCTCAAGTTATGGTGAAAAAGAAGTACGCCGCGACCATCCCCAGGCCGATCAGCAGCCACAGCGCGTAGTTCTGGACCAAGCCGGTCTGGAACATGCGCACCGGGTACGAGGCGAACTTGACGCCGTACCCCACGAAGTTGACGATGCCGTCCACGACCCACTTGTCGAGGAACTTGGTCACGTTCGACATCATGCGGGTCAGCCAGCCCGCCCCGTTCACCGCCGCGTCGATCACGCGCACGTCGAAGCTGACGAGGCGGCGCCCGCCGCCCTTTGCGGCGAAGTTAACGAAGGCGGCGCCGTAGATCTCGTCCACCAGGTACTTGCGCAAGAACAGCCGGTGCAGGGCGGCTCCGAGCAGCCCCGACATCGGCTCGCCCTCGTAGCGCGCGGTGCGGAACATGCGGGTGGCCAGGAGGATGGCCCCCAGCGCGAGGGCCACCGACAGTGCCATCAGGCCCCATTCCAGCAGCGCGCTGTGATGTGCCGCTTCCTCGACCACCACGGACTCCGCCAGCCAGTGCTCCAGGCTCGGCAAGGCATCGTGCACCGGCCCGAACACCGGCGGAGTGCCGATCCAGCCGGCCAGGATGCTGCCCGCCGCCAGCACGACCAACGGCGCGGTCATCGAGCGCGGCGACTCGTGCACGTGCGTGGCCGGATCGACCCGGTTGTCGCCGTAGAAGGTCATGTAGATCAGGCGGAACATGTAGAAGGCGGTGAGCATCGCCGTGACCAGCCCGAGCCCGTACAGCAGGGTGTGGTGCGAGGAGAAGGTCTTCCACAGGATCTCGTCCTTGGAGAAGAAGCCGGCCAGCCCAGGAATGCCGGCGATGGCCAAGGCTCCCACCAGCATGGTCTTGTACGTGACCGGGATCTTGTCCTTCAGGGCGCCCATCTTGCGCATGTCCTGCTCTCCGCCGACCGCGTGGATCACCGAGCCGGAGCCGAGGAAGAGCAGCGCCTTGAAGAACGCGTGGGTGTAAAGGTGGAATATGCCGACCCAGTACGCGCCCACGCCGCAGGCCAGGAACATGTAGCCCAGCTGCGAGACGGTCGAGTAGGCCAGCACCTTCTTGATGTCGTACTGGACCAAGCCGATCGTCGCGGCGAAGATGGCCGTGACGCCGCCCACCACGGCCACCAGCAGCATCGCGCTCGGCGCCAGGGCGTAGATCTGGCTGGAGCGCGCCACGAGGTAGACGCCCGCGGTGACCATGGTCGCCGCGTGGATCAGGGCCGAGACGGGAGTCGGGCCCTCCATCGCGTCCGGCAGCCAGACGTGCAGCGGGAGCTGGGCCGACTTGCCCATGGCGCCGATAAAGAACAGCACGCCGATCAGAGTCAGCGGCCCGGCGGCCTCCTCGAGCTGGAATCCGCCCGCCGCCAGCGCCGCGCCGACCTCGCTGAACTTGAGCGTGCCCAGGATCGAAAAGGTGGCCAGCATGCCCAGCACGAAGCCGGCGTCGCCGATCCGATTGACGATGAACGCCTTGTTGGCGGCGTTGGAGGCGGACTGCTTGCGGAAGTAGAAGCCGATCAGGCCGAAGCTGCAGAAGCCGACGCCCTCCCAGCCGACGAACAGCAGCGCGTAGTTGTTCGCCAGCACCAGCACCAGCATGAAGAACAGGAACAGGTTCATGAACCCGAAGAAGCGGTAGTAGCCGCCGTCGTGGGCCATGTAGCCGGTCGAGTAGACGTGGATCAGGAAGCCGATGCCCGAGACCACCAGCACCATCACGGAACTGAGCGAATCGAGCAAGAAGCCCCAGTCGGCGGTGAAGGCGCGCAGCCCGGCGTCGGTGCCCGAGTCGAGGCCCGCCAGCCAGGTCCACTTGACGACTTCGTAGCTGTGGCCCGGCACGCCCTGGAGCTGCCAGATCGCGCCGACCGAGAACAGGAAGGACAGCAGCACCATGCCCGGGCAGACGATGTCGATCAGCTTGCGCCCGGGCGAGGGCTCGTGGTGGGCGGCGTGAGAGTCGTCCTCCGGCGGCCCCAGCGGGTGCTGCCGGTCCAGCCGGCGCCCGAAGAGCAGCATCAGGGCCGCTCCGAAGAGCGGGAACATCGGGATCAGCCAGATACTGTCTAGGAAGAACACCTGCCCCTCTCCCCTACCAGCGCAACAGGTCGATCTCGTCGGCGTGGACGGTTTGCTTGTTGCGGAACAGGGCGATCAATATGCCCAGCCCGACCGCTGCCTCGGCGGCAGCGACGGTGATGACGAAGATCGAGAATACCTGGCCGTGCACCTGCTGCAGCGCGGCCGAGAAAGCCACGAGGTTGATGTTGACGGCATTGAGGATCAGCTCGACCGACATCAGCAGCACTAGGATGTTGCGCCGGATCAGGATGCCGATCACGCCGATCAGCATCAGCAGGGTGCTCAGCACGACATAGTGCGAAGTGGTGACTTCCAGCATGGTGTGTGGACCGCCCGGCTAGCTCTCCGTCTCGCGATTGCGCGTCTTGGACATCACGATGGCGCCGATGATCGCCACCAGCAGCAGGATCGAAGCCAGCTCGAACGGCAGCAGGTACTGCGAAAACAGCACCAGGCCGACCGCCTCGGAGTTCTCCGACAGCGAGCCCGGCCCCAGCGGCTCCGCCATGCCCGGATGATCAAGCATGCCGACGCCGTTGACCGCGATGAACGCCACCCACAGGAACAGGGCCACAGCCGCCAGCGTGGCAGGCCATTTCTGGTTCGAGAAGCGCCGCTGGGTGGACTCGTCGTGGACGGGCACCAGCATGATCACGAACAGGAACAGCACCATGATCCCGCCGATATAGACAATGACCTGCACGCCTGCCAAGAACTCGGCGCCGCGGGAGAGGAACAGGCCCGCCACGCCAACCAGCGCGCTGATCAGCCAGACCGCGGCATGCACCACGTTGCGGCGCGTGATCGTCATGATCGCGCTGCCGAGGACGAGGGCCGCCAAGACGTAGAACAGGACTGTATCGAGCGACATGAGTGGTCAGCGCAAGCTTGGCGGGAATATGAACCCTACAGCATATCACCTGCCCGAACCGCTCCCCGAAGCTACGGAGAGGCCGCCGGGCGGCGCGCGTCAGTGCGTGTAGCGCACCGGCAGCGGCCCCTCTTCCAGCATCTGGCGATCCCAGATCTGGCCCTCGCGGGTGTACGTGGCAAGTTCGAAGTCCTGGGTCAGCTCGAGCGCGTCGACCGGGCAGGCGTCCTCGCACAGGCCGCAGAACATGCAGCGCGAAACGTCGTAGGTGAAGGTGGTCAGATCCTTGCGCTTGGTCTCGGGGTTGCGCTCGGAAGTGACCACGATCAGCTGCTCCGGACAGGCCAGCGCGCAAAGGTTGCAGGAGATGCACAGCGTCTCGGAGGTCTCCGGGTGCGTGTTGAGCCGGGGAGCCCCGCGGTAGCGCTCCGCGACCGGCGGCCGGTCAAGCGGGTACTGCTCCGTAACAACCTTCGATGGCTTCTGGTTCTTGAAGGTCGTCCAAAGGCCCTTGAGCAGGTCGGTCAACAGGAAGGTCTTGATCAGGCTGGCCATCGGTCGTTTCCCCTAATTATCGCACCCGGCCCAGTCGCTAGCCGCGCGCCAGTAGCTGCACGATTCCGTTGAGGATCAGGCCGAACATGCTGATCGGGATCAGCCATTTCCAGCCGACGTCCATGAGCTGGTCGTAGCGGAACCGCGGGAACGTGCCGCGGTACCAGATGAACAGGTAGACCATCGCCGCGAGCTTGAAGGCGAACCAGAACAGCCCGATCATCAGCTCGTTGGCGACCGGCAGTGCGAACGCCGCGGCCACCAGCAGGAACAGCCCGGTCAATGCGGCCATCACGAGGCGAAAGCCGACGAGCGCTTGACGGAATATCCCCTTGGAACAGCCCAGAGCGATGAGGGCGAACAGCGCGACCGGGAAGAGCGTGTTGAGCGGCATCTCCAAAGCGGCGACGTTCGGGAACGGCCGCAGCCAGCCGCCGAAGAAGAGCGTCACGCAGAGCGCGCTGATGACCACGATGGCGGCGTACTCGGCCAAGAAGAAAAGGGCCCAGCGGAAGCCGGAGTACTCGGTGTGAAAGCCGGCCACGAGTTCGGACTCGGCTTCCGGCAAGTCGAACGGCGCGCGGTTGGTCTCGGCCGTGCCTGCGATGATGAACAGCACGGTCGGGATCAGCATCAGGCCGTAGTTGTCGAACGCTCCCCACACGCCGCGCTCGAGCTGCGACGCGATCACGCCCTGCATCGAGAGCGTGCCGGCGCACATGATGGCGGTCACGGTCGCGAATCCCAGCGGCACCTCGTAGCTGACCATCTGTGCCGCGGCGCGCAGCGAGCCCATCAGCGAGTACTTCGAATTCGCCGACCAGCCTCCCAGGATCAGCCCCAGGGCCCCGATCGAGGACATCGCCAGGATGAACAGGATGCCGATGTTGACATCCGCGACGAAGAACCTGTCGCTCAGGGGCAGGACGGCAAAGGCCGACAGGGCCGTGAAGGTCGACAGCACCGGCGCCAGCCAGAAGATCCACTTGTCGGACTTCGACGGGATGACGTCCTCCTTGAGCATGAGCTTGAGAGCGTCGGCCAGCGGCTGCAGGACGCCGTACGGGCCGACCCGCATCGGCCCCAGCCGGACCTGCAGGTCGGCGAGCACCTTGCGCTCGGCGAGCACGATGTAGCCCGCGATCAGCGGGAACACGAGAATGATCACCGCCGTCAGGATCAGCGGAGGCACGTGGGGGTTCTCGAGCAGTTGTTCCATGGCCAGTCCTAGCGGTCCACCTCGCCCAGCACAATGTCGATGGTCCCGATGATGGCGACCACGTCAGCCACCAAGCTGCCCCGGCACATCTTGTCCAGCGCGCCCAGGTTCACGAATGAAGGGGGGCGGACTCGCACGCGGTAGGGGTTTAGCGAGCCATCGCTGACAACGTAATACCCGAGCTCGCCCTTGGGCGCCTCGATCGAGACATAGGCCTCGCCCGGCGGGGGCTTGATGACCTTGCCCACCTTGCCCTTGATCGGGCCCTCCGGCAGGCCGTCCACCGCTTGGCGGATGATGCGGCACGACTGGACCATCTCTTCCATCCGCACCATGTACCGGTCGAAGGTATCGCCCGTCTCGGCGGTCGGAATGTCGAAGTCGTAGTTCTCGTAGCCGCAGTACGGCTGCGCCTTGCGCAGGTCCCACTCGACGCCGGCCGCGCGGATCAGGGGCCCGGTGACGCCGTAGTCCTTGCAGTCGGCCGCGTTTAGGATGCCGACGCCCTTGGTGCGCCGGACCCAGATGCGGTTTCCGGTCAGCAGGTCGTGATACTCCTTGAGCTTCTGCTCCATCAGGTCGCAGAATTTCAAGCACTCCTTCTCGAAAGTGTCGTAGGTCTCGTACTGCAGCCCGCCGATGCGGAAGGCGTGCGTGGTCAAGCGCGCGCCGCAGTAGTTCTCGAAGATCTTGAGGACCTCCTCCCGCTCGCGGAAGCAGAGGAAGACGGGCGTGATGGCACCAATGTCGAGGGCGTGGGTCCCGAGCCAGAGCAGGTGCGAGGCGATCCGGTTGAGCTCGGTCAGGATCACGCGCACGGCCTGGGCTCGCGGCGGGATCTCGACGTCGAGCAACTTCTCGACGGCCATGCAGTAGCCGAGCCCGTTGGATACCGCCGCCACATAGTCCATGCGGTCCACGTAGGGCGCGAACTGCTGGAAGGTGCGGTTTTCGGCGATCTTCTCCACGCCGCGGTGCAGGTAGCCGATCACGCAATCGGTGCCGAGCACCGTCTCGCCGTCCAGCTTCAAGATCACGCGCAGGACGCCGTGGGTGGAGGGATGCTGCGGCCCCATGTTGAGGACCAGCTCGTTGCTGTCCAGCAGGGTCTCTGCCTGGACCTCGGGCGGGGCGAGTGTCGTCTCTGCCATTACTGCGCGCTCTCGATCTTGAGGTTCTCGCGAACCCAATCGGAATCCTGCTGCACGATGCCGTACTCCTTGCGCAGGGGGAAGCCCTCCCATTCGTCCGGCATCAGGATCCGACGGAGGTCGGGGTGATCCTTGAATTCAACGCCGAACATGTCGTAGACCTCGCGCTCGAGCCAGTTGGCGGAACTGTAAAGAGCTGTGACGCTGGGGGCCAGCTGGCCCTCGGCCAGGCCCGCCTTGAGCCGGACGCGCTCGTTGGACGAATACGAGTAGAGTGTCCAGACGATCTCGAATTGCTCGGGCTTGTCCGGCCAGTGGACGGCGGTCACGTCCACGAGGTAGTCGAAGCCATGCTCCTGCTTGAGGCAGGAGAGGACCTCGAACGCCGCCGCGATGTCCGCCACCAAGAGCTTCTGGCCGCCCAGCAGCACGACCCTGCCGAGGCTGTCGCCGAATCGATCCTGCAGGGCGGCGGGCAGGTCGCCCTCCCAAGGCTCGCAGGGCATCTCCGCGGGCTTCTTGGGCACCGGCCTGCGGGCCGGACGGTCGGCACCTGCGGCCGCTGGCGGGCGAGGGCTCGGCGTCGGACGTGGCTTGTCGTCCGAATTAGGGGTATCAGGCATGGGTGCGGCGGGCCTCGCTATGGGAGCGTGGAGGGGCGCAAGACCTTAGTGGAACATAGCAGCCTGTGCGCTCGCAACCGCGCCAGCAGGCGGCCAGAGGGAAGAGGTGAGCGCCGATCACGGGCTGGCGGAGATCTGAGTGAGAGGCTGAACCCCCCGCAGCTGCGGAGGAAGCGGGAAGTGAACATTCTCTTCGATCGCCTCGACCTCCACGACGCTTTGGAATCCCATCGAAGTCAAGCGGCGCACCACTCTTTGGACCAGAGACTCCGGCGCCGATGCTCCGGCACTCACTGCAACAGTCCGCGCGTTCTCCAGCCACTCCCGGACGATTTCGCTCTCGTCGTCAATCAGGTAACCGGGCAGGCCGCGCTGTTGACCGACTTCGACCATGCGGCGCGAATTGGAACTGTTCTGCGATCCCACGACCAAGAGGAGGTCCGCTGTCGGCACGATCTTCTTGACCGCCATCTGGCGGTTCTCGGTGGCGTAGCAGATGTCCTTGGCCGGAGGCGCCTGAATGCTGGGGAATCGCCGCTTGAGCACGTCGATGATGGAGTTGGCCTCGTCAAGACTGAGCGTGGTCTGCGTGAGGTAAGCGACACTCCCAGGCGGCACCTGTACGGACTCGGCCTCTTCCGGCGAGGAAACCACGATCGTCTGGCCGGGCGCCTCGCCGACCGTGCCGATCACTTCGCAGTGATCGCGGTGCCCGACCAACAGGATCGTGCAGTGCGCCTTGGCGAACTTGATGGCTTCGAGATGGACCTTGGTGACGAGCGGACAGGTTGCGTCGATGACCCTCAGGTTCCGCTCGACCGCGGTCGTCCGCACCGACGGGGCCACGCCATGCGCGCTGAAGACCAAGCGCGCGCCGGAAGGCACTTCGTCCACGGAATCCACAAAGATTGCGCCGCGCGAGGCGAGCTCGCGCACGACATTTCGGTTGTGGACGATCTCCTTGCGCACATAGATCGGCGGCCCGTAGGCCTGCAGGGCTAGCTCGACGATGTCGATCGCGCGAACGACCCCGGCGCAGAAACCGCGCGGTTTGAGCAGTAGTACGGACCTATCGCTTGCTGAAGACATATCTAGGCCCGCGCGAACCCCCATCATAACCGTTCGGGCAGGCGCGCCCGGACAGCGATTCTGACACCCGCGCCCCATGGCGAGTTCGAGCCGCGCTGCCCGCAACCAAGCCCAGCGAGGCCCACTTCAGACCAACGAGGCGAGACATGGAATCATGGGAGACCGACCTCGATCATCGACGCCCTAAACACGAGGCTTGTGGGTTGCGGGACTAGGCGGAAGGTTGCAGGTACGAGCCCAAGCATTTCCAGGCAGCTACACGCATCCCCACGATAGGGGGCAGCCTTGCGAAACGGCGCCTCGGCTCTAGGGGCCGCGTTCTGGCGGAGGGTCATGGGCCGTCAGAGACCGGAGTCGCTCCTCCAGCGCCTGCGCTCTCTCTTCTGCCTGAATCGCTCGCTGCCGTAATTCCTGCTTGTCCCGCTCGGCTGCTCTGACTCGCTGTTGTAATTCCTGCTTGTCCCGCTCGGCTGCTTCCAGGCTGCCATCGAATTCTTCCCCCGTGTCCGGGTCAATGAACACCAAGACCGTCGTCCCGGCCTGCCTCTCGCTCCGCAGATCCAGCCCCAGCACCCGGCTCCGCAACACACCGCCCCGGCCCGCCGCCGGCCGCACCGGCTGAGACTGTCCCGCGTTGATCTCGTAGCCCTCCAATGGGGTCTCCATCAAGGTCCCCGCCGGGTCCAGCCGCCAATACTCGCGGACCCCGATCCTGGAGTATTCTCGCGCCTTGTGCTCGGCATCGTGCTCCGCCGTCGACGGCGACGCCACCTCCAGCACGAAGTCCGGCGCCTTCCCCTCTTCCCAGATCCGGTACGAACCGCGGTCCGCGCTGTAGTCCACCCCAAACACCACTTGCAGATCCGGCTGCAGCTGAGCCTTACGGTTGCCGCGCTGGTAGTACACCAGCAGTTCCATGGCCACCAGCACGTCTGCGCGCTCCCGGAAGTAGTGGCGCAGGGCCGTCGTGGCCTGCTGCACGGCGTTGCCGTGCCCCACGCTCTGCGCGATCCAATTCCCTTCCGGGTACTCGACTTCGCCGGGCTCGGGCGCCAGCGCGGTGGCACTGGGCGATGTCAGTGCTGGAAGTTCCGTTTCTATGGAGGCCATCGTTGCCCTGCAGCACGCAAGTGCGCGTGAACGTCCGTGGTCCTGAGTATACAGCCACCTTGCGAGGACCGGCCGGGACCGCCCGGCTGGCGAGCTGATCGTGTTGCTGTTGCCAGCGCAACGCCGCGCTTGGCCCGCCCGCGCAGGGCACGAGCGGCGAGAGACTTACAGCAAGGCGTCTGGCCACGCATCGCCGCCAACCGACGCCAGCGGCACTTCGGCGTTGAAACTTGACCCAATCGGCAACCTTAGGGCGAGACAAGGAATCTAGCGAAGATGGGACAATAAGGAGCAGAGCTGGACCCCGCGTCACGCGCTTCGCCGCGCAGGCGCCCACCCATAGAGCCTTGAGCGCGGGCAGCAGCGCAAGCAGCCCATGAATTCCTTCGCAACCAGAGACTCCCTCAGCTTGAACGGCCGGACTTACGCGTTCCACAACTTGCGGGCGCTGCCCGGCGCCGCCGTCTCGCGGCTCCCGTACTCGCTGAAGATCCTGCTGGAGAACCTCCTCCGCCACGAGGACGGCAGCAGTGTCACGCGGGACGACATCCAAGCCTTGCTGGACTGGCAGCCCGACGCCGCTCCTTCCAAGGAGATCGCGTATCGACCTGCCCGGGTGCTGATGCAGGACTTCACGGGCGTGCCTGCGGTCGTCGACCTCGCGGCGATGCGCGAGGCCATGCTGAACATGGGCGGGGACCCGTCAGGGATCAATCCCTTGCAGCCGGCCGATCTGGTGATCGACCATTCGGTCCAAGTCGACAACTTCGCATCATCTAACGCGCTGTCGCTGAACAGCGCCCTGGAGTACGGGCGCAACCGGGAGCGCTACCAATTTCTCAAGTGGGGCCAGAGCGCATTCCAGAACTTCCGCGTGGTGCCCCCGGAGACCGGCATCGTGCACCAAGTGAACCTGGAGTTCTTGGCCCAAGTCGCGTTCGCCTTCGAGCGGGACGGCGAGACCTGGGTCTGCCCGGACACGCTCGTCGGCACCGATTCCCACACGACCATGGTCAACGGCCTGGGCGTCCTCGGATGGGGTGTCGGCGGCATCGAGGCCGAAGCTGGCATGCTCGGCCAGCCAGTCTCGATGCTGGTTCCCCAAGTGGTGGGCTTTGAACTCACCGGACGTTTGTCCGAGGGTGCCACCGCCACGGATCTGGTGCTCGCCATCGTAGAGCAGCTGCGCCTCCACGGCGTGGTCGGGAAGTTCGTCGAGTTCTTCGGAGACGGACTGGACGAGCTGCCCTTGGCGGATCGCGCCACCATTGCCAACATGGCGCCGGAATACGGCGCCACCTGCGGGCTGTTCCCGGTGGACGCTGAGACGCTCGCCTATCTGTCCCTGACCGGGAGGTCTGATGACCAAGTGCGCTTGGTCGAAGCGTACGCGAAGGCCCAGGGCTTCTTCCGCCTGCCTGGCGACGCGCCTGCCGCGTATTCCGAAACTCTGCGGCTGGAGATGGCGGACGTCGTGCCGTCCATTGCGGGGCCCAAGCGTCCGCAGGATCGAATCGCCCTGAGAGACTCCGCGCGCTCGTTCGAGAGCATGCTCGGCGAGACGCTCGCCGCGCGCGGGGCGAGTGCCGGCCAATCTGCCGTCGCGGTCCGCGCAGAGCTCGCGGCAGTCAAGACCTCGATCCGCGGCTCGGAGTGCGTGCTTCAGCACGGCGCGGTGGTGATCGCGGCCATCACGAGTTGCACGAACACCTCGAATCCCGCGGTCATGATCGGAGCGGGACTGGTCGCCAAGAAGGCCGTGGAAAAGGGCCTGCAGGTCAAGCCGTGGGTCAAGACCAGCTTGGCTCCGGGCTCGAAAGTGGTCACGGACTACCTGGCCAAGTCCGGGCTGGACACCTACCTGGACATGATCGGTTTCAACCTCGTCGGATACGGCTGCACAACCTGCATCGGCAATTCGGGGCCGCTGCCCGAGGAAGTCTCGGCGGCAATCCGCGAAGGCGACCTCGTCGTCGCGTCGGTGCTGTCGGGCAATCGCAACTTCGAGGGGCGCGTGCATTCGGAGGTGCGAGCCAACTACCTGGCGTCCCCGCCCCTGGTGGTGGCCTACGCCATCGCGGGGAACATGCAAATCGACCTCGTTAGTGAACCGCTTGGCAAGGACTTGGAAGGAAATAACGTCTACCTCAGCGACCTTTGGCCCAGTCAGCAGGAGATCGCCCGGACCACGGCGGCGGTCGTAGACTCGACGATGTTCCGCGACAGCTATGCGGACGTCTACGGTGGCAGCCCGCGCTGGCGGGACCTCTGCGCCACCGGCTCTGATCTCTTCGCGTGGGACGAGGGCTCGACGTATGTCCGCCGGCCCCCGTACTTCGATTCCATGCGAGCGGAGCCCGCTCCTCTGTCCGAGATCAGCAACGCCAGGGTGCTGGCTGTCCTCGGCGACAGCGTCACCACGGACCATATCTCGCCGGCAGGCGCGATCAAGGCCGACAGCCCCGCAGGCCGCTACCTGATCGAGCACGGGGTCGCACATCAGGACTTCAACTCCTACGGCTCGAGACGGGGAAACCACGAGGTCATGATGCGCGGCACGTTCGCGAACGTGCGCCTGCGCAACCTGCTCGCAGCCGGGACCGAAGGCGGCTGGACGCTCCATTTGCCCGATGGCGAGCTGATGTCGATCTACGAGGCCGCCATGCGCTACAGGGACGAGGGCGTCCCGCTGGTGATTCTCGCCGGCCGCGAATACGGCACCGGCTCATCTCGCGACTGGGCCGCGAAGGGCCCATCGTTGCTGGGCGTGAGGGCCGTGCTGGCGGTTAGCTACGAACGCATCCACCGTTCGAACCTGGTCGGCATGGGCATCCTTCCGCTGCAGTTCTTGGAAGGAGACGACAGCGATTCGCTCGGGCTCACCGGACGCGAGCGGATCAGCATCTCCGGCCTGGGAGACGGTTCGGCGTCCACGGTGCGGGTCGACGCGGTGCCCGAGGGCGCCGGGCCGGCAATCTCGTTTCAGGCCCGGGTCCGCATCGACACGCCGAAGGAAGTCGAATACTACCGGCACGGCGGAATCTTGCAGTACTCGTTGCGACAGATGCTGAAGGCTTAGACCGGAAGCGGCAAACGCATGGATGCATGGAAGGCCAACCTGCGGATCGTGCTGGTCGAGTCGCGCAACTCGCTGAATATCGGCGCGGCGGCGCGCGCCATGTTCAACTTCGGCTTCGCAGACCTGTGGTGCGTGCGCCCCTACGAGCCATCGTTCCGCTCGGCGCGATCCTCGGCTGGCGCCGCCACGGTCATGCAGCAGGCGCGTGTTACGGACGACTTGGCAGAAGCAGTCTCCGATGCCGAGCTGGTGGTGGCCTGTAGCGGCTTGGAATCTCGCAAGCAGCGCCACGTGCAGCGGCGGCTGCCCGCCGGCGGGGACGCCATCCGGACGCACATCGAGGACCGCAAGGCGGCAGTGGTGTTCGGCTCGGAAAAGTTCGGCCTCTCCAATGACGACCTCAGCCATTGCGACTGGGTGTTGTCGGTCCCCACCGACGAAGCGTGCCCGTCGATGAACCTGGGTCAAGCAGTTGCCGTGTGCTGCTACGCGATCGCCCGCAACGCCGTGCCTCAAGAGAGCCTGCAGACCCCGGCCAGCGTGCCAGCGGGAGTCCGCGAGCGAATTCTCTCCCTGCTCATGCCCATCCTGCAGGAGTCCGGGTTCCTCCACGACGAAGGCATCGAGGAACGGACGCGCAAGCTGCGGCGCTTCGTGAGCCGGCTGCGGCTTGCGCCGGAAGACGGTCGCATGCTGCTGGCCATATTGCGACAGATCGATTGGAAACTCGCCCACCCGAGCCTGCCGGCCAGCGAGGCCGAGTTGAGCCCGGGACCCGCTTCAGAGACGCCTGCCTCACAGCAGGTGGTCGGAAAAGGACGGTGATGGCCGTCGCTGGGGCCTGGGGCTGGGTGGCGCCGGACTCGGTCGCTGCGGCTTGCTAACGGCGCGCCGACGTGGCGGCCTGGAAACGGGGCGCGGCTTGGGCCGCTCTGGAGCCGGGGCCGCGTCGGGATCGAAAACGCGCACGTAAGGGCCGTACTGGAATCGCCGGTTGCGGCGGTAGCCCGTGACCTCGTCCAAGATGCCCATGTCCACGAGCCTCGCGACGAGCTGGTTCGCCGCCACATACGAGGTGCCGGTGATGGCCTGGATCTCGCTCACTGTCGCGACCGGCTCCGTCGTCAATCGCCCGAACACCCGCAGGCCTCGCCCTACGGCGTGTCCCAGGCCGGCCGAAATAGCCTCGCGGTGCTCGCGGGCCAAAGTGGCGCAGTTTCGGATCATGCCGGCCGCTTCTGTTGCCGATTCGGCCACCCCCTTGACGAAGAAGTCCAGCCACGGTGCCGTCGGGCCGCGGAGCTGTGTCTGGTACTCGCTGCCACTGGATTGGAAGTATGGGGACATGGCTAGCGCGCTAGCACCGGGGACTCCGAGGCGTCGGAACATCGCCAGCCCGGCAATTCGCTCGAGGCGACCGTCCTCTGAGCCGGCCGGTAGCAGCTGCGGCAGCCGCGCCTGCGCTATGCCGATTCGCACGAGGTCGGGCAGCCCCCCCTTTGCCATTAGGAATTCGTCCAACTCGACCAGCGCTTCCGCTAAGTTCGCTTCGCGCTGCCCTTGAGCGCGACCGGCAAGTCCGCCGTCCCCGGCCAGCGCTGCTTGAACAGCGCCCAAGCGGTCCAGAGTCAGCGGCTCTTCGCCGGCTTTGGCAAGGCCGCGCTCGAGCGCCTTGCGGCAGCGCGCCGGCGCACTCGCGTCGGCGCCGGATTCGTCGTCATCTACGTCGACGGCAGCAGCGAGGACAGCGGCGAAACCACCAGACTCGCTCTCGATGCGACACGACAGCACGGCTTCGCGAAGCAGTTGCATCGCTTCGAAAGCCGAGGCGTCCGAATGCGCGCTGAAGGCCCCATCCAGCCGCCACAAGGCCAGTCGGGCCTGATCGAGCAGAGCGCTCAGGTCGGCGGTGACGGGCGGAGAGGGGATTGGGCGGAAGGCCATTAGCTCGGCAGGCTCGCAGCCAGCCCCGGCATGCCGCCAGCCTCAGCCAGCGCTTGCTGACGATGCAAGCTGGCACGGTCCTCTAACGATGGAGGCGCCTGCACCGCTCGGCCGCCGCGGGTCGGCAGCGCAGGGCTGGGCTGGCGGTGTGGCACAGCCAAACTTTAGCATGCTGCGCAGATCCAAACCGGCCCGAAGCACTCAACCTTCCACGTTCAGAGCACGGGCGAGCGGGCATGTACAATGACCTAGTTTCTAATGACGAGACTTCAAGACACGCCTGCCGAAGCCGCATTCCGCGAACGCCTCCGCACATGGCTTGAGGCGAATACGCCCAGCATCGGCAAGCACGACGTCGATGCGCTCAAGGCTTGGCAGCGGACGCTGCACGAAGCCGGCTGGCTCGGCTTGACCTGGCCGGCCGAGTACGGCGGCCAGGGGCTGGGCTTCCGCGAGCAGGCGATCTTCAACGAAGAGGCCGCCCGCGCCAGGATCCCGCCGAGCATCAACAACATCGGCCTGATGATCGCGGGGCCGGCATTGATCGCCGTCGGCAGCGAGGCTCACAAGAAACGCTACCTGCCCAAGATCTTGAGCGCCGAAGAGATCTGGTGCCAGGGGTTCTCCGAGCCCAATGCCGGCTCCGATCTGGCGGCGTTGCAGACTCGCGCCGTCGATGATGGCGATGACTACGTCATCACCGGCCAGAAGATCTGGACTTCCAACTCGCTGATCGCCGACTACATCTGGCTTCTCGTGCGCACGGATCCTGACGCGCCGCGGCACAAAGGCATCACCGCCCTGGTCGTCGACATGAAGAGCCCCGGCGTGACCGTCAAGCCGTTGCGCCAAATCACAGGCGAAGCCGAGTTCGGCGAAGTTTTCTTCGATGAAGTGCGCGTGCCGAAGGCCAATCGCGTCGGTGCCGAGAACGACGGCTGGATCATCGGCATGAAGACGTTCACCCGGGAGCGCGCCAACATTTCGGTGGCCCTGAGCGTGCGGCTGCAACAGCAGTTCGACCGCTTGCTGGATACCGTCCGCAACCGCGACGTGCCGCTGGACCCCCAGCAGGCGCGCGACGTGGCGCAAGCCTACGTCGACAGCGAGTGCCTGACGCTGACTTGCGAGCGCATGGCCGACAGGCTGTTCGGCTTTGAGTCTTCGGTCGTGAAGGTCGCTTGGGCAGAAATGAACCAACGCCTGCAAAGGATCGGGCTGTCCACGCTCGGCCCCGACGCCCCGATGCTGTCGGCAGGGGGCTTCGATCAAGTTGACGACACCACCGCCACGTTCGGCACGGAAGCCCTGGCGGAAGACGACGAATCGTACGCCAAGAGCTGGCAGTTCGGATATCTGCGGGCGCGCGCCAATTCGATCGAGGGCGGAACGTCCGAGATCTTGCGCAGCGTCATTGCCGAGCGCGTGCTCGGCCTGCCACGCAAGTAAGGAGCGGACCCGTGGACTTCAGCCTCAACGAAGAACAGGTTCTCCTGCGCGATTCGGCGCGCGAGTTTCTCGGCCAGGAGTGGCCCAGCGCCGAACTGCGCCGCATGCTGGACGCGGCCGATGGCGCGGCCGCGGCCGGAGCGCTCTGGTCCAAGATGTCTGACCTGGGCTGGCCCGGACTGCTGGTCAGCGAGGACTACGACGGCCTCGGGCTGGGCATGTTCGACCTGGCCGTGCTGATGGAAGAGACCGGCGCGGCTCTGATCCCGGGCACGCTGCATGCCAGCGGCCTGCTGGCAGCCAGCGCGCTCGAGGCGCTGGCCGACGAGAACAGTTGCCAGAAGTACCTGCCGGACATCGCAGAAGGGAAGCTGAAAGCCACCGTCGGAATCTACGAGCCGGGCTCGGGCTGGACGCCGATGATGCTGGCACCGGAAGCTGGCGAGGCAGTGACGAAGCGCTACGTGCCCGATGCGGCCAGCGCCGATCTGATCCTGTTCGTCAATCGGACGGGCGGAAACGGGGCCCAGATTGCCATCGCGCACGAGTCCAAGGCCGAAGACCTCAATTCGATGGACGTGACTCGAAGCCTGAGTCAAGTGACCTGCTCGGCAGACAAGCTCGAAGTGCTTGGCGAGGGCACGATCGCCGACGTCCAGGCTGTAATCGACCGCGCCACGATCGGACTCTCGGCCGAATTGATCGGCGGCTCGGCGCGGGTCTTGGACATGACGGTCGAATACGTCAAGAGCCGCAAGCAGTTCGGGCGTGCGGTCGGCACCTTCCAAGCGGTCCAGCACAAGGCGGCCGACATGCTCATCGGAATCGAAAAGGGCCGCACCGGCGTCTACTACGCCGCTGCCGTGGCGGACGAGCGTCCCGACGATCTGGCCCGAGCCGCCTCGGTGGCAAAGGCGACCGCCAATCAGACCGCGGTCAGCGTCGGCGAGCTGGGCATCCAGTTGCACGGCGGTCTCGGGTTTACGTGGGAACAGGACCTGCACCTGTATCTGAAGCGCGCCAAGGCGGCCGAGTTCACCTACGGCGACACGAGATGGCACCTTGACCGGATTGCCCACGGACTGGGGCTGTCCTGAGGCCAAGGCTTCCAGCTCGGCGCCCGGAGCGCGGCGGTGTTACGCTCAGGTCGCCGTCATGTCAAGACTTCTAGCCGCTTGCACCGCGATCCTCGCAATGCTGGGTTCCTGCGCGGAGACCCGCGAGGCGCCGCCTGAGAAGCCCAACATCCTGTTCGCCATCGCCGACGACGCTTCCTTTCCCCATATGAGTGCCTATGGCACGGATTGGGTCAACACGCCGAACTTCGACCGGGTCGCACGTGACGGCGTGCTGTTCTGGAACGCGTACACGCCCAACGCCAAGTGCGCTCCCTCGCGCGCGTCCATCCTCACGGGCCGCAACTCCTGGCAGCTCAAGGCCGGCGCGAACCACATGGCGTTCTTCCCGCCAGACTTCAAGACCTACCCCGAAGCGCTGGGCGAGAACGGCTACTTCGTGGGCATGACCGCCAAGGGCTGGAGCCCCGGCGTCGCCATCGACGCCGCAGGCAACCCGCGCAACCTCGCCGGCACTCCGTTCGACGACCGCGAGACCGACCCGCCGACCTCCAAGATGAGCCGGACGGACTATGCGGCCAACTTCGCCGACTTTCTCGCCGCCGCTCCTGAAGACCAGCCCTGGGCGTTCTGGTACGGCTCCAGGGAACCGCACCGCGCCTACGAGTTCCGCTCCGGCGCGGAGCTGGGCGGCAAGCGCCCCGCAGACATCGAGCACGTCTTCGACTTCTGGCCGGACACCGAAACCATACGCCACGACATGCTCGACTACGCCTATGAAATCGAGTACTTCGACGCACACCTGGGCCGGATACTCGACGCGCTCGAGGAGAGCGGGCAACTCGCCAACACGCTCGTCATCGTCACGTCCGACAACGGCATGCCGTTCCCCCGCGTGAAGGCCCAGGAATACGAGCTCTCCAATCACCTCCCATTGGCGATGATGTGGCTCGACGGCATACCGCATCCCGGCCGCTCGATCCAAGACTTCGTCAGCTTCGTCGATCTCGCGCCCACGATCCTGGACGCGGCCGAGGTCCGGTGGGATGCGACCGGAATGCAGCCGCCCGCGGGCCGGAGCCTGCTGGAAGTGCTCAGGTCGGACAAAGACGGCCAGGTTGAAGCCGACCGAGACCACGTCTTGATCGGCAAGGAACGGCACGATATCGGCCGCCCGAACGACGCCAATTTTCCGATCCGCGGCATCGTCCAGGGCGATCTGCTGTATTTGCGCAACTTCGAAGCGGACCGCTGGCCGGCAGGCAATCCGGAAACGGGTTACCTGGCGGTGGACGCGAGCCCGACCAAGACCGCGATTCTCGATCTGCGCCGCTCTGGCGGCGAGACCAGGTTCTGGGAACTCGCATTCGGCAAGCGCGGCGAGGAGGAGCTCTACAACATCGCCGAAGACCCCAGCTGCCTGAACAACCTAGCGGGCGACTTGGAGTACGCTCCCGCGAAGGCTGAACTGGCGGCGCGGCTCGTCTCCGAGCTCGAAGCCCAGGGAGATCCGCGCATGGCAGGCCAAGGAGACGTCTTCGAAGCCTATCCGGTCGCCACGCGCTGGGCCGGATACTACGAAAAGTTCATGGCAGGCGAGATCGACGTGGCCGTCTGGATCCTGCCCAGTGACATCGACCCAGCCATGGACTGAGCAAGGCGGAATCAGACCGCTGTCTCGTCCTGCATCGCGGAGGCGCCGGTCTCTGCCTGGTCCCGCAGCTCGGGAATCTGGACACGCACGCGCACGCCGCCGCCGGCGCGCGGCTCCAGCGAGAACTGAAAGTCTGTTCCGAACAGCACCCCGAGTCGCTCCCGCACGTTGCCGAGGCCGATTCCCCGATTGAATACCGTCGGCAGGTCTTCGATCGGTATGCCGACGCCGTCGTCCTCGATTTCGATCTGCAAGCGCCCGCCCCCGAGCGCGCCGGCAAGACGGATCGTGCCATCGCCCGTCTTGGGCCCGATTCCGTGCTTGATGCAATTTTCCACGATGGGCTGCAAGATCATGCTTGGCACCAGCACGTCTGCGATGCCGTCATCGACATCCCGCGCGATGCGCAGCCTCGAGCCGAAGCGCACCTGCTCGATCTGGAGGTAGTCGTCGATGACCGACAACTCCTCCCGCAGCGGCACGAAGGCCTCTTGCTTGCGCAGCAGACGCCGCAGGATCGTCGAGAGCCGATAGACCATCTGGCGCGCCTGCTCCTGGTCGCTGCGGATCAGCGACGCCACCGAATTGAGGGTGTTGAACAGAAAATGCGGGTTCATCTGCCGCGTCAGGTTCTGCAGGCGGGCCTCGGTCAGCAAGCGCTGCTGGTTCTCGATCTTCCACTCGTTGCGCGTGTTGTTCCAGACCTTCAGGGTCAGCCCCACCCCCATCACGGTCGCCACGTAGGAGAGCAGCATTGCCAGCGGGCTTGGCCCGGCCGCGTCTTGGTACAGGTCGAACACCAGTCCTCGGCCCGCGATCTGCGCGCGAACGAACTCCACCAGCGCGCAGGAGAGGAGCATCACGACTTGGAAGACGCCCTCTGAATTGGGGATGCGCCGCCGTGTCCAAGCCACCAGCGAGAACATGAAGAAGGGCGAGAACCGCCAGACGTCCTCGGGGTCGCGAGCCCCGGACCGCAACAGCCCGCCCAGTGCGCCGAACCCTACCAGCATGGGCAGCATGGCCCACTCGAAGTCGGGCCCCAGAACGGCCGGAGTCGAGATCAGCGCACCGGCAATCGCACCTGGGACGAATCCTCCGACCAGCCCAGAGACGAACGCCCCTTCGGCGCCGACTTCGGCTGCCGTGTAGCCGAGCACTACCCGGACCAGCGAGCCGCTGGCAAACACCACGCCGAACAGCACCGCCAGCTCCAGGCGCTGCCTGAAGGTGCGTTGCTCGCGCAGGAACAGACGCTTGGCGAAGTTTGGGCGCAAGGCGATGCTGGCCATCGAGGCCAGCACGGCGACCTTGACGAGCAGCGTGACTAGCAGGTCGGCGTCGGCCATGTCGCGAGGCGTGCGCAACGCCCTCCGCCTTGCGAATCGTCGCGCCCGCCTATAATAAATCTCTTGGGACCTCGGGCGTTTTCGACCCATTCCCCGCCCCGGCGACAGCCCGCCGCCGGCAGTAATCCCGATGTCCGGCAGCCAGCCAGCAGCAGTTGAGCATTCGGTCGAACTGGTAGCCGAAGCGGACTTCCCATGCCGCCACGGAGACTTCCGGATTCTCGGCTTTCGCGGCCTCGGGCCCAGCGGCGAGCAGGAACTGGTTGTGCTCAAGAAGGGCGCCTTCTCGGCTGGGGGCGAGGCGCCGCTGCTGCGCATTCACTCGCAGTGCCTCACGGGCGAGGTGTTCCGCAGCTTGCGCTGCGACTGCGGCCCCCAATTGGCGCTGTCGCTGGAGATGATCTCGGAAGCCGGCTGCGGCCTGTTGATCTACGACCCGCAAGAGGGTCGCGGCATCGGCCTTCTCAACAAGCTCATGGCATACCAGCTGCAGGACGAGGGCGCGGACACGGTCGAGGCCAACCAGAAGCTCGGGTTCGGCGCTGACGAGCGCGAGTACGGCTTCGCGGTTGCGGTCTTGCGCCACTTCGGCCTGCGAAGCGTGCGGCTGCTATCCAACAATCCGGCCAAGGTGGAAGCGCTGGAGCGCGAGGGGATTCGAGTCGTCGAGCTGGTGCCTTGCGCGCCGCAGGATGCCGGGGATCTGGCCCAGTCCTACTTGCGCACCAAGCGGGACAAGCTAGGGCATTTGGTCGACAGCGCGTAAGCCGGCGCGCACTCGTGCCGGATCCGGCGCTTGGGCGGCATCGGCCGCCAAGTCTCTGTACGACAGCAGTTCGATCCCGTTCTCGGCAACCGCCCGCCTGACTTCGTCCGCGCAGAGGGCGCGCAGCTCCATCTCGCGGCTCTGCTTGAGCCTGGTGTCCGCTCGTTGCAAGTCGGGACCGCAGATGCCCGGGTGGCACATGAGTTCTCCGATCCCGCTAGGCAGGCCGGCAAGCAGCGCCACCAGCCAGCCGGCATCCATCGTGCCAGTGCCGACGAAGCCGGCGAAGTAGTCGCTCGTCCGGCAATGCGCCCGGCGCAGGCGCTCCTCGAAGGGGATTCGCCACGGTCGGATCGCAAGGGACAAGCCTGCGCGCAGCACGGGCGCTACGCCGACAGGCGTGTCGAACGGCTTGCGGATCCACCGAATGCGAAATCGGTCGGCCAAGGTCGCGACTGCTTCCAGCACTACCGGCAGCAAGTGGACATGCTGGTGCGTGTCGAGATGGCTCGGCCGGATCCCGTGATCGAGCAGGGCCTCGATCTGGGCCTCGAACTCGCGCAGCGCCTCGTGCAGGGTGGGCGGATTGGCCAGCAGCCTCACTGCCGAGCGCGGCAGTTGAGTTCCCGGCGAGGCGAGGGACTCGCCTTGCACCAGCGTCAGGTGGCAGCCCACTCCCAAGCCCGGGTGCTGATGGGCGATCCGCACGGCTTGCTCGAAGGCGGGGCCGTTCGCCATCAGGGAAGTCGAGCGGACAATCCCGTCAAGGTGGCTGCGCAGGATGCCGTCGTTGACGTCGGGCGTGAAGCCGAAGTCATCGGCATTCACGACGAGGCGCTTCACCGCCACGCGTCAATACAATCGGGATAGGGGGAAGCCTCGCGGCTCCACCCCTCCCACACCACCGTACATACGGGTCCGTATACGGCGGTTCGAACGGTTCCTCTGTTATCGAACATGGAGGCGTGGCAGGCCCAGTTTGGCGAAGTAGGCGTTCGG
>JAJEHF010000173.1 GCA_022823865.1 Bryobacterales bacterium
GCCCCCTGCCGGGCGCTGCGAAGAGCGGTCCAGCGCCCTTCGCGCAGGCCCTTGCAACTCCAGCGACAGGCTGCCCTAGTTGCACGAGCAACGATCCGGTCCCATCAGACGAGTCACGTATCGACAAAAAAATGTACCTGCACCCAGAGGCTCCGCTGGGGTCCCCTATAATCGGACTATGCAAGGTGATGCCAAGGTCATCGAACACCTCAACCGCGTGCTCAAGGGGGAGTTCACGGCGATCCATCAGTACATCGTCCATGCGGAGATGTGTGACAACTGGGGGTACAGCAAGCTCGGGGCGTTCATTAAGCAGCAAGCCATCGGTGAGATGCGCCATGCCGAGATCTTGATCGAGCGCATCCTGTTTCTCGAGGGGGTGCCCGGCATGGGCGAGCTCAGCCCGCTCAACGTCGGCCAGAACGTCCACGAACAGCTCGGCAACGACGTGCAGCTGGAGTACGACGCCGTGCGGATCCTCAACGCCGCCATCAAGGACGCAGTCGCGGCTGGCGACAATGCCTCACGCGAGCTGTTCGAGACGATCCTCAAGGACGAGGAGGAGCATGTCGACTGGCTGGAGGCCCAGCTTCAGATGATCGACGACATGGGGCTGGGCATCTACCTGTCCCGGCAGCTCCCCGATGCGGCCGGCGCCGCTGCCTAGTCGAGCACTACTTCCATCAACTGGCTGATCAGCGGGTAGTACTGGATCCGCACCTTGGCGCCGACGGGGACCTCCTCCAACCGCAGGCGCGACTTGCCGATGCGCTTGGCAGCCTTCTTGCCGGCCTTGACATGTTCGCGGCCCGGAGGCTGGGCGAACGATAGCTCGATCGCACCAGTCTTCGCCAAAGCCAGGTTGACAGTCCGCTGCTGCAGGTTGATCGCAGTCACAGTGCCCTTGGCCTTGACCACCTTGAGCACTTTCTCGGGGCGCGTTCCCTCGAGCGCGCCATCGGCGTTGTCGTTGACGCCCGGGCGCGTGCTCGAGCTGACAGTCCGCTGCTGCGCTAGCGCGGGGCAGACGCATAGCGCCAAGGCTAGGATCAGGCGCAGTGGCATGTCAGGACCTCCGTTGTATCTTGCGGCCAGCCGGCCGCGCGCGTCAAGTCCGCTCGGATCAAGTCTCTCACAAGACCGATCGCAGGTAGTTGGCAATCTCGGGCCGTTGCCAGTCCTCGGGGCCGACATACTTGCGCAGCACCCTGCCCTCTCGCGAGATCAGGTACGACTCCGGATACTTCATCGTGCCGTACCGCACGCTGACGGTCCGCTCCGGATCCCGGGCCGTCGGGAAGCTCACCCTCGAGCTCTCCAAGAATCTGCGGTACTGGTCAGGGTCTTCGTCGACGCTGATGCCGACCACGACCAAGCCTTGATCGCGCAGTTGCTGATAGGTCGCATCGAGAGAGGGCATCTCCTGGATGCAGGGCGGGCACCAGGTGGCCCAGAAGTTTAGCAGCACCACTTTGCCGTCGTAGTCTTCCAAGCTGACTCCGACGCCTTGGTCGTCGGTCACGCTGAAGCCCGGGGCGCGGTCCCCTTCCGAGACGTCGTAGACACGGAGGTAGCCCTGCACGCGATACACCATCACGATGGCCAGGGCCAGCGCCAAGCCGTAGACCGCGGTCTCCCTGCTGATGCGTGCCATAATCGAAGGTACAGTTCCACTCTATCCGCCGAGAGGGGTTCACGCCAAGTTCGCAGCGATGCTGATCACGCGCAAGGCCGAGTTCTCGGCATCGCACGTATGTTCCAGCGCAGAGCTGTCGCCTGAAGAAAACGAGCGCCTGTACGGGCTAGAGAGCCGTCCCAGCGGTCACGGGCACAACTACGTGCTCGAGGTCACCGTGCGCGGAGATGTGAACCCGGTCCACGGCATGGTCCTTGACCTGAAAGAACTCAAGGAAGTCATTCGAGAACACGTTTTGGACATCTACGACCATCGGTTCCTCAACCACGAGGTCCCCCCGTTCGACAAAGTCGTGCCGACCGCCGAGAACATCGCCGACGACATCTGGCAACGCCTTGACGAACCGATCGGCAGGCTGGGCTCGAAGCTGCATTCCATCCGCCTGCACGAGAGCGACGACCTGTTCGTGGAAGTCTGCGAGCCGCACGCGAAGTGACCACGCTCACCAAACGGTACGGCTTCGCCGCCTCGCACCGGCTGTGCGCGCCCTCGCTGAGCGAGCAGCGCAATCGCGAGATCTTCGGAAAGTGCGCCAACCCCTTCGGGCACGGACACAACTACTCGCTCGAGGTCAGCGTCCAAGGCGAGCCGGACCCGCGCAGCGGCATGGTCGTGCAGCGGTCAGCCTTGGACCGCTGGGTCCAAGCCGCCGTCATCCGGCGCGTTGACCACACCCATCTCAACTCGGAAATCACTGAATTCGGAGAGCTTGTCCCGACTTCCGAAAACCTGCTGGTTGTAATCGAAGGCTGGCTGCGCGCGGCCTGGCCAGACTATTTTCCCGGCCAGCCGCTGTGCCTGGCCAGCCTGCGCTTGGAAGAGACCCCACGCAACAGCTTTCGCAGTACACCGGCGGCCGCCACAGACTTGCCATGAAACCTTTCGAACCGCACGGAGCCCCGGAAGGCTCCACCCCAGAACCCGGCTCGGACTCACCCGATCCGATTGAGGCCTGCGCAGAGCACATTCTTGGAAGCTTGGGCGAAGACATCGATCGGGACGGCTTGCGCGAAACTCCCATGCGCTACGCGAAGGTCATGCGCGAGCTGACCCAAGGCTACGACCAAGACCCCGACGTAGTGCTGCAGTCGGCCATGTTCGACGTCTCCTACGACGAGATGGTCATCGTCAAGGATATCGAGGTGTTCTCGCTGTGCGAGCACCACATGCTGCCGTTCTTCGGCCGCATGCACATCGCCTATATCCCCCAGAAAAAGGTCATCGGCCTGAGCAAGACGGCGCGGATCGTCGACATTTTCGCCCGCCGCTTGCAAATCCAGGAACGTCTCACGCAACAGGTGGCGGAAACGATCCAAGACGCAATCCAGCCAGCCGGGGTCGGAGTGGTCTGCGAAGCCCAACACCTGTGCATGATGATGCGCGGCGTGGAAAAGCAGCACTCGGCAACGATTACCAGCGCGATGCTGGGCGTGTTCCGCGACAATCCGAAGACCAGGGAAGAATTCCTTACGCTGGCCTCCAACGGGGGCAGGCGCTAGCGCGGATTGCATTAGGGCCGCACGAGCGGTCACCATAGGTTGCGATGGCCGCGCCGCTCACTCGCCGCGATTTCAACGCAAGCCTCGGAAGCGCCGTCGCGCTGGGCACCCTGTCCGCTTCTTGCGGCCGGTCCGCCGGCGGCGAGTGGCCCGAATGGGGACGCGAAGCCGGCGGAACACGGCACAGCCCCTTGGCCCAGATCCACCGCGGCAATGTCGCTGAACTCCAACTGGCGTGGACACACCGCTGCGGGGAGGTCAGCGACGGCTCTCGCAACCCGACCCGCACAGCGTACGAGTGCACGCCGTTGATGGCGGACGGCTGCCTGTACGTCACCACGCCGTTCAACCGGGTGCTCGCGCTAGACCCCGAGACCGGGAGCGAGCGCTGGACGTTCGATCCGGGCCTCGATCTGACCAAGCGCTACAACCTCTGGGCCAATCGCGGCATCAGCCTCTGGCGAAGCGCCTCGGAGCGTCGGCTGCTGCACGGCACGCTGGACGGGCGCCTCATCGCCCTGGATCCATCGACTGGAAAGCCATGCGCCGACTTCGGCGAAGGCGGCGAGGTGACTGTTGGCGTGCGCTTGACTTCCCCGCCCACGATCGTGGGCGACTTGGCGGTGATCGGCGGAAACGCACCTACTTTGCGAGCGTTCGATGTGCGTAGCGGCAAGCTGGTCTGGACGAGGCACAAAGTGCCGCCGGATGACGCGGCGGCCAGGCAGACATGGGAAGGGGACTCTTGGAAGCAACGCCGTGGCGGAGTCGCCTGGACTCCGCTCAGCGCGGACACGGGGCGCGGCCTATTGTTCGTGCCTACCGATTCACCGACCTATGACTACTACGGGGCCGACCGCGCCGGGGACAACCTGTACTCCAACTGCGTGCTGGCGCTGGATGCCGCTAGCGGGGAATACGTCTGGCACTTCCAAGCCACGCACCACGACATCTGGGACTACGACCTGTGCGCCCAGCCGGTGCTCTGCGACATCCGGCGCGACGGCGGCACCGTCCCGGCCGTGGTACAGACCAGCAAGCAAGGCTTCGTGTACGTGCTGCACCGGGAGACCGGAGAGCCGCTGTTTGACATCGAGGAAGTTCCCGCACCACAACACTGCGCTCCGGGCGAGCAGCCGGCAGAAACACAGCCCGTTCCGGCCAAACCAGCCCCGTTCGTGAGGCAGTCGATGTCTCCAGACGAACTGTCCACGGTAACGCCCGAACACCATCGGTGGGCCAAGGAACTTGCAGCGCGCTACCAGATCGCGCCGCTGTACCATCCGGGCACTGAGCGAGGAGTGATCATCTTTCCGTGCAACCAGGGCGGCGGAGAATGGGGCGGAGGCTGTTTCGATCCCGAAACGGGCCGCTTCTTTATCAACGGCACCAACCTCGCGGACATCGTCGTCATGGAGGCTCGAAGGGCCGAGCAACCCAGCCGTCCGGTCGGACGCGAGATCATCACGCGCGAAGGCTTGAGCGAATCAGTGACCTACCGCCGCAAGCGAATCGATGTGCGCCAGAACAAGTTCTGGGATCCACAGACGCTCTGGCCGTGCCAACAGCCGCCCTGGGGCGTGCTGAGCTCGATCGATCTCGCGACAGGAGACTACGACTGGCAAGTTCCGCTCGGCGAAGTCCCGGAGCTGACAGCCCGCGGAATACCCGTCACGGGCACGATCAACATGGGCGGACCGATCGTCACGGCGGGAGGTCTGGTGTTCATCGGAGGGAGCAACGACTGCCGCTTCCGGGCGTTTGACAAGGATACGGGCAGCGTGCTGTGGGAGGCCGAGCTCGACGGCAGCGGCCACGCCAACCCCATGACATACGAGGGACCCGACTCCGGGCGGCAGTTCGTAGTCATCGCAGCCGGCGGCGGCAACAAGCTCAGCCACAAGTTCACGGACGCATTGCAGGCATTCGCCCTGCCAGCTTGATGCGCCGACGCTTTGCGCTAGGCCACCGCAGAGGCGGACTCGCCGCCGCCCTTGGGCTTGGCTGAAGCTGCGCTGGCTGAGTCGGAGGAGTTGTCCGATGACTTCGCCGGCTTTGATTCGCCGGACTTGGCGTCCTTCTTGGGAGAACCCTCTTCCCGGGCCTGGTCCGGCTTGTGCCCGCCCTTGCCGTAATCGGTGACGTACCAGCCGCTTCCCTTGAACTGGATCGCCGGAGCAGCGAGGAGCTTGCGCACAGCTCCGTCACACTGCGAGTCGCCATTCTGAGAGCACAGGGTGAGGGGCGCGTCGGAGAATTTCTGGATCAATTCAAAGCGCTCGCCGCACTTCAGACACTCGTATTCATAGAGTGGCATGTTGTTGGTACCTTGGCGGGCTAGCAGCCGACCTGCCCCGCCTAGCCGACCGCTACTTTTCCGATTCTACCAACATCGTCCGACTCGCAGCAGCCGAGCAGGCTCGGGCTTCCGGCAGGTAGCCGCCGACCGCTGGCCTGAAACCCATTGCCCCTGCAAGCCGTTTCACTAGTTAGAATGAGGCGCGAAGGGCTCCGACCATCTCACTTCGCGGCAGAGAGGGCAGCAGCTATGAAACGAATCATTGGAACCATTCCTGCCATCGCGATATTCGCGGGCCTATGCTTGGGCGAATCCGTCGGTGCAGCCGATGCGCAAGCGGTCGAGGCTCCCGCAGAGGCTGAGGCAACCGTGCCCGGGGCCGTCGTCCCGGCTGGAACGCGGGTCCCGTTGGTCATGATCAACAGCATCAGTTCCAAGCACTCGGAGCCGGGCGACCCGGTCTATCTCGAAAGCGTCTACCCCGTCGTCGTGGACGGCCGGATCATGATCCCGGCCGGAACGAACGTGTCAGGAACAGTGATTCACTCCAAACGCCCAGGGCGCGTGAAGGGGCGCGGACAGCTGCGCATTCGCCTCGAGCAGATGATCCTGCCGAACGGCGTCATCCGTGACCTGTCTGGCCGACCCAATGCGCTCGATGGTCGGTCTCCCGACAACTTCGACCGCGAAACGGGCACCGTCAAGTCGCAGGGCACGAAAGGGGAAGACGCCACCGATATCGCAAATACCACCGCGACAGGAGCTTCAATAGGCACCCTAGCCGGTGTGATCGGCGGCAGGACCGGCACCGGTCTCGGTGTAGGCTCCGCCGCTGGCGCGGGCGCAGGGCTGGCAAAGGTTCTGCTGACCAGAGGTCCAGACGCCCTGCTTGACCGCGGCACGCACATCGAGATGCTGCTCGAGCAGGACCTGCACTTCTCGGAGGACGAGTTGCAAGACTTGGGCTCCGTTACCGGATCACGGTCGAACATTGGCCCAGGGCCCGATCCGAGGCGCAATGACCGCAACAACCGGGGCCGCGTCGGACGAGGCATCCCGATCGGCATCGGACGACTTCCGCTCTAGCAGACACCCCCCGGCACTCGCACTGGCGGAGACACCGCCGAGGGTCGGCATCTGGCGCTTGGACGCGTGACTTAACGTCGCTGACGCGGCGGTCCGATCAGCGGCTGTCAACTCTCGCCGTTGCCCTTCACCTCGATCAGCAGGCGGCAGTGATCGCTCGATCCCCACTGGTCGATCTCATTCATCGCGCGCACCGATACCTTCTCGTGAAATCCACGCGACGCGAACACGTAGTCCAACTGATTCACCGCAGTTTCCGGCCCGCCCCGGTGATAGTACGTCGGTACGTTCTTCGTGTCCGGCGGTACATCGTCTGGATCGGATTCCGCTTCACGACCGTGCGGCAACTGCGGCCCCAGAAACTCCAGCCCAAGCGCCTGCATCCTATCCCACACCGTGCGCTCGCGATCCGGCAGCGACAACCTCCAACCGGTCGACCCGTAGAACATGTTCAGATCGCCCGCAGCCAAGATCCTGTGCTTCGCAGGGTCGGTGTGACCAATGAACGTGGACAAGTCCGAAATGATTCGATGTGCGGAGGCGTCCGAGTAGATCCAACTGCTGTTGGTAGACGGATGAACCGTCAGCCAGCTTGCGTACATCGAGACTGCCACAAATGACTCTTCCTCGTTGCCGTGCGGGAGCACTCTCGCGGCGGCGATGGTACCGATTCCACTGACTCCGATCAAGTCCTCACCGAGTTCGCCGGTCGGAGGCACTTGTCGGTACGGCTCGACGGTGACTCGGTCAGTCAGCTTCACGAACAGCGGCCAACGGTCATACAGCTGCCGGTTCCAGAACACCCCGTCCATGTGATCGATCTGATCCACCAACTCTCCCGGCGGGCTTCCCGCTTCCTGCAACAGCGCCAAATCCGCGTCACCGTCACGAGCCATCTGCACCAGTTCGCGCCACGGCTCCAGCCGCCTGCCGATGTTCCAGCACACCACCTTGATCATCCGACCACTTGTCCGTCCATGAAGTGATAGCAGACCATGTGGCACACGACGAAGTGCGCGTCTTCCACGCGGCCCATGTGGTCGTCTGAGATGTGGACGCTGAGATCGACGCTGGGGCGCAGACGCCCGCCACTGAGGCCGCTCAGGCCGACGGTGTAGCAGCCGATCGAGTTTGCGTAGTTGATCGCCTGCACCACGTTCTCCGAGTTTCCGCTCCCGCTAATGGCCATGGCGATATCACCGGGCCGGGCGAAGTTCTTCAGGGGCTCCACGAATACGCTCTCGTAGCCCACATCGTTCGAGTAGGCGGTCAAGGTCGGGATCTGTTCCGCCAGCGACATGATCTTGAAGCGCTTCTTCTGGCCGTAGCTCGCGCCCTTCACGATGTCGCAAGCGAAATGGTTGGCAGTCGCAGCGCTGCCGCCGTTGCCGAACACAAAGATCTGCCGATCCTCGTCGCGCGCCCTGCGGAACACATCGATCAGAGCCTCGACCCGATCCAGATCGACTGTCTCTAGAGCGGCCAACAACCGCTGCTTGTAGTCCCTAGCGAAGGCCATCGCTCACATGCCCTGCCCCGCGGTCGCGGCCAAGGCGAGCACCTCGTCGGGGGTCGCCCTGCCCGTGCCTAGTTTGCCGACCGTAACGCCGGCTACGATTATCCCAAACCGCAGTGCCGCTTCAGTCTCCGCACCCGCCGCTAACGCGAGCGCGAACCCTGCGGAAAGACTGTCCCCCGCTCCGCACGGATCCACTGCCTTGGCAGCTTCCGGCACCGGGAGCAAACGCTTCCCGTCCCTGTCGAAGAGCCACGCTCCCCGCTCGGCCGCCGTGACCACAAGCGCCGGCCCTCCGATCGTCCGGCGCAGCCGCTCGAAGTCGACCACTCCGAATTGCCTCTGGCAGGCGGCCGCAGCCTCCGACTCGTTCGGCGTGACAACGACGTCGCGAAAGTGCTCTACGCGCCGGCGAGAATCGGCTACGAAGACGGCACGGCCGGCCACGGACGCACTCCGACAAACGGCCTCCCGGATCGCACGCGTGACAGTCCCGCCGTGATCGGTCTCCGCTTGATCGGCCACGATCACAGCGTTGAAATCGTCCAAGCACTCCTCCAGACTCGCAACGATTGCCTGCTCGGCATGAGGGCACAGCGGCGCTGTGTTGACGAAATCGACCCGGGGAAGATCCTCGATGCCTGTCTCGCAGTTGATCAGCTTGGTGTAGGTAAAGGTTTGCAGGTCTGCGGACTCGACCAGTAGGTCATGCTCGATTGAGGCCCTCGCCAGCGCACGGCGCAAGTCCAGCCCGGCGCCATCCGCTCCGACGGCTCCGAGGACGCTGACCCGGCCGGCGCCCAAGGCTGCCAAGTTGCCAGCCACCGTGCCTCCTGCCCCTGGCGTCGACGTGGTCTCCCGGACCGCGCACCGCGGGATTCCGGTCTCGCGCGAGGGCTCCCCCAACTCTGGGTCGTACTTGCACCATCGATCGAGGCAGATATCGCCGATCACCAGCGCTCGGACGCTCGACGCACGTGCCAGGATTTCGGAACAAGTCATTCCGTGCGGCTGTCGGCCGCCGCCAAGACTGCCTTGCGAAGCGCCGGAACCGTGACGCGATGGTCTCCGCAAACGTAGAGGCTTTGGCCGCCATCTGCGACCGTCCGCACGAGAATCGTCTTGTGCGGGCGGAAGTAGTAGCCGGGGTCGGACTTGGGCAGCTCCGTGTGGACGTCGCCCTGGATCGGCACCAAGTCGAAGACCGCGGTCATGAAGTTGGCGATTCGGCGGCCTTCTTGGTGTGCCACGTTGCGGGCCATCGCCAGCGCCTTGAGATAGACCTCGGGGCCCATGATCGCCGACCCGAGGCTAACCATGATGCCGCCTTCCAGGCTCTCAACCGCCTTGGTGTATACGAGAAAGTCCCGGTAGCTGGCCTGCCCGTAGGCCGCGCCGTCGCAGTTGGGATGCTCGTGGGTGATGTCGTAGCCGACGCCCACATGGACGGTGACCGGGATGTCCAATTCGTAGGCGTTGGCGAGGATGCTTACGTCGCGATGCGGGAGTTCCTCGGCCACAATGCGGCGCCCGAAGTTCTCTCCCAAGCCCAAGCCCAGCCGAGCCGCGTCCACCGCCCAATCGTTCAGGATCGAGGTCTCGTCCCAGAGCCCGAACTCCCCGGTGCGGATGTAGCGCGCGACGCTCTCGGTGGTGGCGCCGATGCGCGCCAGCTCAAAATCATGAATGGCACCGGCGCCATTCATGGCCACGTGCGTGAACGCTCCGCGCCGCAGCAGGTCGATCACCTGTCGCGAGACGCCGGACTTGATCACGTGCGCGCCCATCATCAAGATCCGCGCACTGCGGTCGCCGGCAACGAGCCTTGGCGCAACGACTTCGAGGGATTCCCGCAACCGCTGGTCAGCCTCCTCAACTTGCTGGTCAAGCCCCAGCAGATAACCGAGATCCATGTCGTGCGCGCGCTCGGCCAGCGGGCGGATGTTCAGACGCGAACGGTCAAAGGCCGGGAATTTCGATTGCATGTTGAAGAGCCACGGAGGCGGAACTTCGGGCAGTCCCCTCAGGAAGCGCCGAACATGGCCGCCATAAGTTCATTGTGCGCATTGAAGTTGGGCACGATCCAATCAGCGCCGACAGCAGCAAGCCGGTCGCGCTTGACCTTGTCCACGGCCACGCAGTCGGGCTCATCGGTGGCGACACCCACCGCGCTGCCACCAACTGTCTTGACGACCTCGATCTCCACGAAGCCATCGCCGAAGCCCAGGAACTCGGATCCCTCGTAATCGCTTTCGCTGATGATGCGCTCCACCAAGATCTTCTTCGAGAAGTTCTTGTAGTCGTCCAACGCTCCGTGCATTCCGCCGGCAAAGTACGAGTCGATGCGCAACAGGCGCGCCTCTTCCTGCATGTACGGCTGGTCAGTACCGCTTGCCAAGTACAGCCTCAACCCGCGCTCCAGCATGGCATCCAGCAGGCGGCGCGCACCGGGCACCATCAATTCGTCAGGATCGACGCGCCCAGACCGCAAGTCCTCGCGACGATGGCGGATCTTGTCCATCAACAGGTCCAAGTAGACGTGCTTGTATTCCAGCGGATCCTTGGGCGTCCCGCCCCGCTTGGCAATCTGCTCGGCGAACTCGATCATCTGGTAAATCGTCTGCCGCCCGGTCAGGTGGCCGACATACCCCTCGACCAGCTCCGTAAGCTCCTGCTCCGACTCGCCAGTGCGCAGATCGAGCAGCGTCTCGACCATCATCGGCACCATAACGTCGAACCATCCCGCGCGGATCAGGGATAGCGTCCCGTCGAAGTCGAAGAGCCCGACCCTGGCACCGGCCGCGCTCGATCCCGGGTCGAGGATTTCAAGGGGTGTGCAAGCCAAGCTCCAGTGTGGCAAATCCCGGTTGGAGGTACTGCGAGTCCGCTTCCCTCGGCCTCGCTGCGGTCGGGACTCCTGGCTCCGGTACCAAGGACAAGCTGGACCCACGGCCCGGTTCGGCCGGGTCCGCCGCGCCGACAGATGCACGCCCGCGGCGGCCCGGTACGAACGCAGCGGTTTGCTACACTGCCAGCGGCCTGCGGAGTGCGGGATTCGCGTCGGACGAGACCTCTCGCACACACGCCCAGGCCGCTCCAACAACGGCTAGCAGCCCCGTGGCTTGACGCTCTCGGCTGGGCATGGCTAGCATTACGGAATCAGAGGAAATCCACTCATGGCAAAAGAACTGCGCATCGGAATGATCGGCTACGGCTTCATGGGCCGCGCCCACTCGAACGCCTACAAGCGTCTCAACGACTTCTTCCCAGTCGAGCACCGACCGGTGCTGCAGGCAGTCGCAGCCCGCAATCGGGATAACGCGCAATCATTCGCCGACAACTGGGGCTACCAGCGGATCGAGACCGACTGGCGCAAGGTGGCCACCGCCGATGACGTGGACTTGGTGGACGTCTGTGCCCCCAATCACCTGCACCTGGACATCGTCCTCGCAGCCGCCGAAGCGGGCAAGATGATCTGCTGCGAGAAGCCGTTGGCGATGTCCGTCGCCGAAGCCGAGCAGATGGTAGAGGCCGTCGAGAAGCACGGCGTTCCCAACATGGTCTGGTACAACTACCGGCGCGTGCCCTCGATTTCGCTGGCCAAGCAGATCGTTGACGAGGGTCGCATCGGCAAGCCGTTTCACTACCGCGCCACGTACTTGCAGGACTGGACCATTTCCGAAGACGTCCCCCAAGGGGGCGCTGGAACGTGGCGCCTAGATGTGGACGTGGCCGGCTCCGGCGTGACCGGCGACCTGCTCGCCCACTCCATCGACTCGGCGATGTGGCTCAACGGTCCCATCGCTCGGGTCGTCGCCAGCACGCGCACGTTCGTCACCGAGCGCATGCATGCCGATACTGGCGAAGTGCAGCCCGTCGGTATCGACGACGCCTGCATGTTCCTGGCCGAGTTCGCAAACGGGTCGATGGGCACGTTCGAGTCGACGCGCTACGCCCGCGGCCGCAAGAACTACAACACGCTCGAGCTTAACGGAGCGGACGGGTCGGTGTTCTTCGACTTGGAGGATCCGGAATACCTGCATTTCTTCGAGTACCAGCAGAAGCAGTCAGGGAAGAAGGTCGAAGACCACCTCACTGGCTGGCGCAAGATCCACGTGACGAATTCGGAGCACCCCTACATGGACAAGTACTGGGTGCCCGGGACAACGATCGGATACGAACACACGTTCCTCAATGCCCTGGCAGATTTCGTGGCAGGCGTCGAGTCCGGCAACCACACGCAGCCCGATTTCAAGTGCGCGCTCCAGACGCAAAGGGTGTGCGACGCAGTGATCGAGTCCGGCCGCACCCGAGAATGGGTTGAGACAGGAGCAGAGTAGCTCCGGATAGCCCTCCCCGTCGCTCAGATCCGCACGATTTCGGCCTGGACCGCGCCGGTGGCCACCGCGCTATCCGCCTGAACGAAGCAGTCGATCTCGCTGCGGACGCCGAACTCGGGCAGGTACACCCCCGGCTCGATCGAAAAGCACGTGTCCGGGATCACTGGGCGCTCGTCGCGCATCTCCAGGTTGTCCATGTTGGCACCGTTGCCATGGACCTCTTCACCGATGGAATGGCCGAGGCGGTGGACGAAGGCGTCGCCGTAGCCGCTGGCGGCGATATGGTCCCGAGCGACCTTGTCAATCTCCCAGCCCTGGATCACCTTTCCCTCGCGCATCGCTAAATCAGCGGTGCGCAGGGCCAGATCGCGAGCGCCGGTGACTACCTCGAAGACCCTTTGCATGTGCTCGGAGGGGCGCTCGCCGCAGAAGCCGGTCCACGTGATGTCGTAATACACGGCTCCGGGGGCATCCAGCTTGGCCCACAGGTCGATGAGGACGAAGTCCCCGGTCCGAATGGGCCGCGAGCGTTCCGGATCCGGTCCGTAGTGCGGATCGCCGCTGTTGGAGTTGACAGCGACGATCGGGCTGTCAACCGTCACCATGCCGGATTCCCGGAAGCGCCGAACGATGAACTGTGCGATGCGGTACTCGCCGCTGGCTCCGTCCGCGTCGATGTCGTGGCGGATCTGCTGAAACGCCTCCTTGAGGATCGAGTCGACGCGACGGCCGGCCTCGAAGTGGGAGTCTCTCTGGGCCTCGCTCCAGCGCGCCTCGAAATACTGCACGAGCGCAGCTGACGACACGACCTCGGCCCCGAAGGAGCGCACCAAGTCGACGGTGCCCGCATCCACCAGCGAGACGACCGGAATCATGCACTGCGGCGAAAATTGCATGGCGACGCTGGCCTTGCCCGCCAAGATCGCTCCGAGGTGCTCATGATGCGACTGCCAACTGGAGTAGACGAGCTTGGAACCGGGCAAGCTGTCGAGCCGGGCATCTTCGATCGCGTGCACGAGTTTGGCCGGCTCTCCGGTCGCGGGGATCCAGTAGTACCAGCGACGCGAGACATGCCCGCCGGAATCTAGCCCCAGCACGCGATAGGCGATGGGGTCGCGCCCGTGGTGGTCGAACAGCAGCCAGCCGTCAAGCCCTTGGGCGCACAGCTGAGCCTGGATCTCGGAAACCTGCATGAATCCCGATTGTAGCTTCAAAATTCGAACAGAAATAAGAAATTTCACAATGGGGTTGCGCAATCATCGCTAGTGTTCTAGAATAAATGGCAAAGAAAGGGAGGGCATCGTGGCTCTAACCAAAAGGCAGAAGCAAGTGCTGGACTTCTTGGCGGAGTTCATCGCCGAGAATCACTACAGCCCGAGCTTCGAAGAAATCGCTCAGAACATGAACCTGTCGTCCGTCGCGACAGTCCACAAGCACTTGCAGGTGCTGCAGGAGAAGGGCTACCTCGAACGTAGCTTCAATCGCAGCCGCGCGCTGGAGATCTCGCCGAAGTACTACGACGAGATGCGTGCCAACCGGCAGAAGCTGTACTCGTTCCACAAGGGGCGGGATGAGCTGACCGCTCCGCTCGTGGGCACGATCACGGCGGGCGCGCCGCTGCAGCAGTACCCGGAGCGCGAGACCCTGTCGTTCGCGCCGCTGCTCACCGTGGACAACGTCTTCGCTTTGCGGGTGACCGGGCAGTCAATGATCGACGACCACATCCTCGACGGGGACTACGTCCTACTCGAGAAGACCCGCCACGCCCACAACGGCGAGATCGTGGTCGCGGTCGTGGACGGAGCGGAGTCTACGCTCAAGCGCTTCTATCTCGAAGGCGAAATGGTACGCTTGCAACCGGCCAACGTCGAGATGGACCCGATCATCGTTCCCGCCTCGCAGGTGGAAGTGCAGGGCCGCCTCCTCGCGGTCCACAGGCGCTACCACTAGCCGCACCGGCGACACTAAATTCAAGGCGATCCGCCGGGCCACTGCCCCGGCCCGGCGTCACTGGGGTGTGCTGCCCGGCCAACGGATCCGGTGACACCCAGCACCCAAAGGCCGCAGACCAGCCAGCATCCCGGTCGCTAGCGCAGTCCTTGGTAGAAGAAGTGGAACGTCGAGAGATAGATCGCAAGCAACGCACCGGTGTAGAGAAACACCATCATGAACCGCCGGTCCAGCAGGACTTCTAGAACGCCGAGGCCTTCCCGCGAACACTTGCGAGCGAACCAACCCACGAATACGATCGCACCCAAAATCGGGACCCACACGAACAAGACTTCTACGACGGGACTCATGCTTCGATCCCCGGATTAGCCCCTGCCGGACCGTCCCTACCGGCCCGTTTCCGCAACTGGTCGAGGTCTACTACCTCTACGTCATGCTGGTGCGCCTTCTGTAGCTTGGAACCCGCCTTCTCGCCAGCGAGCAGATAGTCCGTTCTCGCGCTGACGCTACTCGTGACCTTGCCGCCACGGCTTTCAATAAGCGCCTTGGCCTCGTCCCTCGACATTCCGGACAGCGTGCCGGTGATGACCCAGACTTCGCCGCTGAACGGTTGGGCTGACGAGGTGGGGGTAGACGCGTCATCGGCGAAGTTCAGACCTGCACGGCGAAGGCGCTCGATCAGGTCCTTGTTCGACTCCGCCCTGAAGAAGCTGTGGATGGCACTCGCGATGTTCGGCCCCACTTCCTCGACTTCAACGAGTTCCTCTTCACTCGCACGCGCGATGGCATCCAGATTTCCGAAGTGACTTGCAAGCAGACTCGCGGTGCGCTCACCAACGTAACGGATTCCCAAGCCGAATAGCAGCGAGCTCAGGGGGGCCTGCTTGGACCGGCTCATGCCTTCCAGCACTTTGCATGCGGACTTGGATCCTAAGAGCACCGTGCGACGAGCCGCACCGCGGCCCTCCAAATTCGCGGGATCTAGTGCGAAGATTCCCGGCAATCCCGTGAGAGTGCCCTCGGCTACAAGGTCTCGGACCACGTCGCGGGTGAGACCCGTCACTGCATCCTGGTCCTTGCTTGCCCTGCGGCTCCAAGTATCGATCCCTTCCGCGAAGTCCTTGATGCGCTGGAGCAGTTCCTCTGTCGTCTGTGGGCGCTCTGGCGGGCTTGAGTCCTCGGCCCGCGAGGATTCGTCGTCTTGGCGTTCCGAAGTCGTCAGACACGCTAGTCCAACCTGTCGCAGGGCACGGAAGAGTTCCGCTTCCTTGGGATCAGCGAAATAGTCGGAAATCGCGGAAGCCGCGGGCTTGTTGACAGCCTTGACCGAGAGCAGATCGTCGACGCTTGCCGCCCGGAGATCTTCCACGGTCGGAAATCGCGTAGCAATTGCATCGCACGTCTTCGGACCGACGTTCCGAATCCTGAGGCCCTCGAGGACCTGAGCCCAAGTGGCTTCGAGCTTGGCCTTTTCGATCGTATTCACGACTATCTGGGCCGTTTCAGCAGTGACGGGAGGAATCACCAAGTCCTTCTCCAGTCCAGCTAGCTGCTGCTCCTGTAGTTGATAGAGATCCGCGATGTCGTTCACGTAGCCGCGCTCTACCAACTGGCGGGCAATCCGCTCTCCGATGCCGTCGATGTCCATCGCAGAGCGCGAGCAGAAGTGTTCGATCGACTGCTGCAGACGAGCATTGCAGCTGTTATTGACGCACCGCGTCACCACCTCCCCCTCAGGCCTGATCACATTCGTCCCACACACTGGGCACGTGCTAGGCATCCGAAAGGGCCGCCGACGCTCTCCCTGTTGCACGACGCGAAGGATCTTCGGTATCACGTCCCCGCTGCGCTCCAACAGCACTCTGTCCCCAACTTGCAGTCCTAACCTCTCGATCTCATCCTCGTTGTGCAGAGTGGCCCGAGAAACCGTCACGCCGCTGACCTGCACCGGCTCGAGCAGTGCTCGTGGCGTCACCGCGCCCGTGCGGCCGACCTGGATATCGATGTCATTGACCACCGTCTCCACTTGCTGGGCCACCGGCTTGCAGGCGATCGCCCAGCGCGGGGCCTTGGACGTCGCGCCGAGTAGTCGCCGCAGCTCGGCCCGGTCTACCTTGAAGACGAGCCCGTCGATCTCGTAAGGCAACGACTCCCGCTCTGCCAGCCGACTGTTACGGAACGCCAGCAGCGCATCCGCTCCGTCAAGGCGATCCCGCCCTCGGTCAACCTTGAACCCTAGCTCCTGCAAGACCTCGAGCGATTCCCAATGCGTCGGGCGCTCCTCGACACCGTCGACCAGCAGCATATAGGCAAAGAAGTCCAATCGGCGCCGGGCTGTAACAGACGCATCGAGCATGCGCAACGCACCGGCGGCGGCGTTGCGGGGGTTGGCGAACTTTTCCTTAAGCGTTGGATCCGCGTTCAACTTCTGGAAGGAAGCCTTCGGCATGACAACTTCGCCGCGCACTTCGAAGCTGGCCGCCAGGCCACAGCTCTTGACCACTTCGGCGGGGACTGAAAGCGGAACAGACCGAATCGTGCGGGCGTTGGGAGTCACCACCTCGCCCTGCCTGCCGTCCCCCCGTGTCAAGGCCAGTTCGAGTCGGCAGTCGTGGTAGCGCAATGCCAGCGAGACGCCATCGAACTTCAGTTCGCCCACATATGTGATCGAGTCTGCCCCCAGTCGCTCCCTAGCCCTGCGGTCGAAATCCCTCAGCTCGCCTTCGTCGAAGGCGTTGTCCAAGCTGAGCATCTGCGAGGAGTGGCTGGCCTTTTCCACCCCTTGCCGGGGCGTTCCGCCCACGCGCTGGGTCGGCGAGTCGTGGGTGACCAAGCTAGGGTGCAGGCTCTCGAGAGCCTGGAGTTCGCGCATCAGGCGGTCAAACTCGCCGTCCGATATCTCGGGGCGGTTCTCGACGTAGTAGAGCCGCTCGTGGTGCACGAGCGTGGCCCGGAGTTCAGCCACTCTCCGCCGCGCCGCCTCTGGGACAGGATCCGGCGCGGGAGTGTCCGCCATCGGGGCCATTATCCACTATCGGGTCTATCATCGAAAAGTCACACATGACCTACCGTCGGGCAGTGTGTATCTGTAATCCTTCTGCCGGGCGCGGTATCGGACAATCGAAGCTAGACGCCATTCGACGGATCCTGTCGGCAGCTGTCCGGGATGTGAGTCTGGCACCCACTGAACTGCCCGGCCACGCGACGGAGCTGGCAGAGAGGGCCGCCGCCGGGGGCTGTGATCTAGTCGCGGTCTATAGCGGCGACGGCACGGTCAACGAAGTCGTGCAGGCCTTGGCGGGGCGGGCGTCCCCTGCTCTGTTGGTGCTTCCCGGCGGTACCGCCAACGTGCTGGCCAATGAGGTCGGCCTGCCGACAGATCCGATCCGGGCAGCTCGCCTGCTTCCCCAACTCGTTGCCAAGCCGGTTCGCTTGGGTCGGGCCGAGTTCGGCGGCTGTGGCTCAAGCCGCTATTTCCTGCTAATGTGCGGCGCGGGCTTGGACGCCGCCGTTGCGGATCGCGTATCCAAGCCACTGAAACGCAGATTGGGCCAAGCCGCGTTCTGGTTGGCCTGTGCACAGTTTTCCTTGCAGCGCTTTCCCCGGGCAAGGATTGCTGCTGCGACCAGCGGCACGGGCAGCCCTTCGTGCGGCTTGGTGGTGGTCTCGAAGAGCCGTCTGTACGGCGGCGGACTCGTGCTCACGCCCGGCGCGAACCTTCTGGCCGACCACTTCGTCACGGCCCAGTATCCTGGTGCCAACCGCCTCGCGTACGGCAGCTACCTGACAGCCGCGATGTGCCGCCTGATGTCGAAGTGCCCGGGCGTTCGCTTGGAATCTCGTGAGGACGTGGTACTCGAGCCGGCCGCGGCAGACCCGGTGCAACTCCAAGTGGATGGCGAGGTGATCGGCGAGTTACCAGCTCGCATCACGCTCAGCGATGCTACCTGCACGGTCTTGATGCCCGAGAGCTACATGAGCGCCTAGCATAGAGAAGATGGCACGCCGGGCTGTGAAGGCAACATTCCTCGCGGTACTGCTGGCGAGCTGCGGCGTCGACGAGCCCATGCCTTCTAGCACCAACGACTCACAGCACCTGATGTACGTCGGAACCTACACTCGCGAGACGAGCGCAGGCATCTATGCCTATCGGTTCGACTCGGAATCCGGAACGGCGGAAGAAATCGGGCTGGTCGCGGAAATGCGGGAACCGTCGTTTCTCGCCCTGCATCCGACCGGGCAATACCTCTATGCGGTGAGTGAGACTGACGATTTCGACGAAGACGGAAGTGGGTCGGTTGTGTCGTTTCGGGTCAGCGCGAACTCCGGGGCACTGACCAAGCTGAACGAGGTCTCGTCCCGCGGAGGCTGGCCCTGCCATCTCAACATCGACTCGAGCGGAAGCATGCTGATCGTCGCCAACTACAAGGGCGGCAACGTCGCTTCGTTTCCGGTCAATGAGGACGGCTCCCTCGGCGAGGCAAGCTCGTTCTTCCAACATGAAGGCAGCAGCGTGCACGAGCGGCAAGACCGGCCCCACGCCCATTCGGCCGACTTCTCGGCAGACAACCGATTCGCATTCTTCTCCGATCTCGGCTTGGACCAAGTCAAGATCTACCAAGCTGATCCCGAGGCGGGCACTCTGGCACCAAACGACCCGGCCGGCGTGACCGTCGAGGAGGGGTCCGGCCCGAGGCACTTCGCTCTTCACCCAAGCGGGCGGAGCGCCTACGGGGTGAACGAACTCGCGTCCACTGTGACGGTGTACGACTACGAAGCTGAAGCCGGAGCGCTCAGCGTCGCACAAACAGTCCCCACTCTGCCGGAGGGATTCGAGGGCGAGAACTACACCGCTGAGATCCTCGTGCACCCCTCGGGCAAGTTCGTATATGCCTCCAATCGCGGCCACGATTCGATCGCGGTCTTTGCCATCGACTCGTCGACGCATCGGCTAGCGCCCAAGGGACAGGTGGCGACCGACGGCCAATGGCCCCGCAACTTCGCCTTCAGCCCCGACGGCCGTTACCTCCTCGTTGCCAACCAGAACTCCGACAACATCGTCCTCTTCGCTCTCGACGACGTGACCGGGGCGCTCACGCCTACCGGAGTCGAGCTCTCGATCGACGCGCCGGTGTGTCTGCTCTTCTACTAGGTCGCGTAATCCTGAGTCCAGCTACCGACTAGTCCATTCGACGGCGCGTGCCTCTCTGATTCTCCCTAGTCGCCTCCAAGTCCGGAACGTCGACGGACAGCCAAACGAGCTACGTGTTGATGTATCGATGCCCTTCTGAACGATGCTAGGATGCGCTAGTGAGAACAACACTCGCCCTGTCCGACGACATACTCCGAGATCTAAGGGCGCTAGCCGAGTCAAGGGGCGTTTCTCTCACGATGGCGGCCAACACCGTCTTGCGAGCGGGACTCGCAACCATAAACGAAGCCTCGCGGCGACCTCCTCGTTACATTGAGGAAGTGACTGATTTAGGCGTTCCAGCGATGGGTCTTGATCGAGCGCTGTTGATCGCAGCGAGCTTAGAAGACGAGCAGACGCTCCGTAAGTTCGAACAGCACAAGAGAAGATCGTAGACCTGAGTGTCTCGCACTACGCAATTGGCGGTTCGGCGAAGCGTCATAGGAAAGCACGGTCCTGTTGGGAAGCGGCATTGGGGAGCGACGAACCCGTCGGATTGGCGTGGAACGTGATTCTGGGATTCCTGCGCCTAACCACTTGGCCGTCAATCTTCCCCAGACCACTTGAGGCCGGGGAGGCTTGCAAGTGGGTTGATCGGTGGCTCGCTCATCCCAACGTTCGCATCGTCCAAGAGGCGGACGAGCACATGCGGCTTCTCCGGGGCTTGCTAGAGGAGACCGGGGCGGCCGGTAACTTGACAAGCGACGCGCACCCAGCAGCGCTTGCACTGTCCCACGGGGCAACGCTGGTCTCATTCGACAACGACTTCGCCCGATTCCCGCGACTGCAGTGGATCAACCCGCTGACCGACAAGGAGTTGTCGCAAGATCCATGATTCGTGTTGCCGCCCGATGAAGAACACGACGAAGTGTGGACTGCGTTCCCAAGGACCAACAACAATCTGCTTGTATCGTGTGCCGAATATCGAGCGGTCTCGCGAATTCGGCCAGTTGCAGATCCTAGGCGACGGGCTCTGTCGTTCCGGATGATTGTGAACGGTGATTCTAAGCCGCGTTTGTTGCCGCCCCTAGCCGGGAGCTTCGGTTTGGTTCGATGACGCTTGCCACTTGGATTCTCGGGCGGTAATCTTGCTCTTACGACCGGCCCGACTCGGCCTGCCAGCAACTGCGGGCGCTCGAGGGGGCAGTAGGCATGAAGACAATGCTAAATCGACGATCCTTCTTCCGTGCCGCAGTTGGGACAGGCCTCGTAGGCGGCACTACGGGCTTCGCTCCCCTGCGGTCCGCCGCCGCATCGATCGGCCTGCCGCTTCGCATCACTGATGTCGAGACGCTGATCCTGCGGGACCCGCCAGAACGCAAGCCTGAAGACCAGTTCGTCTCGATGACGCCGCTCGGTGCGACCACCGGCGGGGTCGGCCTGTGGAACCGCCTGGAACGAGCCGAGACGGTCCGGCAGGGAGGGTATCGGCAGACTCTGCTGGTCAAGGTCACGACTGACCAAGGCGTGGTGGGCTGGGGTGAATCGCACGCTGTGATGACACCGAGGGTCGTGCAGACCGTAATCGCGGACATGTTCCGCCCGATCCTGCTCGGCCAGGACGCTCGCCAGATCGAGGCGCTTTGGGAGAAGATGTACTCGACGCAACGCCTGCGCGGCTATGGCAGCGGCTATTACACGCGTGCCATGGCAGGCATTGACATCGCCCTGTGGGACATCGTCGGCAAGGCAGCCGGCATGCCCGTGTACCAACTGCTGGGCGGCAAGTTTCGGGACAGCGTTCCCACCTACCAAGGCGTAGGCGGCGGATCGCCGGGGGAAGTGCGCGACAGTTCCCAAGCACTGCTCGACCGCGGCTTTCCGAATCAGAAAATGAGCCTCGCTAAGGGCCGCGGGGAGCAGGCCCGCGACGTCAATCGCGTCTTCGCCGCCGCCGAGGTGCTATTGGGCAAGGGACAGATATTGGTCGACTCGCTCGCGGGCTACACCCTTGCCGAAGCAACTCGTGTGGGGCGCAAACTGGACGAGATCGACAACCTCGGCTGGTGGGAGGACGTGCTCATGCCCGAGGACTACGGCGCCTACGCCATCCTGGCGGACCGCATGGACGTGCCGATCTGCGCCGGCGAGCAGTATTCGAATCGATTCCAGTTCCGTGATCTGTTCGAGAAGCGCGCCTGCGACATCGTCAACCCCGACACTTCGCGCGTCGGCATCACGGAAACCAAACGGATCGCCGTGATGGCGGACACTTACAACATCCTGTTCGCGCCGCACTCCTCGATGGGCTCGGCGCCGTACCGCGCTTCTGCAATCCACCTCTGCGCCGCGACGCCCAACGCCGTCATCTTAGAAGGCGGAGAGTCCTACGTTCGGGCCTTCGGCAATGCCATTCTCAGCGTGCCGCTGCCCTACAAGCCGGGCCACGTGGAGGTTCCGGACAGACCCGGCCTGGGATTTGAATTCGACGAGAAGGAGCTGGCGAAACTGGTAGTGGGCTGATGATCACGGATCATCGGTTCTGCAAGATTTGCGTCAGAATGAGCGACGCGACTGCGCGGTGATGTCCGGCTCGATGTATTGATTAGCTCAATTGAGCGCCCCCTGATCCTCGAGCCTGGCCGTTGCCCCCTGTACGGTCCCGGACGGCATTGCAGCAATGCCAACCGCTGGCCGAAGGCGGTTTGGGACTCGCGCATCAGGTGGTGGCTAGCCCAGGCGGAGCGTCCATCGCCGAGTGGTGAGATTTTCGGGCGGGAAAACGATGGACACGACCAGGCCGGGAGCTGATGCCGTCGCGACGAAGCCGGGATGTGAGTGCTCCTAGGGCAAGCAGGCCGGCGCTCCGGTCAGGGGGAGGTTGCCGTAGCAGTCAACGGGAACTGATCCCAAGTTCGACCATCCAGCAGGCGCCCTGTCTTTTTCTTGTTCGGACCTCCCCACTGCTTGAAGTGGAAAGTGACCCCTGAAGTGACACACTGGTCCCGGATCGACCGCACCCAGTCTGGATCGACCGGTCGCGAGCCCGGCCCACTCTCACCCCCAGCAATGACCCAATCGATTCCGTTTAGCTCCAAACGGTCCAAGGGCCCGAGCAGGGGTTCGAGGCTCAGAAACTTTATCTTTGCACCGGTACGACGCAGGTGATCAATCCGGGACCGGTAGTCGGAACTCTCCACGCTCACGCCCATCCAAACATTCGCAGGCCAGTCGATAGCGTCGTCCAGTTGCTCCAACCTCGCAGCCCGTTTGGTAAGGATCTGATACGTATGCTGGCGCGTCCGCCGCATCGTGTCGAAAACTCTTTGGATATACTCCAGCGGCACGGACTGGTGAAATAGGTCAGACATCGAATTCACGAAAATCATCCGCCCCGAACTCCATTTGGCTGGGAGGGATAGGCTCTCTTCATCGAGGCGAATTCGACCGTTCCACACGGCGCCGCCGCGACCAATGCGTGTGAGGCCCTCGTACTTGGACTGTCCCATCGCTTCGAGCCGACGCGAGAGACGCATGGCGTAGCAATTGACACACCCCGGCGAGACGACCGTGCATCCGGCGACAGGGTTCCAAGTAGACTGGGTCCATTCGATTGTTGAGTTAGTTGCCATGATGCTCGCCTGCTGGAAACTTGACAAACACGTGGGCCGGATAGGTGCCAAGTCTTCGCCGGCCCTGCTTCGAACGGGCACGGATGACGCCTTCGCGCTCGAGCTTACTCAGCACATCCCGGTAGTTCTTCTCTACAAACGGAGTGTCCGGGCTGTGCGCCTCGTAGATCTCCCTTAGGTTTCGTTCCTGACCGGCGAACTTTTCGAGCAAGCTCGCACGGAGATCGCTCAATGGCCGGGTGAACGGCAGCAGCAAAGGCGTTGATGCGTCCGCCAGCGAGTAGGTGAACGAGGGAACACCCTGATCATCGGCTGAGCTTTCTTTGGCCATAATTTCCTTCATGATCGAGTAACCCTTGAAGTGCTTCGAGACGAAGATGAGCATGTGTGATGTCCGCTCAGCACCTCTGCTCTTGAAGATGAAGGGAAGAGCATACGTCGTTGGCTGCAGCTGTTTGATTATGGCGACCAGGGCATCTAGTACCGTCGCTTGTCGAATCTGCGCGTTCAAACTTGGCAGTGTCTCGCGCAAGTCGTTAGCTCGCTCGGTTCCAAAGAGCAGATCTACGTTTGCTCTTAGGGCGGGGTTGGTGATAGCTGCGTTGACGCGCATGTAGTTGAAGAAGAACACGCAATCACAGCCCCAGTCCCTAATCACGCTCTCAATGAGGTCGAGCGATAACTCCTTGTAGCCAAACGGATCGATAAAGGTGAAAGAGGGCGGTAGCTTTTTTCGCCGGAACTGCTTCACAAATTCCTCGTTGATCTCACGCGAGGTGACTGCCGGCTTGTGCGAGAGCTGCTGGACACCCGGAAGCCGCCCGATGTTTCTCCGAAGCGCGTCAGCGTTCTCCTGATTGCCGTCATTGAAGTACGCAACGAGGGAATTGCTGACGCGAGGCTGTTTGATCGCAGACTGGAGCACGAGGAGTGGCGTCGACGGCTTCCCGTCACGGTAGGCCCCAGGTCCAGCGAACAGATCGATGTAGCCGATTCGTTTGTCAAGCTGTCGTGACACTGCCCCGCTCATCACCGATGCCCACGCATCGAAGTACTTGCTCACGATCCGGGCCTTAATCTCCGAGATGTCGGTTTGCTCTTCAAAGAACTGGTGCGACGGAGGCACACGCTGATATTGGATGCAAGCTGTCATCGAAGTTTCAAGTTAAAGCAAATTTGTACGAATATCAAGCGATGGTATAGGAAATATACAGTTGCTCAAGTATGAGGCTGCCTCGGTCGACTCGATCTCATATCCGTGGTGCGGTTGAGACTGCCTCACTTATACATAAAAGTCCAAAGCTTGTGGCGTCCGTCGAGGGGCCGCCATCGCATAAGGAAACGTGCCTTGTCCCGCCACCAGTGAGATCGAGTCCGGGGACTCAGGTCGAGCGCGAGACTCCGGGGAGAGTAGCGCCACTGTGGTACCGTTGGAGTCTGAGAGGCCCGCTGCCCCCCTGTTCCCGATGCAAGCTTTGGGCATGATCGAGACTTTGGGCATGGTGTCAGCCGTTGAGGCCTCCGACGCCATGGTCAAGGCGGCCGAGGTCACGCTGGAAGGGAAGCGGTTGATCGGCGCCGGGCACGTGACGATCACGTGTCGCGGCGATGTCGGCGCGGTCAAGGCCGCCACCGACGCCGGGGCCGCCGCCGCCCGCAGGCTGGGCGAACTCATTAGCGTCCATGTCATCCCAGGCCCCTACGCAGAGGTGGCACTGGTGCTGCCCGAGGGGCCGGACGACTAGCCAAGCGCGATGCTGGAAGATCGCGATCTGCGTTCCATCCAAGAGGTACGCACCAAGGTCGAGGCCGCCTACGCTGCTTTCCAGGCCTTTGAGAGCTTCAGCCAAGAGCAGGTGGACGCCATCGTCGCAGCCATGGCGCAAGCGGCGCGGGAGCACTCCGAACGCTTGGCACGCATGGCGGTCGAAGAGACTGGCTACGGAAACGTACGGGACAAGATTGCCAAGAACCTGCTCAACGCCGACCTGCTGCACCAGAAGATCGCCCCGCTGAAGACGATCGGCGTGCTGGGCGAAAAACCGGAACTGGGTATTACCGAATTGGCCGTGCCGGTGGGCGTGGTGGCCGCCGTGCTGCCCACCACCAACCCAACTTCGACGGCCTTCTTCAAGTGCTTGATCGCGGTCAAGGCGGGCAATGCCATCGTCAACAGCCCGCATCCCCGCGCGCGCAACTGTACGTGCGAGTCAGCGCGCATCCTCGCCGAGGCCGCCGAGGCGGCCGGCGCGCCGAAAGGCTTGATCCAATGCGTGGACGAGGCCACCATCGCCGGCACCAACGAGTTGATGCAGCACAGGCGCGTCGGCATCATTCTCTCCACCGGTGGCGCGGGCATTGTTAAGGCCGCCTACTCAAGCGGCAAGCCCGCGCTAGGCGTGGGCGCCGGGAACGTGCCCGTGCTAGTGGACGACTCGGCCGATATCGAGGCCGCGGTCGCATCCATAGTGGACGGCAAGTCGTTCGATTTCGGCACGGTGTGCTCGAGCGAGCAGACCCTCGTCGCCCACCGCAAGCACAGCGATCGGATCTGGGCGGCTCTGGAAGCCAACGGCGCCCACCGCTGCGATGAGGCGCAATCCGAGCTGCTTGCAGCCCGCTTGTTCACGGAGTCGTTTCGCATCCATCCGGATTGCGTGGGACAGTCGCCGCAGAAGATCGCCCAGATGAGCGGCTTCGAAGTGCCGCAATCGGCCCGGATCCTCGCGCTGCAGATCGATGGCGTCGGCCGGGAGCATCCCATGTCGGCAGAAAAGCTCTCGCCCGTGCTGTCGGTGTATTTCGTCGACAGTTTCGAGGAAGCGGTCGATGCCTGCGTCGCCGTCCTCAACTTCGGCGGGCGCGGGCACACCTGCGTGATCTACTCCGAGGATGAAGAGCACATCCGCGAGTATGGCCGTCGAGCGCCGGCATTCCGCGTGCTGGCCAACACCCCGGCGCCCCAAGGGTCCACGGGCATCACCACCGGCATCGAGCCCTCGATGACCTTGGGCTGCGGCGCGATCGCCGGCAATTCGACCGGCGACAACATCGGCCCCACTCACCTGTTCCACGTCAAGCGGATCGCCCGCCACGTGCGCTCGGCCGAAGAAGCGTTCGTGAGCGAGGAGGCCAAGCGCTACTTTGCGGCGGTCGCCAGCGGCAGTGACTTCGGAGGCGGACCGACCGACTCCGCTTCCGCCGCATCGTCCGAGAACGGCAGATCCGGAGTCGCGGCACGCGTAGACCAGTATCTGGCCAGCCGCGGGGAGCAGACGCCTGCCAGCGCACCGGCCGCGGCAGCTTCCCCGGTCGGGGCCGTTGTGGACCGTTTCCTACAACGCAGAGCGGCTGCGGCGCCCGGCCCGGAGGCTACGGTTCCGGCCGTTGCGCCGCCAGCGCCAACGGCCACAACAGCTGACCCGCCGCCGCCGGCACCGAAGGTCCGGCCGGTGGCCTTCGTGTGCGAGGGAGACATGCGCAAAGCCATGCACACGGGCGCGAAGATCTACGTTTCCAAGAGCACGATTGTGACGCCGGCGGCTCGGGATCTCGACAACGGCGGTGACATCCTGGTCCAGACCGAGGCTTAGGCTCCTGCAGGCGCTGTCGGCAGCGGCTCTCGCAACAGTCGGCCTGCATCTGGCGCCCGTGGCAGCGCAGGCGCCTCCCGGCCCGATTCCCGCGAGCGAGGAGCTGCGCTATTCCATCCATTGGCCGAGCGGGCTCAGCTTCGGCTCGGCGCTGTTCAAGGCGCGCTTCACCGATCCGGGTTGGCGCTTCGAATTCGATCTCCAAGCCAGCCTGCCCAAGATCGAGATCAACGACCGGGCCGTCTCGCGCTCCGACGAGCAGATGTGCGGCCAGGAGTTCACGAAGCACATCCTCCACGGCAACAAGCGAGCCAACGAACTGCTGCGCTTCCGACCGAACGCGGTCGAGCGCATCAACTTGGAGCAGGCCGAGGAAGCACGCCCCGGCGTGACCCCGGTCCAAGACTGCGCCCGGGACGCCTTGGCCTTCCTGTACTTCCTGCGGACCGAGCTCGCGGCCGGGCGCATCCCGCCTCCAAGCACGGTCTTCTTCGGCGCAGGCTATCGAGTCCGGCTCGAGCATGCCCAGACCCGCTGGCTGGTATGGGACGGCCAGCGCCAGCTCGCCGACGAGATCCGGGTCTCCGTGCGCGGGCCGGGATCTCAGCATGAGCTGTCGGCATATTTCGGCCGCGACGAGTCGAGGGCGCCGCTGCTGTTTCGCATGCAATTCGACGCCGAGAGCTTCACCATGCGCCTGCAGGAGTGACAGCTGCGCCGCGCCGGGGCCAGCTTGCGGGCCCGGTTACCAGAACAGCTTCAGCTGGAACCGGAACGTCCTGCCGTCATTGAGCGTGTTGTTGATCTGCCCAAAGCTGGGTGAGGTCAGTGTCTTGCCCGGCTCCGCGAATTGCGGAGTGTTGAAGAAATTGATCGACTCGGCCCGTAATTCCATCGAATTGTCCGATCCCAGCGCGAAGCGCCGCGAGAGCGACGCGTTGACATTGGCAATCTTGCCCTTGCGAAAGGTGTTGCGCCCGAGGTCGCCCGCCTGTTCGAGCGGGGCGTTGACGAAGCGAAAGGCGCTGCCAGGCAGCAACGCTTCGGAAGTGTCCGGCGAGCCGATGACGCGACCCAGCACAGACGGATCCAGCAGCATCGGCCGGTCGCCGCTGCGCCCGTCGACATTTCCGAAGTCGGGGCCGTCCGACCCCGACTCGATGGTAAACGGCGTGCCGGACTTGAGGAGCGAGACCGTGGAGATCATCCACCCGCCGAAGAGCTTGCCGGCCCAGCCGCCCAAAGCCTTCCGCGGCACCGTATAACCGGCCTGTAGCAGGAAGGCGTGCGGCTGGTCGAAGTCACTGAGGGCTTTGAGGTCGCGGTGCGAATCGAACTCAGTCTGAGAAACCGCCACCCGCGCGTCCGGCCCGGAAGCAGTGTTGGTGTAGGAACCGCCAAGATCGAGGGACTTGCTCAACCAATACGAGGAGTTGAGCGTGAAGCCCCGCCAATTCGGTGTCGTGAGCGTGACCCTGCCCGCATCAAAGTAGGCGCGCGAGCCGTTGTGGATGAACAGGTGCTCGTAGATGCTCTGGTCAGCGCGCCGATCGTTCAGATTGGCGACGGTAGACAGCATGCCCGGCACCTCGCGGCCGCGATTGAGGAAGTACGTGATGATCAGCTTGTGGGCGCGGCTGCCGACATAGCCCAGCTGCAGCCTCCAGTCCGAGCCAAGCCGCCGCTCCCAGCTGAAGTTGTACTGGTGGGAGTACGGCACAGCTAGGTCCGGCCCGGGCTCGATCTTGCTCGAGCGGCCGCCCGGCTGCCGCTTGGAGTGGTCGAGCAGCGAACGATACGTGGCGAGGTCGGGCCGGAGGATCACCGATGTGACGGTGTGCGGCGGGTTGAGCCGATCCTGCCCGTAAGTTACCGGGAAGATGTCGCCGTAGTGCGTGCCGTAGGCGGCCCGAATCACGCCTGCCTCGCCCGGCAGTCGGTAGGCGAATCCGAACGTGCCCGCGAAATTGTTCAGGTCCGAGCCCATGGCCAGCTCGCTCCGGCCGGTCACATCGATCGGGCGCGTGAACGGCTGGTAGCGCAGCCCCAGATGGAACGTGAGTCGGTCGCTGGCCTGCCAGCGGTCGCCGAGGAAGAAGCTGTTGTGCCAGTTGCGGAAGCCGCGGTACGTGGATCCGAGCGAAGCGATCAACCGACTTGGCAGCCCGAAGCGCACGTTGGTGATGGCATCATTGCCGAAATTGGGGCGGAATACCAAGATGCCCCGCGCTCCGTCAGGCTCCTCGCCGTTGTACTGCAGTCGCGTCAGCGCGAATCCGGCGGTGATCTCGTGCTTGCCACGGGTGTGCCGCAGAGTGGCGGCTTGGCGGAAGCGATTCTGGGCACGATCCAGCGGGATGATCGGGAACGGCCCGAGATTGGTTAGCGCGCGGCCAATCATGATCGGGCCCAGCGCCCCCTCCGCGGGGAGCAGCAGCGACCCGAGGCGATCCAGCCCCGACGAAAGCTCCAAGATCGTGGAAGGGGTGAATGAGCGGCTCCAAGTGATGCGCGCGGCATGCGACTTGGTGTCCGTGTCGGGATTCTGTCCAACCACAAGCTGGAAGGCATCGACGTTTTGCGCGGTCCACGCGTAGCGCAGCGCCAGATTGCCGCCAAGCGGCCCCGCGCGATCGAGTTGGATCCGGGCCGAATCCGTGTTGATACTCTGCAAGCTGTTTGTGTTCAGTGCGCGGTCAGCGATGTCCGGACGGTTCGGCGCATCTTTGGGATACGCTCCGAGAATCCGCTCAACTGCAGCGCGGGTGGCCGGATCGCGGGCCAGCGGCGTGCGCTCCTCGGGCAGCGGCACCAGCACGTTGCCGTTGACGTTGCCGCGAATCTTGTTCTGCGAGGCGCTCAGGGTAAGCGCTCCGAGCGGGCCGGCGGGGGCGCTTAGATTGAGGCCGTAGAAGTTCTCGCGGGCCGGCTTGACCGGGCCGACTTGAAAGAACGAGCGGGCCGAGAAGACGCTGTTGTTGTGGCGCCAGAACGCGTCGCCGTGAAACCCGGACCCTCGCGCGGGCCCGGCATGCACCGGCGGGGTAGGAGGCTTGCCGTACTCGGAGCCGAAATAGCCGCGATCCACGGCGAACTCCGAGACGATCGTGGCGGTCGTGCCTAGGCGGATGTTGAGCTCCTTCAGCGCGTTGTTGTCCACCAGGTTGAACTGGACGTTCTCGTTGCGCCGGCTCTCGCCTGCTTCGGAGGAGGTCTCCCCGAGCAGGTTCATGTCGGTGCGGTCCGACCCGGCGAGCGGCTCCGTCTCGCCTGCCTCGCCCTCCGGCTCGGTCGCGGAGGGTTCGGGAACCTGCTCCGCCGACTCGCCGGCCGCCGCTGGAAATGCGAGAGCGAGCGTCGCAACGGCCGCGACGGCCCATAGGCGACTCTGCCTCGAGGTAGACACGGCGGATTCCCATGCTACCAACGCACGCCGCAGGCGGCCGAGCAGAGTCGGCGGACCGCGCCTGCGCGGGCCGCGCCGGGGGACTACGCTCAGAACACCCGCACGACCCCGCCCTCGGCGCGGTAACGCTGGTACTGGTAGAGCGTGAGGTTCGAGGACCTATTCTCGCGGATGAGAGAAAGCGAAGGGGAGAAGCCCATGACTTGGATCTTCCGGTTGTGCAGAGCGGCCCGCGTGAACCACAGCCGCGTGTGCGGCGGCTCGGGGCTGAAAAGCGCATTCGGCTGATCGAAATCGGTCAGGAAGTACTGCTGTGCGCCAGTCAAGGTGAAGCCGAACGGCAGGTCATAGGTGCCCATCACGCCCAGCCATCGCGAGCGGTGGCGCGTCGCCAGGCGGTCGGTGTTCTCCCGGCCCGAGCCCGCCATGAAGCGCACGTTCAGCGATGGCAACACGGCGAAGCTTGCGAACGACTGGGCGTTCCAGCTGAAGCCCGGCCCGCCGATCGCACCCTGCGTGCCAAGCGCCGTCTGGCGGGAAGCTTCCACGCTGCCCCCCACCCATAGCCGTCGCGTGACAAGTCGCACGCCTTCGAAGCGGAACCCGTATTGGCGGCTGTAAGGACGGCCGTTGACGGCGCGCTTGTCCGCTTGGAACAGAAGGCTCATCTGGCCCTTGGAAGTGATGAAACGCGGGCCGGCATACAGGCCGTAGTTGTAATCGTCGAACTCTCCCCCGGAGTACTCGCGGCGGAAGACCGAGCCGCCCACGCGAAGTCGGACTGCCGCGCCAGGCATCCACTTGAACTTCGGAAGCGGCCTCTGGATCTCGGAGCCGAATGCGGCGACGACCCCGATGCCGCTGGTAGCGCGGGCTTGGTCGTCAAGCTGGAATGGCAAACCGAAGATGTTCACCGTCTGCGCCGAAGTGGATGTGTTCACGTTGGTGTCTGGCGCCAACGCCAGGCTGAGGCTGCCGGTCGCGCGCTTGCGAGCGCGGCAGATCTGAATAAAGCGCCGGACATTGAAGGCGACCTGCGGCGGCACATCGGCGCCCAGCACGCGTATGAAGTGCTGCTCGGCCGCCCAGCAGTCGTCGCCGAGCAAGTGCTTGAACAGGTTGGACGGAGGCTGGATGCAATTGCCCCGCGAAAACAGGGCGCGCGCCAGTTCCAGCCGGACGCGCAGCTGCGAGGGATCCGCGACGAGCATCCCGCGAAACGAGCGGACGGCGAGGTTGTAATTCTCCTTCACCCCCAACTCCGTGTGCTTGACGCCCTTCCCGACCGCGACATCGGCCGCAGCCAGCGCGGCCAGTCCCGTCGTGAAGGCTGCCTGGTGCGAGTCTGGCCTGGCCTCGGCCACCGGCCGGATCAGCGTCAGCGCCTCCTCTCCGCGCCCCATTTCGAGCAGTCTCTCCGCAGCTGCGAGAGCTGCCCCGAGTTGCTGGTCAGTAGGGGCGTTGGCGGGCAGATCGGCGCCACGCGCACCTGCCGGGCTCCAAAGCAGGACCGAGACGATACAGAGCGCAGACGCCAGCTTGGGCCCTCGGCCTGCGAATGGTGGATCCGGCCGCGCGCCCGTCGGCGCTCCGCTGGGGCAGCGGCTAGACACCGGGCCTAGCCCGGCGTCGGGGTGGACTTCCATGGTGCTTCTCCTGCGCGGCGGCCCCAAGCAAGGTGTTCCGGGATCGCGCCCGGCAAGCACCCGCCACGTATCACTGTGTGCTGACAGATTCCATTATCGCCCGTAAGCAGTGCGTCGTGCCGGATCCATACCACCAGATGTTGAGGCTTGGTTCCGTTGGTTGGGCTGGCACAACCGTCGCGCAACAGGCGGCTGACACTCAATTGGACGCACGGGGGCGAGGGTTCGTGACGTTTCCGGAGCGTTCCAGTCCGCCGATGCCGTGAGGGAGGCCCGAATTCACCGAGCGGCTTCCTCTGCCCTCTGGACAAAGATCGCCCGAGCTTCCTCAAATTGCGCCAGCACGTGCTCGCGCTCGCGCTCCGAACGCCACCCCGGATGGGCGCTGGCCTGCCGCGCTATGTCATCGATCCATCGAACGAAGTACTCGGCATCGTCGCGGGAGCGGATCTGCTGATCGCCGCAGTACACGTAGATCGGCCCGGTCTCGGCATACAAACGGCTGTCGTCAACGGGCAGCACCGGGCCCGAGGTCGATGCCCGCAGCGTGTACCACCCGCTTTCCTCGACGCGGATCCGTTTGCGCAGACTGCCTGAGAGGCCACCGTCATCCAGCGGGATCTGCTCCACCACGTTGCCTTTGCGGATCAACTCGAGCTTGTCGGCGGGAAAAGCGGAATCCATGCGCGCGACCACCTCAACGCTCCCGCCTTCGGCCGGCAGTAGGATCTCGCCGCCCGGAATCTGCCCGTCGACGGCCAGCTGGAGCAGAGGGCCGTTCGTCACGAAGGTGCGCCCCGCTCGGACCGCCTCGACCCAGCGACCCCACTCGAGCCTGTCGCCCAGGTAGGCGTACATGCGGGCCGCTCCGATGATGGGCGTGCGGTGGAGGTCCGTGATCGAGTCTTCCCCTCCCGACGCCGTAACCTTGAAGCCGCAATTCAGGGCCCGGTGCCAGACGGCAGCCGTGTGTTCGGCGTGCCGCGCGCTGGTCATCACCTCGAGATAGGCAAAGCTGCCAAGGGCCAAATCGACGGGAAAGCCGCGGGCCGCCCCGTAGCCTCTCGATTCGGGATCGGACGAGAAGGGATGCACGTAGCCGCCCAGCGCGCCCTGGTTCCGAGCCAAGCGGAAGATATCGGTGTTGCTCGGATACAGGCTCTCGATGGCGGTGCCTTCGTAGCCGGTGGTGTAGGGGGAGAGCAGGTGCTCGGTGAGGTTGATGAAATTGATGTGCCCATAGAACGGCGGCCGGTACTCTTGCCCCCAAGACAAGATCTGTCCAGCCGTCGAGCGCAGCTCGTCGAAAGGCCCCCGGTAGGAGTGGTGGTCGAAGATGCGGTTGTCCTTGTTGGCGATCTTCTCGCCGACCATGTCCAGATCCTCGGCCGCGGCCATGAAGAGGAGGTTCTCAGGAGTGTTGCGCAGGTTGCCGCCGTAGTTCATGTGCACGTGGTCGCTGCCGCTGTACCATCCCAGCGCGCCGAAGTCCGTGAATTGCTCGAGATCGATCATCACGGAGGCCACGGCTCCTGATTCGATCTGAGCGGTCAGCTGCACTGGATAGCGCTCGAAACCCTTCGTGGCCAGCAGGGACACCTCGCCCACCGGCAGCCTCAGCGAGAACTCGCCGGTGGTGTGAAAGGCATCCAAGTCCAGAGCGCGTGCCGCGACCCTGTGGAAGGCGTCGGCGGGCGCATACGCCTTGCCGTCGGACGCGCGCAATTGGATTCTGGCCTCCGTCGACTGGCCGGACTCCGCTTCCCTGACCCGGACACGAAGCGTGCCCATCGGTCGGCGGTACACCCAGGGCCATTTTTTTGTCCGAGTCCGAGGCAGTGCACGACAGTAGCCGGAGGGGCAGCGGCAGCCTGCTAGAGTTTGCGAGCTCGGCATGGTAGCGCTGTCTGCTGCGAGGACTGGACATTTTGTTGTCAGTCTGTCAG
>JAJEHF010000142.1 GCA_022823865.1 Bryobacterales bacterium
CTGACAGACTGACAACAAAATGTCCAGTCCTCGCAGCAGACAGCGCTACCATGCCGAGCTCGCAAACTCTAGCAGGCTGCCGCTGCCCCTCCGGCTACTGTCGTGCACTGCCTCGGACTCGGACAAAAAAATGGCCCTGGGGCCAAGGGGTCTCGCTACGCTGCGGCGACCGGTTCCGAAAGCCTCCCGCTGACACCGCGCGCAAGGCACCGCCGCGCGCTCTCGTGCGTGCCGGCGACTCAGCGCAGCGCTCGCAGCGCAGCGCGGATCTCGGCCACGAACGGGTCACCCGGCCCGTAGGCTGCGGACAAGATCTCCGCCGCTCGCTCGAATGCGTCCTCGGCGGCTGCCACGTCGCCGGATGCACTACGGAGGTGCGCGAGGTTGTAAAGGGTCTCCCCGACGTCCGGGTGGTCTGGCCCCAACGCTCCCTCTTGGATGTCGAGTGCGCGACGATACATGGGCTCGGCCCGTGCGAGGTCGCCACGCAGGTGCAGCACGCCCGCCAGCCCTACCAGAGACAGCGCTACATCCGGGTGGGACGCGCCCAGTGCCCGCTCGCGGATCGCGAGGGCCTTGGCAAGGACCGGCTCGGCCTCGTCCAGCCGGCCCGACTCCCGCAGCACGGACCCATAGGAGCCCAACGCCTCGGCAAGGTCGATCGCCACACCATCCCCGGCAGGCTCCAGCAATCGGATCGCCTCGGCCAGAGCAGCCTCGGCAGCCGCGGTATCGTTCCGGACTCCCGCCAGACGGCCCAGATCCGCCAGCGCCTGTCCCCGCGACGGCGATGGCTCGTCCCACGCCGCCAGCGCCGCGAGATAGTTCGCTTCCGCGTCGTCCAGCCGGCCGAGCGCTTCGTAGATCTCGCCGAGCCGGTTGTGAAGCCTTGCAACGTCATCGTGGCGCGCTCCGTATGCGGCTCGAAGGACCGCGACCGACCGCTCCAGCAAGGCCACTGCATCAGCCGCCTCCCCGCGCATGGCGAGCATGCCGGCCAGGTTGGCGCGGATGGCGGCCGTGGCCGGGTGCTCGTCTCCAAATGCCTCGGCGTGGGCTTCCGCAGAACTTCGGTACGCCGCCTCGGCTCCGTCGAAATCACCCCGCGCCTCGAGCAAGAGGCCCAAGGAATTCTGGGCTGCGGCCCGGGTCTTCTGCTCGTCGGCCGGCAGGGGTGCATCCGTCTCGAAACGTTCCAGTGCCTCCAGATACGCTTGCCGAGCGCCGGCTGTGTCTCCGCCGTCCTCCCTGAGCCTAGCGATTCTCAGCAGTATCTGCGCACTCCTTGACCCGGATCCGGCGAGCTCCAAGGAACGGTCGTAGAAGCCAGCCGCCTCGGTGTCCCGGCCGACGGCGGCCAAGGTCTCGGCAAGCTCGAATAAGGTGTCCCCGAAAGCCGCACTGGTCGGATCGTCTGCCTCCAGCGCCTTCCGGAGCAGCGGCTCGGCGGCCTCGGCCCGGCCGTGAGTGCGCAGCAGCACCCCTAGGCGCACGAGACTCGCAACCGTGGCGGGGTGCTCCGGACCGGATTCGCGAAGCCGCCGTTCGTACGCCTCCCGGTACAGAGTCTCGAACGGAGCCCTCTCCTCCGCCAAGCCGTCCACAGCGCAGAGCGTGGCAGCGAACGAACCCGCGCACGCCGCAAGCAGACGCAGCCCCGTTCTCAGCGGCTCCACCAGCCCATCCCGGTCGTATACTACCCTAGCCTATGGAGATACGCGCCTTGCCGTGACGCCTCGCAACTGCTTGCACCTCTGCATCGGAGTGCTCGGTACAGGACTGTCGGGGCTAGTGGCGGCCGACTTGCACTTCCAAGACCGCAGCGGCGCGTCTGGGATCGCATTCCGGCACCACGCCGGTCCAACCCCTCAGAAACACCTCGTCGAGACGATGGGGGGCGGCGTGGCGCTGCTGGATATCGATAACGACGGATTCCTCGATATCTTCTTCGTGAACGGCGGTGCCCTGGTCCAGGGCGAGGACGGATTGTTTGTCGACCGGTCAGGGCCCGAGCTGCATGACCGGCTGTACCGCAGCCGGCAGGGCCAAGCGTTCGAGGACGTGACCGAGCAGGCCGCTGTCAGCGCTGCGAGCCGGGGCATCTACGGCATGGGTGCCGCCACCGGAGACTACGACAACGACGGCTACGTCGACCTGTTCGTGACAGGCTACGGGGGCACCATCCTCTATCGCAACCTGGGCGGCCTCGCTTTCGAGGATCGCACCGAGGCTGCCCGAGCCAACGTCCCCGGGTGGTCGGCAAGCGCCGGGTTTTTCGACGCCGACCTGGACGGGGACCTAGACCTGTTCGTCACCCGCTACCTGGATTGGAGCCTCGAGACGAGCAGAACATGCGGCGAGAAGATCCCAGTCTATTGCTCTCCGCGGGAATACCCCGCCGTAGCAAGCGTGCTGCTCCGCAACGAAGGTGACGGAACGTTTTCGGACGTCTCGCGGGAATGGGGCGTTTCCCAATCGCGGGGGAAGGCCCTCGGCGTCGCGTTCAACGACGCGAACGCTGACGGGCTGCCGGACGTGGTGGTAGCCAACGATTCGACGGCTCAGCAATTGTTCCTCAACCAGGGCCCAAACGGCTTCTCCGAGGAGGCGCTCTTCGCGGGACTGGCCTACAACGAGGACGGCGGTTCGTTCGCTGGAATGGGCGTAGACTTCGAGGACTATGACAACGACGGGAGTCCGGACGTGGTGGCAACAGCCCTTGCGAAGGAACTCTACCCGCTGTTCCGGAACGAGGGCGCAGGCACGTTTGGGTATGTGACACGCCAGACAGGCCTGGCCGAGATCACGGCCCGGCTGTCGGGGTGGAGCGTCAAGTTCGTGGACTTCAACCACGATGGATGGAAGGACCTGTTCGCCGCGCAGAGCCACGTTCTGGACAACGTCGAGCTGATGGAGCCGGGACTGGCCTACCTGCAGCCTCCCCTAATCGCGCTCAACCGGGCGGGCCGGTTCGTCGACATCGGCGCAGCGGCGGGACCGGTCTTCCAAGCCAGCATCGCTGGCAGGGGCACGGCCTTCGGCGACCTGGACAATGACGGCGATATCGATCTTGTCGTGGGTGTGCTCGACGACAGCCCGAGAGTGCTCTACTCGAACGCATCCGCGGGCGAGAGTCATTGGCTGCAGGTCCGGCTGGTCGGCGGCTCAAGCGCCCGCGATGGCCAAGGCGCTCGCGTGAGCGTTCGGACGACGTCCGGAGGGGAGCAGGTGCGCTACTCAACGACGGCTGGCGGGTACTTGTCTGCCAACGATCCCCGGCTTCATTTCGGACTGGGATCCGAATCAATCGTGTCCAAGATCGCGGTTCGCTGGCCAAGCGGCGCTCAGCAGGTCTTGGAGGACATCAAGGCGGACCAGGTGATCACGGTCAGGGAGCCGGGGGCGTGACGGCACGGCTCGCCGGACTCGCGGTGTTCGCCGGATTGCTCGGCGCGCAGGTGCTTGGTCCGGTCGCGGACCATGTGAGGCGGGGGGTGGCGGCCAGTGAAGCCGGGGAGCTTCAGGAAGCGCGCCGGGAACTGGAGGCCGCGGTCCGCGCCGCACCGGGACTCGCCGAGGCCCATCTGTACTTGGGGTTAGTACTCCACGAGAGCCAAGACTTCGCTGCAGCAGCCGACTCGCTCGACAGGGCGCTAGCGCTGAAGCCGGGAATTCCGGGGGCTCACGAACTGCTCGGATACGATCTGCTGGCGCTGGGCCGGGCGGTGGAGGCCGTCCCCCACCTTGATGCTGCGAGGAGCGAGAACCCGGGCCGGTGGCAGGTGAGCGTGTGGCTGGGAAGAGCCCATCTCGAAGCCGGAGACCCTGACACGGCGCTTGAGCACTTGCTGGACGCGCAAGCGTCCGCGCCTTCGGATCCGGAGCTGCTCTATCTCGTCGGCAAGGCCTACTCGCAGCTCGCCCTGCGGTCACAGGCGCAACTGCTAGCCAGCGCGTCTGGGTCTCCGTTCGCTGATCTGGCGACTGCCGAAGACCACGACCTCAACGGGCGCGCCGACGAGGCGATGGCTGCATATCGGCAGGCCCTCGCTGGCAATCAGGCGCTTCCTGACGCATGGCGAGCGCTCGGCGACCTAGAGCGGGATCGCGGCGGCCTAAGGGCCGCCGTGGATGCCTATCGGCGGGCGCTGGAGATCCAACCCGACAACGGAGCCTTGCACTTGCGCTGTGGCGAGGCGCTGCTCGGCCTCGGCCTCGCCAGCGAGGCGTTGCCGCATCTGGAATCTGCCGCCGCGGCGGACTCGTCTGCGGCGGCGGAAGCGATGGGAATGGCGCTGCTCGATCTTGGGCGCTTCGAGGAGGCGCAGGCGGCCTTGGTGAGCGCACTGGAGAGCCCGCTAGGGGAGCAGCGGAGGATGAAGCTTCACTACCAGCTGGCCCGGATCAGCCGCAAGCTGGGGGACGACGATGCCGCGCGCGAGCACCTGCGGGAATTCGGGGCCCTGCGAGCCAAGCTCACGGCGGGCGACAAGTAGCTGGAGCAGCGGGACAAGCCCAACGTGCAGAGCTCGGAGCACAGGCGCTAGGGGCGCAGTCCCTCCCGCACGCTTCCGGTCAGCGTTCTCAGAAACGCGGCCAGGGCAGCCTTCTCGCCATCGGTCAAGCCCAGCTTCCGAATCTCGCGATCGAGGTTGGGGTTCGGAGTACCGCCGTTGTCGTAGTCATCGATCACGTCCTCAAGGGTAGCGATGCTCCCGTCATGCATGTAGGGAGCGGTCTGCGCGACGTTCCGCAGCGTCGGGGTCTTGAACGCTCCGCGCTCGCGCTCGCGCCCCGTGACAGCGAAGCGGCCGTCATCCTCGAAGCTCCCGTTCTTGTAGCCGACGCCCGTGTTGTGGAACCGTTCGTCCGTCAAGTTCGGACCGAGGTGGCAGGTCACGCAGTTGCCCTTGCCGCGGAATATCTCGAGGCCGCGGCGCTCGGTGTCGTCGAGTGCCCCCGTGGTTCCGGCCACGTACCGGTCGTAGCGCGAATTCCCAGACAGGATTGTGCGGACGTACGACGCTAGGGCTCGTGCCAGATCGTCCGCGTTCGGCTCCCGGCCGAAGGCCTCCCGGAACTCCGAGGGGTAGATTTCGTCGGCGGTCAGGCGTTCGACGGCTCGGGAGACTTCGAGGTCCATTTCCAACGAGTTGATGACCGGCTGGAGCACCTGCTCCTCGAGTGTGGGAATGCGGCCATCCCAGAAGAAACTGCGGCCATACCCTCGGTTGAGCAGCTTTGGAACGCGCCGCGGGCCCACTCGGTCGAACACCCCGACGGCTTTGGGCCGGTCGTCCGTAAACGATCTATCCGGATCGTGACAAGTCGAACACGAGACCGACCGGTCTACGGAGAGAATCGGATCGAAGAACAGCTTGCGCCCCAGTGCAGCCCTCGCCGGAGTGAGGGGATTGTCAGCGGGAACAGGCATAAGGGCATCCAGCCCCAACGGTGGACGGAGGGGAGAAGCCGCCGCCAATGGAAGGGCTGTCACGAGCAAGAGCGGCGTTACGATCATCGACGGCCGAAGGGCCATGTCTTCGGATGATGATACGTGTTTCAGCCCAGAATTGCCGTCCGTCGCCTATGGACTGAACCAAGCCCGCAAGGATCGCAGACGCGCACAGATCGTCAAACCTGGAGCGGGTTCCTGCTTGGCCAGCGCCTTCCGCATCCAGGGAATTGGGGAATGGCGCCATTGCCGCAGGATCGGCCGCTCTGTTACTGTAACGGCTTAGGATTTGGCACCGATGGCCAAGCAGGACATTCTGAACACGATCTTGGATGTAGGCATCATCCCGATCGTTCGCACCGATGACGCCGACCACGCGCTGTACGCGATCGAGGCGATTTGCAACGCGGGCATACCGGTATTAGAGGTCACCATGACCGTCCCGGGGGCCATCAAGACGCTGGAAACGGCCTGCGACCGCTTCGGCGACAGTCTCGTCCTCGGCGCCGGGACCGTCCTAGATGCCACTACAGCGCGCAATTGCATGCTGGCCGGCGCCGAGTTCTGCGTCACCCCCTCGCTCGATCTCGCAACCATCGAAATCTGCAATCGCTACTCGAAATGCGTGATTCCGGGCGCGCTCACCCCCACGGAGATCATGACCGCGTGGGATGCCGGGGCGTCCATGATCAAGGTGTTCCCCGTCGGCGCGGTCGGCGGCGCGAGCTACATCAAGGCCGTCAAGGCCCCGCTGCCCCACGTGCTGCTCGTGCCGACCGGGGGCGTGACCCTAGCCAATGCCGGAGACTTCTTCCGGGCAGGCGCCAGTGCGGTCGCAGTTGGCTCAGAACTGGTCAACAAGCGCTGGCTGATGAACGAAGACTTCGGGCGCATCGAGACCGCCGCGCGGGGGTTTCTCGATACAGTGGCCGAGTCGCGCGCGGCCTGAGCTGCCTGCGTGAGCGATCCGGTCCTGTCCCGTCTCGCACCCGAAGCCTCGATCGTCCTGGTGCGGCTGCGGTCCCTTGGTGACACGGTGCTGGTGACTCCCGCCTTTTCTCTGCTGCGCCGGGCGATGCCCCGCGCCAGTATCCACGTCGCGATAGAAGAACGCTTTGCGGACTTGCTGGCGGGCCAGCCGGACATCGACGGAGTGGTGCGCATGGCGACGGGTGCCGGAGCTCCTGGCAAAGCCCGCCTAGTGCGGGAGCTTCGCGCGCTGCGGCCGAGCCTGTGTATCGACATGCACGGCGGAACGACGGCGGCTTGGTGCACGGCCCTGTCCGGGGCGCGCTGGCGGGCGGGGTTCGCCCACTTCCGTCAGCGCTGGGCCTATAACGTTCGCATCCCGCGTCCGCAAGAGGTGCTTGGTCGCGAAAGGGACGAAAGCGTGCATACTGCCGAGCACCATGCGGCGGCCATCATGCACCTGGGCGGAAGGCTAGAGTCGATCCCGGGTGCCCGTCTGGCAGCAGCGCCGGCGGATGCAGACCAGCCGTACGCGATCCTGCACGCCGGCGCGACTTACGCTACCAAGACTTGGCAGCTATCGCATTTCCTGGCGTTGGCCGACCGGCTGCAGAGGCGTCACGGACTGGAGCCGGTCTTCGTCGCCGGCCCAGACGAGGCAGACCTTGCCGCCAAGCCAACTGGCTTTCAGGTGCGCCAAGGACTGCCCCTGCCCGACCTGATGTCGCTAATGGCCGGCGCGCGGCTGTTCGTGGGAAACGACTCCGGACCGGCCCACATAGCGGCGGCGTTCGACGTCCCCTGCGTGACGATCTTCGGGTCTTCAAACTCAAAGATCTGGCACCCGTGGAAGACCCGGCACAGGGTTGTCGAAACGGCCTGGGACTGCAAGCCCTGCCCGGGCGACCGCTGCTACGCCTTCGACGAGCCCCGCTGCATCCTGTCGGTGACACCGGAGGCCGTCGCGCAAGCCGTCGACGAACTGCTGGCGGAGTGCCGGAGCGCTAGCTGAGTAGGTAGATCGCCGAATCGGCTAGGAGGTTCGGCTGGCTGGCCACCCGCCGGCCGCGCCGCAGGAAGCACGACTGCTCGGCGCGGAGCCCCTCTTGGCGCAACAGGTCCTCGAAGTCGAGGATCGTAAGCACGCGGATGTTCGGCGAGTCGTACCACTGGTACGGAAGGTGCCCCGTGCGAGGAGCCTTGCCGGTGCATAGCAGCGACAGGCGCACGCTCCAGTGACCGAAGTTGGGGAAGGCCACGACGATCCGCCTGCCCACCCGCCGCATTTCCCGCATCAGCTCGAGGGGATGCCGCACGACCTGCAGTGTCTGGCTGAGTATCACGTAGTCGAAACAGGCGTCCGGGTAGTCGGCCAAGCCTTGGTTGATGTCGCCCTGATAGACGGACAGGCCCAGTTCGACGCACCGCCGGACCTTCTCCGGAGCGATCTCGACGCCGCGCGCCTCGACGCGCTTGTGCCGCGCAAGCCAAGCGAGCAGATCGCCTTCGCCGCAGCCGAGATCCAACACCGTGGAGGTCTCCCCGATCATGTCGGCGATGATGCGGTGATCCTCGCGCGCCAGCAAATCTGGCACGGCCGCGACCTCTGACGGCTCCAAGACTGGCATCGCCCGTTTCAAGAATTATAGGCCGTCAGGTTCTTTCCGATGCGCCGCCTCAAGGCGCAGCCGATGGCCGCTTCGAACGCGCATCCCCTACGCCACGGCTCGGTCGTGAGCGTACCGTGGCCGGCCGGAAAGGCATGAACGATGTCCTGCCGCTCCCAGCGCAGGGTTCCCCAAGCTGCCGCAAGGGCACGCGCGACCGTCTGACAAGGCTCCCTCCCGGTCTCTGGGTCGGACATCCAGACAGTCGCAACACGCAAGGCCCCGGCCGGGCCGCGTCGACATGCCTGCGCGTGACCGCGACTCGTTGACCGCCGGCCCGTCCCGGCGGTAAACTCGGCGAGTTGCACGGAGTAAGCCTGCACTCCACGCGCTGGGTCGCCTTGATCGCGGCCGCACTGCTGCTCGCAGTCGCGCCGGTCGGCGCGCAAGATCCTGCTGCGGTCGACAATCCCCGAGTCGGACCCGCGCGCGGATCGCTCGTGATCATTGGCGGCGCAATGCGGGACCCAGAGATCGTCGAGCGAATCATCGACCTCGCCGGGGGCCCTGACGCCCCGCTGGTAGTGATCCCGACCGCCGGAGGAGCGCCGCACTACGACCAGTACTGGAGGGGCCAGCGGCCGTTCAAAGACGCAGGCGCAACCGACATTACCGTTCTGCACACGTACGACCCGAAGGTGGCCGACACGGACGAATTCGTCGCTCCGCTGCGGCGGGCCCGCGGCGTGTTCTTCGGCGGCGGCCGGCAGTGGCGCTTGGCCGACGCGTACTTGAACACCCGCACCCACACGGAGCTGCTCGCGCTATTGGACCGGGGCGGGGTGATCAGCGGGTCTTCGGCCGGGGCGTCGATCATGGGCTCGTTCTTGGTCCGCGGGGACACCAAGACCAATACCGTCATGATGGGAGACCACGTCGAGGGCTTCGGACTGTTGAAGAACGTCGGGATAGACCAGCATCTGCTCCGGCGAAACCGCCAATTCGACCTTCTCGAAGTGATCGAGGCCCACCCCAGACTGCTGGGAATCGGAATCGACGAGAACACGGCGATCGTCGTGCAGGGGGACCGGTTCGAAGTCATCGGGCAGAGCTATGCGGTCATCTACGACAACCAGCGAAAGATCCCACCCGACGGCAGGTTCTATTTCCTCGCGCCCGGCGACCGCTACGACATGGGATCTCGCGAGCCTTTCCGGCCCAGCGTGACAGACAGGCCTCTGGAACGAGTCCAGAAGGCCCCGTGGTAGCGATCAGCGACCGCGGTGCGATCCAAGACGGACTCACGTCCTGGCACACGCGAGGCTTGGCGGTGAAGAGAGCCCGCTCGCATTGGAACTCCCAGCCCGGACGTTCGAGAACCTCCGTGAGGCTCCGGCTCCATTTCAACAGGTGTTTTGGGTCGGGCCAGAGTTAAGGAGGAATTCGCCAATGTCGGCCTCAGCCGGTCGCGCCTCCCACCCGTCAAGCTCGAGGCGCTCCCGCGACCGCTCCCCGGTCGTCCCGTGTCGACGCACGTTCCTCGTCCCCACCAGCCAACGCTCGGCCTGCTCATTCAGATCCGCGTCGCCAACGAAGTCCCGGCCGCGAGAGAGGCTCTTGCAGACGTAGCGGATCGGCCGCTCCACCTTGTACCTCGTCCACTCCGGCAGGGCCCGCAGGAGCGCGGTCGGAAGCCCCAATGCGCCACGAACCGCAAGAACTCCGCAGTTAGCACCAAGCCGCCACCAGCCAAGCAGTCGTCGGAAACTAGCACCGCCCCCATCTGGTCGAACAGCAACCCCGCAGGCACGCCCCCGAAGCGTTCGAACGCTCCCTCCGGCCCGTCGCAGAGCACCTACATCGTCTGCTGCGGGAAGAATCGCAGCAACAGCAGGCGCGAGTAGCCAGCACCGCCAGTGTCGAGAGTCACTTTATTCCGGCACCTCGGTGTCAGATTATTCCGGCGGCAGTTGGGCCGGTATTTTCGCATTGATTGACTACTGCCGGAAAGGACTGAGAAGTATGCGTGCGGCTGCCTGAATGCACTGGTAGGCTATGGACTTACGAGCCTATCGAGGAAGCAACCGTCTTCGGAATATATCGATTTCCAACCTGTTCGGCGTCAATCTAATTCGAGAAAAAAGGCCGTTTTCCCTCAATGTGAATTTGTACAGCGGCCGGGTCTGCGGCTCCTCGCCTGCGCACGGATCCGCCGCGGCCGGTGTCTCCGCCGCTGTCCCGGCCGCGTCTCCGGCCGGATCGGTCGGCTCGGCCTCGCCCGCCGGCATGGCCTCGCTCTTGCGTCCGAACAGATCCTGTTGCAGGTTCGCCAGCTGGGCTTGCAGCTCTGCCTCCCGTTCCTGGGTCGCCTGCAAGACTGCGTCTTTGGCCTTCTGTGCGCCTTCGAGTTGCTCACAACGCGCGCACGCAGGCCGCTCCCCGACGCGCTGGCCCTTCTGGCTGAACTCCGTTCTGCCCACAACGGCCGGGCCACCTACCCCTACGATGGCAAGCTTGCCAAGCCAAGCCAAGGTCAAGTGCTCAGCCGCTGTTTTTTTGCGGGCCCGGCCCGACGCCGACCGCTTGCTCTGCTTTCCCGGCTCCCCGGAACTGCTTGCCTCAGCGTCGAGATCGTTGCAGAAGTCCGGTTCGACTGCCGCTGCCCCACTCTCGTAGTTCTGCAACCAAGCCTGACTCTAGCGCCCCGAAACCTGAGTGCTTACTGGGAGGGCGGCCATCGCGTGCCCTTGCTCATGAGGTGGACGGGAAGAATCGAACCGGGATCGACCAGCCTCCAGCTGGTCAGTCTCACGGACATATTCGCCACGAGTCTCGACGCGATCGGGGCGAACGTTCCCGCCACAGGTGCCGAGGACAGCATCAGCTTCCTCGGAGCCACGTTTGGGAGATCGCCCGAAAGTGCTCGAACGTCACTGGTCAGCCACTTAAACCAGGGAGAGTTCGCGTATCGCGACGGCCCTTGGAAGCTCGTCTACCGACGCAGCGATCCCAGCCTCGAGAATTCACGGGGCCAGTCGACGATTGCCGAGCTCTACAACCTCGAATCCGACATCGCGGAGGAGCATGACCTTGCCGCCGAGAATCCGGAGATGGCAGAGGAACTGAAGCGACGGTTCGACGAGGTGATTGCGCGGGGCGCTAGCCGGCCCGGTGTCGAATCGGCCAATGACGCGGCCATCCGCTACGAGATAACCCAGACCGAGCGATGGGCTCCGCCTGCACCGTGAGGCGTTCTCCCTGGATTCGGCCTGACCGGAGCCGCAGGCTGATTCTGCTTGCCTTCGACTGGTGACTGCGAGACATCCGTGCCGTGCTTTGCGGTTTCCTGCTCTCGGAACTTCCGTCGGACGATTGACTTGCGAAGGCCCCGGAAACCGCCCGGTTCGCGCTTCCCGCTGGCTCGACCAAGGCCTACAATCGGAGCCATGCCGGATGCAAGCCGCTCGCGACGGGACGTGCTGCAAATCGCGGCCACCGCTGGAGCGTCCGCGATCCTCGGCTGCGCGACGTCGCGGCCGACGGCCGTGCTTACGTTCGACGACGCCGTCAAATCGCATCGTCACTTCGTGGCGCCGTTGCTCGCCGAACTCGGCTTTTCCGCAACGTTCTTTGTGACCCATCGCTGGATGGACGACCGAGAGAACTTCATGTCTTGGGACGAGATTGCGGAGATCGCCGAAATGGGTTTCGAGATCGGCAACCACTCCTGGTCGCATCCGAGCTTCGCAGTGCCGAAGCATGCCGCCCGCATGGAAGGTGAGCTGGCCCTGGTCGAGAACGAACTGGAGCGGGTCGGCGTGGACAAGCCGGTGAGCTTCGCATGGTGCGGGAACCGCTTCGGTCCCGAAGCTCTCCAGAAGCTGCGGGACCTGGGATATCGTTTCGCCCGGCGTGGCCTGTCCCCGGAACTGGACAACCGGGCACTTGCTGCAGGTCCCGCCTACGATCCCCTGCGCCACGATCCTCTGCTGATACCCACCACGGGGAACGCCGTGCCTGGCTGGACGCCCGAGATCTTCCGCCAGGTCCTCGACCGGGCCACCGAGGGGATCGTCGTGCTGCAGTTCCATGGCGTGCCGGATGTGGCCCACGACTGGGTCCATACGCCGCCCGAGGCTTTCCGGGACTACATGAGAGAGCTGCAGAAGCGGGGGTTCCAGACCTTGGCGATCCGCGATCTGGAGGCATGGCTTCCGGGCGGGGAAGTGGCTGACCGGAATGCCGGCATCCGAAATCCGCCGGACCCGGACGGCACTTTGGAACAACCGGTCGAAATCGTACAGACGCGCGACGACTTGAAACGTTGGACCGACACGATGGTAAGGCACCGCTACACCGTCGAGGAAGCCGCGGTCGTCGCAGGTCTCTCCACCGAGGGCGCCTCGGAGTACGAGCGCCGCCTTGCGGGCAGGGACGTTCCGGGACCGGGACGACTCGACCTCCAACCCTATCCCGGAGGCCGACATCCCCGCATCGGTTTCCTGGAAGGGGCGATTGATCCGCTGCGAGGCACGAAGGCGAGCGTCTTCCTGCCCTGGGATCCCGACAGCTACGCCGTAATCGACCTACCCGAACTGATCACCTCGCATCTAGGCCATTTGTTTCTGGCCCACACTCACGTTCCCACCCTCTGGACCGATCGCAACGAGTGGCTCGACAACGTGGACATGCAGCCGGTGCCGGGCGGCGGACTGGAACTGGAGTGGCAATTGCCGAACGGAATCGTCTTCGGGTCGTCCTTGCAGCCCAAAGCCGAGTCTGTGGAGATGAGCCTCTGGCTACGCAACGGACTCGACCAGGCGCTGCGCGGGTTGCGAACCCAACTCTGCGTGATGTTGAAGGGGGCGAGCGGATTCAATGCGCAGACGCTGGAAAACAAGGTGTTCCGGCCGCCCGTTGCCGCTGTCCGCTCGGACGGCAACCATCGCTGGATCCTGACTGCGTGGGAGCGCTCAGGCCGTTGCTGGGGGAACACCCGCTGCCCGTGCATGCACTCGGATCCAGTGTTCCCGGACTGCGAGCCGGGCGAGACCGTTCTGCTTCGAGGGAGGCTGTGGTTCCACGAAGGGGAAGCGGTGGGCCAGGAGATAAAGACCGCCACTGGTGAGTTTGAGCCGATCTAGTGTCCCGTGCCTCAAATGACATCATTTAGTCCTCGGTCTCGGCAAGCGCCTTCCGAGCCCAGTGGACCTTCTCGAGAATGTCCTTGCCGCTTGCCTTCCACTTGTACGGCCGCAGATTCTGGTTGCGCTCGGCCAGGTAGGCGGTGATCGCGTCCGTAAGTTCCTTCACGCTCGCGAAGCTGCCCGCACGCACGCAGTCCTCCGTCAGGTCCGCGAAGAACCGCTCCACCATGTTCATCCACGAGCTCGAGGTGGGGGTGAAGTACATGTGGAACGGCTTGTGCCGCTCCAGCCAGGCCTTCACCTGCGCGTGCTTGTGCGTGCTGTAATTGTCCGCAATCAGGTGCGTCTCCAGGTCCTTCGGCACCTCGCGCTGGATCTGCTTGAGGAACCGCAGCCATTCCAAGTGGGTGTGCTTGGGCTCGGTGCGGTAGATTAGCTGGCCCTCCAGGTAGCTGAGAGCGGCGAACAGGCAGATCGTGCCGTGCCGCTAGTAGTCGTGGGTGCGCGTGCGGATGTGCTCGGTTCCAAGCGGCAGCCCTGGCTGGGTGCGTTCCAGCGTCTAGCATTGCGTCTTCTCGTCGCAGCAGAGTACGACCGCGTTCTCGGGCGGGTCCAGGTACAGCCCGATCACGTCCCAGAACTTGCACTCGAAGTCCTTGTCGTTCGACAGCTTGAAGGTCTTCGTGCGGTGCGGCTTGAGGCCGTTGCGACGCCAAATGCGGCCGACCGTGGATGGCGAGATTCCGGCTTCCGCAGCCATGCTGCGGGTACTCCTGCGCGCCCGGACGGCCGGCTTCTGCCCGGCCTGGGTGAGGACCTCTCGACCGTGGAGGCGGGCACCGACGGTCGCCGCCCGCGGCCGGGCTGGTCGTGCAGGCCGGCGATGCCCTCGGCGTCGAAGCGTTGCGACCAGCGGTTGACACACACGACGCTGACGTCGAGCCGCTCGGCCACCTCGCGCTGGCTGAGACCCTCGTGGCCCAGCAGCACGGTGCGGGCCCGCAGGCAGTCGCGCTGGAAGGTCGTGGACGCCCGCACGCGACGTTCCAGCTCTGCGCGTTCCTCGGGGAACATGTCGAGAACCTCGATGGGGCGGGCCATGGGCGTACTCTTCGGCCATGGCACCACGATTTCGCCGTCACATTGACTCGGATTGGCGTTCGCAAGGGTCTTCGAATCGACCCCTGAGGCGCCTGCAGCTCAGGGCTAGGATGGCATTGACTCCGTCGGCGGACCAGTGCGTCCCTGGCCCCATGGTGATCTTGCAGCCAGCCGCGACCACACCCGAGCCCATGGTCAGGCCCACAGCTCGGAAGTGCCTGTAGCGCATGCGCTGGCGGCCCGCCGCGACACACTCCGCACACAGGCTCGCCGGTGCAGGAGGGTCACAGTTCCCAGCGTGCTCGCTCATCGCCGCCTGGAGGCCGATATGGCCTTGGTCGAGGTCCTCGCGGCGCTGGCCGACCTAGGTTTGCGCGGCATCCGGACCGGAGCGATTGAGCGCCTTGGCACCCTCGCGAGGTGCTGCTTGGCGTGGTAGAGGCCCCGGATCCTCAGGGGGCCGGGCAAGGCTTCGGTGGCAAGTTTCCAGATCCAGGGGCTCCGTCTCCCATTTACCGCACAGCGGCGGGCTTAGGTGAAGCGGCGGAGTCGCGCGTCACCTAGGACGCGCCGGGCGAAAGGGAAGAGTGCGGGGTCGGTGTCGCGGCAGGCGATGGTCTCGATCGCGGTGCGGTACAAGACTAAGCCCGGGTCGTGCTGCGGACGGCCATCGCCATCGGGGCCAGTGGCTGTCCAAGAGGTGACCAGCTCGGCCTCGCGGTTCCTGGTAGCCCCGTCGTGCTGCCCGCGGGCGCGGCCGGCGGTTTCGGGCCGGCGCGCGGGCATGCCGGTGCCGTCTAGGGACGAGCGACTAGGTTGCCGTTCGAGCGGGAACCGGCAAGTCCAGTCCGATCGCATCGTGATCGGACAGCGGCGGCACGCGGCCTTCGCGGAACTCGTGCAACACGACCGGATCCTTCGGCGACACGCCCCGCGTGGCGAACCAGTCGATCTTCAGCGGGCACTTGCCGTTGAAATCCCTCAAAGCCCAGCGGACGAAATCGAAGCACCACTCCGGCACCCATTCGCGCAGGTTCTTGTGCGTCTTGGCGTCTTCGACATCGTAGGAAGTGGTCCGCTCGTCCAGCACATTCGACGAGCGCCAGTCGAAGCCGCTCCGCTCCAGCAGCTGGAATAGATCGCGCTCGAACAGGGCATACGGCCGCAAGAAGTGGCCCTTGATCATGTTGTTGACGCCGAACATCAGCCTCACGAAATACCCGATGATCACCGCTCGGGCGCTCGAAGAGTCGAATGTCGTCGTATTCCAGTCGCCGGCGATCACGGCGGGGCCGCCGGGCGGCAGTCCGTCGATCACCAACTCCATCTGGTCTCGCCGGTGGCGCTGGCGGGACTGCGCGTCCAAGTGAACCGAGCAAGCCGTCAGCGGCAATCCTGGCAAGTCGATCTCGGCGGCGATGGCTGCCTGCTGTCCCAGGCGCTTCTCACGGCCGCGCATCTTGTCGCGGCCGTTCCCCAAGGCGATGCGGCGCGGATTGCGCATCGGATAGCGGCTCAGCAGCGCATTGCCGTGCAAGCCCAAGTCGTTCTCCCCCGTGGACTCGCTTTCGACGCCCGCCCCCTTTGACAGGTTCAAGTAGCAGGGCGCGAAAGCGTAGTTCAGCCCCAGCTCGCGGGCCAGGTCGCGGGCAACGTTGCGATTTCCCGAACGAGCCATGCCCACGTCGGTCTCGGTGAGTAGCAGGACATCGGCTGAACGCAGATAGTAGTGCCCCCTGAACTGCTCCGTCTGGGCCTTGAACTCTATGCCGCGCTCGATGTTCCAAGACAGCAAGCGATACGACGACTTGGCCGGAGCATCCGCAGCCGCGAACGTGCCGGTCTCGGCCGTCGCCAACACGCGTTCCGCTACGGGCTGGATCTGCCGGTACAGGTGGTGGCCCAACAGTTCGCGTGTCGACCCGCACTGCGCCAGCTCCGCAAAGTGCGGGCGCAGCCGGTCTCTCACCACTTGCGCTGTCTCGTCGGCAGTGACGGCGTGCCCGCCGTCCGCTTCGACCGGCGTTCCGATTCGCAGGCCCATGCTCCAGTCTACCGATCAGGGGAGACAGCCAATCGCGGCGGGGCAGTCGCCCCGCGGAAGCAAGCGATAAGCTGGTTGGAAATGGCCCTGCGACGCGTGTTCGTGGACGGGATCGAGGGCGGCGCGGCAGTCGCTCGCGGCGCCCAAGCACATCACCTCGCGCGGGTGGCGCGCCTGCGGGCGGGGGAACAGGTCGAGGTTTCCGACCAAGTGACGGCCTATCGAGCCCTCACCGAGAGCTGCACGCCGACCGAGGTGCGCTTCCGCATCGAGCGCGCCCTGCCCGCCGAACCCGAATTCCCGCGCCTGAGCGTAGCGCTGGCGATCGTCAAGTTCGCCCGCTTCGAGTGGGCTGTCGAGAAGCTAACCGAACTCGGCGTGCATTCGATTACGCCCCTGATCGCCACCCGCAGCGACGCCATGCTGGTACAGTCGGCCGAGAAGCGAGCCGAGCGCTGGCGGCGCATCGCACTCGAGGCCGCCCAGCAGTCGCGACGGCTGGCCGCGCCGACCGTGCCAGCGCCGGTGGCCTTCGCTGACGCTGTCCAAGACTGTGCCAGCGATACGAAGCTATTGGCCGAACCGGCTGGCCCGCCCGTGGCAAGCGTCTGCTGCGGCCACGAGACAACCCTCCTTGTCGGCCCCGAGGGCGGTTGGACGCAGCAAGAGTCGCAATTGGCGCACGAGAGCGGTTTCAAGGCCGCGAGCCTCGGACGCAACGTGCTGAGGGCCGAGACAGCGGCTGTCGCTCTGGCCGCCATCTGTGCCAGCCGCTGCGGCATCGAGAGTGGAAGATGAGCGATGTGGACAAGGCCCGCGTGCGCCGCTGCATGGAAATGTTCGACGCGGCGAACGCGGAGGATCCCAACCGCGAGCCCGGCGGCGAGCCCAAGGAACTGTCATACGCGAAGCGCATGTCGGCCTGGCTGGACCGGCTCGAGCCGAACGCCCCGGACGAAGTGCGGCTGGCGGTGCGAGCCCAACACATCCGCCGCTGGGAGATCCCGCGCGACAGCTACCCTGCGGGCAGGCGTGCCTACCTCGCTTGGCGCAGCGAGCTCGGGCGCTTCCACGCCGACACCGCCGGCGCGATCATGCGCGACTGCGGCTTCGATGACAGCAGCGTGCTGCGCGTCCAATCCATCATCCGCAAGGAGCGCTTCAGGACCGACCGCCTAGCACAGCTGCTGGAGGACGTAGCGTGCTTGGTGTTCTTGGACCACTATTTCGCGCCCTTTGCCCGAGACCAAGGTGAAGACAGCATGGTCAACATCCTGCGCAAGACTTGGAGGAAGATGTCCGAGGCCGGCCGCTCGGCGGCCCTCCAGATCGAATACTCGCCCGAGTGCCGAGAACTGCTCGACAGGGCACTGGGAGACGGATGAAGGGGAAGCCTGCCGCCCGCGCGAGCCGACTGGGGCCGGCATCCGCGGCTGGGTTATCCTGTACATCCCTTTGGGGCGAATTCCTCGTGTCCCCGGCAATGCTCTTAGCCTTGCTGCTCCTAGTCGTTCAGACCGCGTCGGCGGCGGAGCAGCCGATCGGCTTTTCGCACACGGCCCACATCGAGAAAGCTCGCATGCAATGTACCGACTGCCACGAAGGCGCTACGTCGCGCGACTCGGCCGGCCTGCCGTCAATTCGCAAGTGCATGCTGTGCCACCAGTTCATCGCGACGGACTTGCCCGAGGTGGTGCGCCTGAGCGAGTACTGGGAGCGCAAGCGCGAGGTGCCCTGGGAACGCATCTACGGGTTTGCCAAGACGGCTGCGGTGCAGTTTCGCCACGCGCCGCACGCGAGGGCGGAAATCGCTTGCTCCCAGTGCCACGGTGACGTGGCGTCCATGACGGTCGCGGTCAAGGCGGTGACGCACACCATGGGCTCCTGCATTCAGTGCCACCGCGAGAATTCCGCCACCGACGACTGCCTGGCATGCCACTACTAGGCCAGCCCCTGATGCAACCGACCGTGCAAGCCATAGTGCACCCTGCCATCCCAGCGGCTCTGCCGTGTACGCTACGCGGGCACGGGCAAACCGCCTGTGCGGAGGCTGGCTAGCATGGACCGGCGTAACTTCGTAAAGCTCGTCGGGACCGCCTCTGGCGGCGCGGTAACTGGCGCCTGTGGCCGCCAGGCCGAGGAGATCATCCCCCTGCTCGTGCCCGAGGAGAGCGTCCCGGTCGGCGTGGAGCAGTGGCACCCAAGCGTGTGCGGCGAGTGCTCGGCGGCCTGCGGCACGCTAGCCCGGGTGATGGCGTCGGAACGCGAGATCGAGGTCGATGGCGAACTTGTCCGCCAGAAGATCGCAGCCGTCAAGAAACTCGAAGGCAACCCTCTCGATCCGGTCAGCGGCGGGCGACTTTGCGCCCGCGGCCACGCTTCCCTGCAGTCGCTGTACAACCCGGACCGGCTGCGCAGCCCGATGAAGCGGGTCGGCCCACGCGCCTCCGGCCAGTTCGAAGCGGTTTCATGGGATGACGCGATCGCGGAAGCCGCCCGGGCCTTGGCGGCCGCCGATCCCGGCCGGATCCTGTTCTTGGCAAGAGCCCGCGGAGGCGTTCGCTCGGAGAATATCGCACGCTTTCTAGACGCCATCGGCGCCCCGCCCGCCACCAGCATCGGAGTCGGCGACTTCGCCGCCGAGCGCGAGGCCTCCACACGTGTATTCGGACGAAGCGGCCTGCCGCTGTATGAGATCCAAGACTCCACCCTGGTGCTGTCGATAGGAGCGGACTTCCTTGGCGGGTGGGCGTCGCCGGTGCTGTATTCGAGGCGCTACGGGCACATGCGCCAAGGGCGCCGCGAGTTGCGCGGGCGGCTCATCCACGCCGAATCCAGACTCTCGCTCACGGCTTGGAATGCCGATCGCTGGCTGCCTGTCTGGCCTGGCGGAGAACTCGCGCTCGCGCTCGCTATCGGACAGGTGCTGCTAAGCGAGCAGATCGCCGACGCGCCGGCGAGCGTTGTATCGATCTTTGCTGGCGTCGATCTCGAACAGGCCGCGGCGGCAGCCGGAGTTCCGGTCGAGGCAATCCGGCAGACGGCGTCCGAACTGGTCCAAGCGTCCGCGCCCGTGGTGGTGGCCGGCGCTTCGATGGTGCGCCAGAACTCCGCCGACGCTGTCGCGGCCGCGTCAGCCTTGAACTGGCTGCTCGGCTGCGTGGGCAAGCCCGGCGGAGTGATTCCACCGACCGAAACGTTGAGCCTCCCTGCCCGGCAAAGCGCCTTCTCCGGGGATTGGCCCGAGCGCTTGGGACAAGCCGCCGTTGTGCTAGTCGACGGCGTGAACCCGGCCTACAACGCCCCGGAGAGCCAGAGCGCGCTGGCCGGAGCGGAGACTGTGATCAGCTTCTCGCCCTTCTTGGACGACACATCCGCGTTCGCGGACCTCATCCTTCCGGACCACGATCCGCTCGAGCAGGCGCTGCTCGAAGTGCCTGCAGTATCGCCGGCCCCATCGTTTGCGGCGGCGGGGGAGTTTGTGGCACCACTCTACGATTCGCGACCGACTGCGACCGTCTTGTCGCAGCTGGCGGAGACGGCGGAACGGCCGTTCGAAGAACTTACGGTGGGACAGGCAGTGAGCACGCTGCGCTCCGCCGTCGGATCTGCCGGGTCAGAAACTTCGGCGTCGGACTTCGAGGCAGAGGTCCTCCGGGACGGAGGCTGGCAGGGACAGCCCTCCGGGAAGCCGCCAGCGACGCCGGATGCCGTGGGTGCGTTCGAGATAGCTTCCAAGCAAGAGGGCGTCGTGTTTCAAGCCTACGAGTCGCCGCAGTTCGGCTCTGGAAGCGGCGCCAACCGCCCGTGGCTGCAAGAACTGCCCGATCCGACGTCGAGCGCGCTGTGGGGGCTGCCGGTAGAGGTGGATCCGGCAACCGCTGCAGGGCTCGGCCTCGCCAACGGCGACAATGTGCGGATCCGATCCGAGCATGGCGCCTTGGAAGCCCCGGTTTACGTCAACCCTGCGGCGATTCCCGGGGTCGTGTCCATGGCCCTGGGCCAGGGACACGCGTCCTACGGGCGCTACGCCTCTGGGCGGGGTGCAAACCCCATGGTCGTCGTGGGCGACGCGCGTGACGAACGGACGGGTTGCCCGGCGATGGGCCCGACGCCGATTAGCATCGAGAAGATTGCTGGGGGCGCGCGGCTAGTGCAATTCTCGCGGCAGGATCGGGACTTGCCGCCACACAGGGTCTAAACGGAGGAACTCGATGGCCGAGCAAGCCACTCAGCAAGCCGAGCAAGGGGCGGAGCGGACGCCCCAGTGGGCGATGGCGATCGACCTAGACCGCTGCACCGGCTGCGAGGCATGCGTCGTGGCATGCGCCTCGGAGAACAACGTCCCGACCGCCGGCGAGGACCAAGCGGCTATGGGCCGCACGAAGCACTGGATTCGCATCGACCGCTATTACGAGGGCGAGTTCCCGGACATCAAGGTCAAGTACCGGCCGGTGATGTGCCAGCAGTGCGACGAGGCCCCCTGCGAGCCGGTCTGCCCGGTCAACGCCACCTATCAGAACGCGGAGGGCCTCAACGTCCAGATCTACAACCGCTGTATCGGCACGCGCTATTGCGCCAACAACTGCCCCTATACGGTTCGCTTCTTCAATTGGTTCGCCCCAGAGTGGGCCGAGCCGCTGAATCTGCAGCTCAACCCGGACGTTTCCATCCGCCCGTCGGGCGTCGTGGAGAAATGCACGTTCTGCGCCCACAAGATCAAGCGCGCCAAGCTCGATGCGGACGCCGACGGACGCGACCTTGCAGACGGCGACGTGCAACCGGCCTGCGTGCAGTCCTGTCCTGCCGAGGCCATGGTGTTCGGCGACATGAGCGATGCCGACAGCAAGGTCGCCAGGCAGCTCGGCAGCGGGCGGGCCGGGCAGCTGCTCGAAAGCCTCGGCACCAAGCCGCGCGTGTTTTATCTAGAGAAGGCCGACTAGCGCCACGGCTCGCTCGCCCCAGCAATTGCAGCGATGGACGCCATTCCGACCACAGCCCTGACTCCGGATTCGAGCCACGCAAGCGTCCGCGCCGACATGCTCGGGCGTATGCGTGGTGGCAGCGGGCCGTATCTGGCGGGAGTCGCCGTTTGCGGCGTGATCGTGGCCTGGGCTCTGTTCGCATGGGGCTACCAGATCGTTAACGGTTTCGGCAGCACAGGTGTCCGGCGGCCGGTGTACTGGGGCTTCTACATCGTCAACTTCGTCTTCTGGATCGGCATTTCGCATGCCGGAACGCTGATTTCCGCGATCCTGCGATTGACCGGAGCGGAATGGCGCAAGCCCGTCACCCGCGCGGCCGAGGCGATTACCGTCTTCTGCTTGATGATCGGCGGCCTGTTCCCCCTGATCCACATCAGCCGACCGTGGTTCTTCTACTGGATGCTTCCCTATCCCAACGAGCGCCTGCTGTGGCCGAACTTCCGCTCTCCGCTGTTCTGGGATCTGACCGCGATCCTGACGTACCTTTCGGGCAGCGTCATCTATCTCTACCTGCCCCTGATCCCGGACCTAGCCGAGCTGGCGAACCACAGCACGGGAGCGAAGCGTCGCATCTATCGGGCCCTGTCGCTCGGATGGACGGGCTCGGACCGGCAATGGCAGGCCTTGGAGCGGGCCATGAAGCTGATGGCGGTTGTGATCCTGGCGATCGCGGTCTCGGTGCATTCGGTGGTCGCTTACGACTTCTCGATGTCGGTCATGCCGACTTGGCACAACACGATCTTCGCGCCATATTTCGTGGTCGGCGCGATCTTCAGCGGAATCGCGGCGCTGGTGCTCGTCATGGCAGCGTTGCGCAAGATGATGGGCTTGGAGAGGTATCTTCGCGAAGTCCACTTCGTGAACCTGAGCAAGCTGCTGCTGTTGATGAGCCTGATCTGGGGCTACTTCACGTTCTCGGAGCACCTCACCACTTGGTATGGCAACCTGCCCTCCGAGATCCGTGTGTTTCAAATCCGGGAACACGGCCTCTACGGCATGCTCTTTTGGACAATGGTGGCCTGCAACTTCGTCATCCCGTTCGTCCTGCTAGGAATCTCGAAGTTGCGCAGCATCCCGACCATAGCCGTCAGCAGCGCTGCAGTGCTCCTCGGGATGTGGCTGGAGCGGTTCCTGATAGTGATTCCGACGCTGTCAACCCCGCCGCTAGCAGCGGCCTGGGGCAGCTACGCGCCGAGCTGGATCGAACTCTCGATCACAGCGGGGACATTCGCGGCGATGGTGCTGTTGTACCTGCTGTTCGTCAAGGCGTTTCCGATCATTGCCATCTGGGAGTACGACGATGGAGTACGTGCACGCTGAGTTTTCGTGCGGCGAGGACGCCGCGGCGGCGATCGGCGATCTGGCCGCTGCGGGAATCTCCAAGAGCGCGATGGAGCTTTATTCGTTGCGACCGGTGGAGCTTGACCCCGCTCCGCTGGCCAGGCGCAGCCGCATGTCGCTAGCAGCCGTGCTCTCGGCAATCACCGTGGGCGGCGGAGCGACCGCGCTGATGTACTGGATCCAGCGCGACTACCCGCTGATCACCGGCGGGATGCCGATCAATTCCGGCTGGGCAACCGGCGTGGTCACCTTCGAAACAACCATGGCCGGGGCGGTCATCGGCATATCCGCAGCCCTGCTGTGGGAGTCCGGATTGCTCCGCGGGCGTAAGCGCGCTCCCGTGCCGGCCCTGCCGGATCGCGGCGTGGTCCTGCAAGTTGCGGGGGCGCCAGACACCGTGGGACTCGCAGAGTCGCTCCGCGCCGCCGGGGCCGTGGCGGTGGAGGTCGTCGGAGGCGAGGACTGACGGACCGGCCCGCCGCGGATCCGGGCCGTGCCAAAATGGCCGCTGTCGCGTCCACCCAGGCCAGACAGGGAGGGTTCATGCACCGCCGTCGCTTTCTCCAAGTTTCTCTAGGAGCGGCCGCCATCAAGGCCCGCGCGCAGAAGCGCGGCCTCGATCCCGCCATCATCGGAGCAAACCCTTACTTCCCGGGATATGGGCTGTATCAGTCCATCGGGATCTTGCGGGACCTCGGCTTCCAGACCATCGAACTGCACCCGATGGGCCCGGTGGCGGCGCGCCCGGGCGTGCCTCCCGGCTTTGAATTCAGAGATCTGGGCGCCGAGGGCCGCGCTCGGCTCAAGGCGGCAGTGGAGCCGTTCCGCTACGTCTCGACGCACCTGCCATGGGTCGACACGCCTTACTTCTCGCCGTTCGGGCCGTCCCACGCGTTCGGGGTCGAGCGGATTGACGTCGCTCTCGAGGCCTCGGCCTTCGTCGGCGCCGAACTGGCCAACATCCACGTGCAGCGTTCCGCGCATCTGTCCCTGCAAGACGCCTGGCCGATGCTGATCAGCACCTTTCGCCGCTGGGGAGACATGGCGCGGGACTTCGGCTTTCGGCTAGCCCTCGAGACCGGCTATCCCGAATCCGTGGCGGACTTCACGAGACTGGTTCGCGAAGTCGATCACGACCACGTCGGCGCGACCATCGACGTGGGCCACCAGAAGAACTACGCCGAGCTGGTCGCCCGGGTGCCTCCGGACGAGAAAGGCACGCCCGCCGGGATCAAGGCCTACAACGACGTCACGCATGACATCATCGACGCGCTAGGGCCCAAGATCTTCCATATGCACGTCCACGACATCGAGCCGGATACCTGGGCCGAGCACAAGCCGCTAGTCCACGGCTTCGTCGACTACCCGCGCCTCATAGCGAAACTCCGACAGATCGAATACGAGGGCCTGCTCGTGTTCGAAATCGGCGGCGCGGTGGAGGACTTGCCGGACTACTTCAGCGACGCAAAGGCCAAGCTGGAAGCATTTCTCGCCGAGTGATGATCGGCCGGACGGCCGCAGCCAGCCGATTGCGCCGGCCCATCCAGAAGGGGTCCGCCTGCGGGGGTGCCGCAGGATCGCCCCGCCTCACCGCCCTAGCGTTACAGGTCGGCGATCAGGCCAGTACTTGTATTGAAGCGGTCGGCGTCGACCCCCATGTGCTGCGCCAGCGTCAGATGGAGGTTCGTGATCGGCGTCTCTTCCGGCAGCACGATCCGGCGCCCGGGATTGAGCTTGCCGCCACCGCGCCCAGCCAGCAGGACGGGCAGGTTCTGCGTGGTGTGGCCGTTGCCGTTCTTCAGCGCCGAACCGTACAGGATCATTGTGTTGTCCAGCAGCGAGCGCCCCTCGCCCTCGTCGACGGCGGCCATCTTCTCGACCAAGTAGACAAGTTGCGAGACATACCAGCGGCTGACGATGGTGTAGGGCTCGGTCAGCTCGGGATTCTCCTTGTGGTGCGAGATCGAGTGATGGTCTCCGCTGACGCCATCCAAGAACGTGAAGTTCTGGCGGCTGAAGCCGTGCGCCATCATGAACGTCGCCACGCGCGTGGTGTCGGTCTGGAACGCCAGCACCATCAGATCCAGCATCTGCCGCAGATGTTCGTCTCGCGTCTGCGGGATACCGGCCTCGGGTCTGAACAGCTCGGGCTCGATCACGGGCTTCCACTCGGCCTCGGTGTCGGCCGGGTTCAGATTGCGCTCGATGCGGCCTTCCACGTCGCGCACCGAGGTGAGGAACTCGTCCAGCTTGCGCCGGTCCGCGGCACTGCCCCCGGAGCGCAGGCTCTTGGCATCGTCGAGCACGTGGTCGATGATGCTGGCCTCGTCGGCGAGTTGCCGTCGCGTCTTCTTGCTGACCCCGAACAGCCGGTCAAAGACGGCCTGCGGCTCGATCTCGGGATCGACCTTGGTGTTGTCGGAGCGCCACGAAACGGTATTGGCGTACGAGATCGCCAGTCCGTTCTCTCCGCCTGAACGGGGCGGTTCCGCCCCGATTTCCAGCGAGGGCATGCCGGTCCTGTCGCCGATCCGCTCGGCGACGAACTGGTCCAGCGAGGTGCCCATGTTGGGCGTGTTGATCCGGCCTGCCGCTTTCTTGTGCAGCGGAGTGCCGGTCAGGAATGCCGACGTGGCGCCAACGTGGCCTTGCGCGCCGGTGCCCAGGTTTGAGATCACGCTGACGTGGTCCCGAACCGGAGCCAGCGGCTCGAGGATGCGGGACAGCTTGTAGTCGCGCCCGACTCCGTCCGGATCCCAGTTCTGCGGGTAGACGCCGTTGGGGTGGAATAGCGTGGCCAATCGCACCGGGGCCGTCCCGGTGGCGACGCGCGCCGCACCCCGCGCCCGTTCCATGACGTCGAGAAACGGAAGTGCCATCGTCACCCCGGCGCCGCGCAATACCGCTCGCCGGGAAATTCTCATGCGTGCCATCACTCGCTCTCCTCGCGGCTGTCCGCGGCGCCCCGCCGGAAGCGGAACGGATAACTGGCAACTATCTCGGCGATCAGCGCCTGCGCGCTGTACTCGCTGCGAATCACAGCGCGGCTGATCTCCTCGACGGTCGGCTGGTCATAGTATTCCAGATTCCGGCCCAAAGCGAAACCCAGCATCTGCTCACTGATCATCTCGGCGAATTCTTCGCTCCGTCCCAGCAGGATTTGCTTCAACTCCACCGGACCCGAGAAGCTCTCGCCGCTCGGCAGCGTCCCGGTGGCATCGATCGGCTGTCCGTTATCACTGTCGCGCCAGCGGCCGATAGCGTCGAAGTTCTCCAGGCCGAAGCCGATCGGATCGATCTCTTCATGGCAGACGGCACAGCGCTGCTCGTCGCGGTGCATCTCGTACATCTGCCGCATGGTCATGCCCGCGGAGCTTTCGCCGGGTTCGGCGAGTTCGCCCGCGTCAGGCGGAGGGGGCGGCAATTCCTCGCCGAGCATGGTCTCGAGAACCCACTTGCCACGCACTACCGGGCTCGTGCGCGTGGGCAGCGAGGTCGCCGTGAGAACCGCCCCCATGCCAAGCACGCCGCCCCTGCGCGCGTCCTCGAACTCTACAAGGCGCTGCTCGCGACCGACCACTCCCTCCAGTCCGTAGTGCTTGGCAAGATCCTCGTTGAGATAGCTGTAGCCGGAATCCAGAATCTCCAGCAGGCTGCGGTCCTCGCGCACGATCCGGCCGAAGAACCTCGTGGCCTCCCGCACCATGGCTTCTCCCAAGGCCGGCGTGAACTCGGGAAAAGCGACGTCATCGGGCTTGAGCGTGCCGCCGAGGTCGGCGAAGCCCAGCCACTGTCCGAAGAAGGCCTCGATGAAGGCCTCGGACTTGGGATCGGCGATCATGCGCGAGACTTGCCGCGCCAAGGTCTGCGGGTCTCCCAAAGACCCCGCTCGGGCCAGATCCATCAGTTCCGCGTCGGGCATCGACATCCAGAGGAAGTAGGACAGCCGGGACGCGAGCTCGAAGTCGTCCAGCCGGTAATCGGCGGCCGCAGCGCCGCCACTCTCGTGTCGGAAGAGGAACTTCGGCGAGACCAGCGCGGCGCGCAGCGCCAATCCTACGGACCGCTCGAACGACTCTTCCCGCCCGGCTGCACGGCCATAGAACGCCAGCAGCGAGTCAACCTCGTCCGGGCGGACAGGCCGCCGATAGGCTCGCTGCGCGAACGTCGCGATGATGCGCCGAGCCGCCTGTCGATCGTCAAGGCCCGGGCCAGGCTCGGCAGTCCAGACCAGCGAGCCGTCCTGGCCTGCTTCCAGCGCCTCTGCGACCTCGACCCAGTCCAAGGACAAGAGCACGACGGCTGCTGGCGGTTTCTTGCCCTCGGCCTTGGCCAGCTCCCGTGCCCGCTGATGCTCTTCTGCCAAGCGGCGGTTGTGGTCGTTCGTCAGGGCAGTCGGGGATTTGAACCAATGGAGCGAGACGCGGTGGCTGCCGCGCGGGATGTTCGCGTCAAATTCGTAGATGGCGGGAGATTGGGGATCGGCGGCCACATGCGACTGGCCCACCATGCGCCCGCCGACACGCAGCGTGACACCGGGCAGCTGGCCCTCGGCGGGTGACTCGCCCCAAGCCCGGACGCGGAAGCGGTAGCGGCCAAACCGAGGGAATGTGACGTAGCGGTAGACCGTCTGCTGGTAATTGCGCAGGTCGAGGCCGTAGGGAGTGAACTCGTGATTCGTCTCGGTGCGAAAGAAATCCTCGATTTCCAGACGAACGTTGAGCGGATCTTTCTCCGTCTTGGTAGCGATCAGCTCGTCCACGACGCGACCTGCGGCCTGCAGGTACTTCTCGGCCAAGACCGGGGCCACGAAGAGCCCGTCTCGGTCGTTGCGGAACCCGCTCTCGCCCTGCCCGTCCGCTGGAAACGCGTCTCCCGGGCGCAGGTCAAGCCCGGTCAGGTCGCGGATGGTGTTGTTGTACTCCTCCCGATTGAGGCGGGGGATCGTGACCGAGCCCGGCTGGCGGTGCTCGCTCCAGTCGAGATTGTTGACGGCGTCGTCGATCCACGCCACCATCCGGCGGCGCTCCTCAACAGTCGGCTGCGCCCCGGCCGGGGGCATCTCGTTCTCCCGCAGCACGCGCAGGGCCCGCAGCCACAGAGGACGGGAGCGAAGGACGGAGCCGTGATCGTCAAAGACGCTGAAGTCGATTCCGACCGTCTGCACCTCGGGGCCGTGGCAACGGATGCAGTACGTGGCAAGCAGCGGCCGGATGTCGTTGTCGAGCGCCTGTTCCAATCGCTCGCGGCTCGCGCCCGAAGACAGCGCGGAGCCGACAAGCAACAGCGCTCCGAGGCGCAAGCATGCGTTCATCGCGGGCTTCCAAGGGGCGGCACGCCTCCCGCGGAAGCCAGTGCCGGCCCGACGGCCGGCGGCACCCGCGCCACAGCGCCTCCCCGTGTTGGAGACTAGCACACTCAAGGCGGCGTCGGACGCTGGAGCACCTTGACGTCGCGCGTACATTAGGAGCGTCAAACCTGCGGCGCGGCTACTCGTCCGCCCCAACACACTTGGCGACCTTGCAATCCTCGGCGGCATGGCTCCGGACAGACGCGGCGATCGCTCCGGCCCTCGCGGCGAAAAGCCCTAGTCTCAATCCCAGCATCAATCAATCAGCCGGAGCCGTTGTGAGATCGTACTCGCGAACCAACACATCGGCCGGGAGGTTCCAGTTGCTCGACAAGGCGCGGATCATCGGCAGGGTCAGGGGACGACGGCGGTTTAGCACCTCAACGGCTCGTGGCTGAGATCCAATCAAGGCGGCGAAGTCTTGCTGCCGGAGGCCGCGCGCTTCCATGAAATGTTCGATCACCGAAATGGGGTCCGGTGCTTCAATCGGCCAGCGCTCGGCCTCGTACGCCTCGACGAGCGTGACAAGAACCTCGAGCTCGTCGCCCTCGGGGGTGTCTGGCGCAGCGCCCATGAGGCTATCGATTGCATTCAGGGCCGCGTCGTGGGCCGCGTCGGACTTGATGGGCTTGATCTTCACGCCGGACCCTCAGATTCGAGAAGCATCGATTCCGTCATACTCGGCATGGGTTCCCACGAAGTCTGACGAAGTTGGTCAAGCGCGTGAACCGCAAGTCGGCTCCGTGGTATTGCTCGGCCTTGCGAAACTCGAGCGTCCTCAAGATCCCCGGCGCGTCGAAGAAGTCACCCGTGGCCAGGTTCGCGGCGGATTCGCCGCGGGTGACCGCCGCGATCACGACCTCGGCGCCGAGCCCGCGGCTCAGGTACGTGAGTGTTGGGCCGTCCTCGTCGTCCGGGTGTGCCACGATGTGCAGCACGCGATATGGAGAGGCCAGTCGCCGCAGTGTCTGGGCCAACCCGCTTATACCTTGATCCCGCGGCAACACATCCCGGCCAAGCGTGCCCAGGCAGGCAAGCAGCGTACGGGTCGCAACGCGCATGGTCGAATCCTAGCAGCCCGTCCGGGCATCCCCTGGCGTGACGGGGACTGGCTCGGCCGAAGTCTCGGCCGAGAGCGCTCCGGCTGACCCGCCAAGTCCCTACGCAATAATGTTGCAGGCTGGAGCGTGCCACCGGCAATGGCGGACTGGGGCCCATCGATCTTACGCCGGTTAAGGACCGCTCTTGCGCGATGCTGGCCAGTTTTGCGCTGGTGCCTGCCCGGTGCGTTGGTCTTGGTGCTCGTGTCCGCGTGGGCAATGTACCTGTCGGGCGGCATGACTGCCGTCGTGGGTTGGCTGGCGCTGGTGACGGCAGGCCAGACGCTCGCCCCGGTCTCGCTCATGGCGCTGCTCGCGCACGCCTTGCACAAGCGGCGCTTCAGCCGCCCGATGCAAGTCACGTTCGGACTTGCGGCAGTGGCATTCTGGCCCGCCTTGTGGGGATTCGGAATCCTCACCATTACGTTCCCTTTCAGCTTGGAGACTTCTTCGCCCGCTGCAACGGTTCGCTTGCCCTCTAACGAGGAGCTGCGCGTCGGCTGGGGCGGCGACAGCCTCGCCACGAACTATCACGCCGCCTACCCCGACCAGCGCTGGGCCTACGACCTGCTGGTCGAACCGGCCATGCAGGACAGCGAGGATCTCGCCGACTACGGCTGCTACGGCACTCCTGTCGTAGCGCCCGCTGCAGCGACCGTCACCATGGCAGTAGACGGGCTGCCGGATCACGTACCGGGCAAAGCGAGCCTGGATATAAGGAACCCGGCCGGCAATTCAGTAGCGCTCGAGCTCGACACCGGGACCTACCTGCTGATCGCGCATCTGCAACAGGGCAGCGTGCTGGTGAAGCGCGGCGACCAAGTCGAAGAGGGCCAGCCCATCGGAGCCTGCGGCAACTCGGGCAATACCAGCGAGCCCCACATTCATATCCACCACCAGCGCCAGAATCCTCGAGGTCGCCCGCTCAACTTTTCCGAAGGCCTGCCGCTGTACTTCCGGGACCACGACGGCCCGCCGATGCCAGAAGGCGGCTTGGAAGTCCGCGGCGACGAGATCGTACTGGCCGGAGCAACCGTCCGCCATGTAGGCACGCCGTTGCGATAGACGACACTGCCACGGCTGTCAGCATCGCCGCGCGCGCCGCGGCGCTCAGCCCATCCAGTAGAAATGAGCGACAGAGCCTAGCACGCCCAGGAGCGCGGCGGCGCATATCCAAGGCGTCGCCCATGTCGATTCGTCCCTGCCCCAGCGCGAGATCAGCGTTGCGGTCACGTGCCGCTTGGCCAGAAGGCCCAGGGCTTGGGATGCCAGCAGATAGCACGCCATGATCTGGTTCGCCCGATACCAGGCTTCCGGCGAACTCACGGAGCGCGGCGTGCGGAATCCGTAGTACGGGTTGGGCGGCACCCATCCGAACAGCAGCGGCAGCGCGGTGGCTGCAATGATCGCCGCGACCATCTCGGCCCGGTACTTCCCCCACACCAGGCGCAGGAAGGCCGTTCCGTGGCCGGACGACAAGACGAACCGACACACGCGACGCAGTCCGCTAGCCGGCCCGGAGCGCGGGCGCGAGCCGGACTTCACCAAGTTGACGCGGCCTCGAACCGCGCCGCTGCGGACGGGCAGGCTCAGCGGGCCAAGAGGCGGTCGGCCAGCTCATTGAAATCTCGGACCTCGAAGTCCGGCAGCAACGCCGACTCCTCGTAGGGCCGTCCGTAGCGGTTGACATAGGCGCCGCGGTAGCCGCACGCCCTAGCCCCCAAGATGTCGAACGCATGGGCCGCCACCATCATGATCTCGCCCGGCTCGCACTGCAGCTCGCCCGCAGCCATCCGGTACACCGAGGGATGCGGCTTGAAGCGACCCACGCTGTCTACCGACAGGCTCCTGTCGAACGTTGCTTCGACGTTGTTGGTCGCCAAGTGCTCCACCAAGTGGCGATCGCCGTTCGAAAGCGCCACCAGCCGATAGCGCTCGCCCAGCCGCAACAAACCGGTCTGTGCGTCGTCGAACGGACGCAGGCGCTCGAACACCTGCAGCAAGTCCCGCACGCCGTCCTCCGTGTACGCCAAGCGTTGGCGCTTGAGCGTGTGCTGCAGGGCCCGGCGGGCGGAGTCGAGGTAGCCTCTGTGCCCCAACATCAAGATCGTGTCCTGATGCTGCTCGAGCCGCTGGCGCGTCCGCCAGTCAGCCCACACCGCGGCCGCGTCGGCCTCCGCTCCGGCCGCCGCCAAGAAATCGCGCACTGCCGGAACGATAGAGCCCGACAGGTTCAGCACAGTGCCGAACATGTCGAAAGTCAGTGTGTTGACGTGCTCGAGGGACCGCTGCATGGATTCCCGATAGTACCGAACCGCAGGCGACGGCTACTCTTGGGCGCCGTCGAACGGCTTGCGGAACGTGGTCCCGGCAGGCTGGGGGCCGCCCTTGCCGGGTTCGCGCAATTGTCGCAGCTTGAGGCGCGCGATCTTCGCCCAAGGACTGGACGAATCGAACTGGAGGTAGGCGCTCCAGTGACGTGCCGCCTCGGCCAAGCGCTCGAGGCGCTCTTCCACCAGCGCGAGGTTGTAGTGCGCGTCGGCGTAGTCGGGGCAGTAGCGCAGGGCGTTGGAATAGTGCTGAACGGCTTCTTCCAGCCTGCCCGAGGCATCGCAGACGTTCGCTAGGTTGTAGTGCGCCAAGGCATAGTTCGGGTACAGGCGCAGCGCGTCGCGGTAGTGTTGTTCGGCTTGGGCGGTCTCGCCCTGCCGGAATTGCAGCGTGCCGAGATTCACCAATGCGCCGGCCGCCGCGGGATCGCGTTCCAGCACCTTGCGATAGAGACCGACGAGTTCCGGCACAGGCGCGCCGCTGCTCTCCAGCTCGAGGGCGCGCTGGAAGAGCGCCTCCCCGTCCAGGGCGGGCTCGCCGGACCGCGTCGGGCTGCTCTGAATTTCGACGACAGACGCCTGGCGCAACTGCTCGACATCGAACTTGAGCAACAACTGGCCAGTCAGCGCTTCGATCTTCTCGCCCGGCAGCTCGAACGCGATGCGACGGCCGTCCAAGACGATCTTGAGCTCGCTGAGCGGCTCGCGGACGGAGGCGAGACGCTGTCGCAAGTGCTTGAGCGCCTGCTGGATGCGCTTTGTCGGGATGCGCTCGGCGCGCAGCCCCTGCAGCGTCCTGAGCGAGATCAGGTCCGCGAAGCTATAGCTCTCCTTGACCTCGGTCAGCCCGGCGCGCTCCCACGCGCGCAGCCTGTTCTCGTTGATCCCCAAGATCCGCCGAATGCTAGACCGCGAGTAGCACTCGGAAGCCTTGCCGGACTCCACGCTGCGAGTATAACGCAGGGCGGTCCCGCTCCCGGCGTCGCGGGTGCTCGGTTTCCCGGGTGCCCGGCCGACACCGCTAGCGCTCGTTCATCACGGTCTTTGCGGCCAGCGCTCCGAACCCGCCAGCCCCGGCCACCAGCACCGTGGCCTCTACCAGGATGGTCAATACCATCGCGCCCCAGAACACGGTCGGATCCTCGAGCGCGGTAGCCGCTCCGGCGATGATGGGCGAATCTTGCGCCTGCTCCTGCAACGCCTCCAGAAAAGCCTCCTGGCCCGGCCCGCCTAGCACTGCTAGCTGCGTGACGAGCGTCGGAAGATAGCACAGCAGGCCCGTTAGCGCCCCGACCCCGAATCCGTGCCACAAACCCGAGACCGGCGCCACTCTCTGCTCGAAGCGCTTCACCGCGTAGTACGCCGCCAGCCACACGACGCCGATGCCCAGCATCGCCGCGACCAAGCCGAGGCCAAACAGCGAGACCAGCGCGCTGAGAAGAAAGCGCAGGGACATGCCCGCGATGGCGGGCGGCCCGATGGCTCTGATGTAGTCCCTTGCGGTTAGCTCTTGCGGCACCGGCTCGGGTTGCGCAGGCAGTTCGAACGGCACTTCGGGCTCGCCCACGCCCGGGACTAGCGGCCGCCCGCAGCGGGGGCAGAACGAAGCGCCCGGAGGCAGGGGGCTGCCGCAGGTGCAATGGGTGGCCATCTTGCTGCTAGCGCCTTCGGCCGCAGGGCTCTGGGCACCGCGTCGTGCCGGGCCTGCTGCCTGTGATCTCAATTGTAGGCCCGGCCGCGACCGGGCCGGACTGGCCGGGGGTCAACGCCGGACACAGTTCCCTCAAGCGCCGGAAGTGCGAATGACCCGCAGCAACTGCTCCCCGTACTTCTTCGCGACCGCAGGCCCGACACCGGGGACCTCCAGCAGCTCGGCTTCGTTCGAAGGCTTGTGATCGACCAAGGCGTTCAAGGTGCGATCGGGAAACACGCGAAACGCGGGCATCTTGCGTCTTCCCGCCTCGGACTTTCGCCACGCGCGCAGCGCGGAGGAGATCAACTGGTCAGAATCGTCGCGGGGCGGGGTCTCTCCCAAGCCAAACTGCTTCGTGGCGCGGCTGCCATTGCGCCTTCCCGCCGAGCCAGCCGTGGCGCTCTTTTTCGGTCGCGATGCCCGCTTCGCGGGCCCCAGGCCCGCGCGTTCGGCGGGCAGCCTGACGCAACTGCCGAGGCTCGTCGCGCTGCGACCGTCCGGCGTCAGCCAGATGCGGCGGTACTCGATCGACTCGCCCTGCGCGTTGACGAAGGAATCGTGGTCGATGCGCGCCAAGTCCGCCCGCTGTAAACCGTCCACCAGCCGCTCGAACGTCTTTCGATCCACGTTGTTCGGCTCCACACTCTCGCGAAAGACCTTGCCGACCGACTGTCCGTCACGCTCGCGCAGGGCCTGTCGAATCGTGTCCAGCACCGCCGATTCCTGCGGCGTGGGCGGCCGGAACGTCTTGACGGTGCACGTCTCCGGGTCGCAGTTGTCGCAATGCTGGCAGGGCTTGAGCGAATCCTCCAAGTCGTCGAAGTGCCGCACCAAGTCGAGCATGCGGCACTGGTTGGAGCGGGTGAAGTCGCTCACTTGGTCCAGCTGCCGCAGCTTGTAGGCGCGCTGCTCCTCATAGCGCGCCCGCCACTTCCCGTCGCCCTTGGTGGCCTGATCGTCCGCGTCGATCCTCACGCCGCCATGCATCCACAGCTTCTCGAGCGCCCTCTCGAACTGCTCGGGGTCGCCGGAAAAGTCCGCGGCCAGGTCGCCGACCGGAAGCTTGGCGGAGCTCAGGCGGTTGAACATCGCTTCGAGCTTCGGCGGCTCGGGATAATCCCGCTCCAAGAAGAACTCGTGCGTCTTGCGATCCGCCCACGAGTGCAGCAGGATTGCCTTGGAGGGCAGTCCGTCGCGGCCCGCGCGGCCGATCTCTTGGTAGTAGCCCTCGATCGAACCCGGCAGGCCGGTGTGCACGACGGTGCGCACGTCCGGCTTGTCGATGCCCATGCCGAACGCGATCGTGGCGACGATGACCTCAAGGTCTCCCCGCAGGAACGCGGCCTGCACGCGGTCGCGGTCCTCGGCCGGCATGCCGGCGTGATAGGCCGCCGCGGGCATGCTCGACTGCAACAGCTCGGCCTGCGCCTCGGCGGCCTTGCGGGTCGGCGCGTACACGATCGCCGGCCGCCGCGAGTCGTCAAGCATCAGCCTTGCCAAGGCGGCGGGCCGGAGCGACGGCACGAGTTCCACGAGTTCGATCTGCAGGTTCTCGCGCCGGAACCCATGAATCGAGCGCTTGCAATCCTGCAGGCCCAATTGGTCGATCACGTCGCGCTGGACGATGGGCGTGGCCGTCGCCGTCAGCGCGATCACCGGGGCCGGGCGCAGGGACGGCAAGCGCTCGCGCAAGCGTCTGTATTCCGGCCGGAAGTCATGGCCCCACATGGAGATGCAATGCGCCTCGTCAATGGCGACCAATCCCGGCGTGCGCTTGGCCAGGAACTCGGGAAAGCCCGGCACGGCCAGACGCTCCGGAGCGATATAGAGAAAATCCAGCTCGCCCGCGAGATACGCCTTGCACACGCGCCGCGATTCAAGCCGGTCGCGGCCCGAGTGGATCCGCTCGGCCTTGAACCCCTGCTGGCGCAGCTTGTCCGTCTGGTCCTCCATCAGTGCGATCAGCGGGCTGATCACGATCGTGGTGTCGCCGCGGGCGATTCCGGGCAGCTGGTAGCACAGCGACTTGCCCGCGCCCGTCGGCATGACCAGCAGCACGTCCCGGCCGGCCACGACATCTTGGCAGACCGCCTCCTGGTTCGGGCGGAAGGAGGCGTGCCCGAAGCGCGATCGCAGCAGTTCGCTCAGCCGCTCCGGGGAGACAGCTACCGGCTTCGGCCCGGAAGGAGCCGGCGAGGGTGGCTGATCGGGCGGCGGCGAGCCGAGACCGCGCCGCTGGAGTGCCGGCTTGGCGGTAGGCGCTGCTTTCTCGGAGCGTCCGCCGGGAGCGCCCACCGGCGGCTCGGGCGCGGCGGCGGGCTTGGCGGATTGATCGGCTGCGGCCGCCTTCCGCCGCGTCGACTGCGAGCTCTGCCGGGCGCCCCCGCGGGCTGCGGGCGACGGCGGGCTCGTTGGCGGCTGAGAACGGGCCGCGCTGCGGCGGCTCGCGGCGGCTGAACCGTTGGCGGAACCGCCGACAACGTCGCGCACGAACTCCTCGATGCCCCGCATGAACTTGTCGTAGCCGCCATCGCCGCGCTCGATGCTGCGCAGCTTGGCCTCCCACTCGCCGGTCATTTCGGGGCTGCGGACTTTGGGATGAACCAGATCGAGCAGGCGGATCCCCTTTTCGGTGGCTCGCAGGGTCTTCTTCTCGCGCTCTACATAGGAACGCTTCAGGAGCGTTTCGATGATCGAGGCGCGTGTCGCGGGCGTGCCGATGCCGCGCTCCTTCATCGCGTCCGAGAGCGCTTGGCTATCGAGTGTCTTGCCCGCCGACTCCATGGCCGTGAGCAAGGTCGCGTCCGTGAACCGCGGCGGCGGCTTGGTCCGCTTCTTGACTGCCTCGGCCGCTTGCACCTCCACCCTCTGGCCTTGGCGCAAGCCGCTTGGCAGGTCCGGCTCGGACTTGGGTTCGCGCTTGTTCGCCGGCGCGGCGTCGAGCAGCTTCCAGCCGGGTTCGTCGACGGCCTTGCCGCTGGACAGATATTGATCCTCATCGGCCTTGTGCACGACGCGGGTGATCACGGTCGTGGACGAGTAGCGGTGCTCCGAGTGCCACGCCTGCAGGAAGCGGCGATTGATCAGGTCGAGCACTTTCGCTTCGGCCGACCCACCGCGCACGCCGCCGGCCGAACCGGTCGGAATGATGGCGTGGTGATCGGTGACCTTGGCATCATTCACGAACCGCCCGGGCAGCGGTTCGCTGCCAGTGCCAGGCGCGACCAAGGACTCGTCATAGCCCCGTGCCACGCGGGACGCGATCTGGGGCGCTTGGCTGGCGACATCGCTGGACAGGAAGCGGCTATCGGTGCGGGGGTATGTGATTGCCTTGTGCTTTTCGTAAAGTGCCTGCGCGATGCCGAGAGTGCGCTCGGCGCTGAAGCCGTACAAGCGGTTGGCGTGGCGCTGGAGTTCGGTGAGGTCATACAGGTGTGGCGGAGGTTGCCGGTGCCGGGTCCGCTTGACCGAGACGATATCGGCGCGTCCTGCCCGGGCCCTTGCAACGATCTCGGCCGCTTGCTTGCCGTCAGCCGCTAGCCTCTGCTGCCGCTTGCCCTTCTCGAGTCGAAAATAGACGCCGCGGTAGTGCTTTCCCTCCCCTGCGTCAAACTCGGCGTGAACTTCCAGATAGTCCTCGGGAACGAAGTCCCGTATGGCGATCTCGCGCTCCACCAGCATGGCCAGGGTCGGCGTCTGCACCCGCCCGACCGAGAGCACCTCGCTGTCGGCGTGGTCCAGCGTGTAGGCCCGCGTGAGATTCATGCCGACGAGCCAGTCGGCGCGGCTGCGCGCACGCGCGGCCGCCGCCAAGTCGTCGAAGCCGCTGGCCGGTTGCAAGTTCTGGAAGCCGCGCCGGATCGCGTCCTGCGTCAGCGACGAAATCCAGAGCCGGTCCACCGGCTTGGACGAGCCGGCCGCGGCGTAGATCTGGCGGAAGATCAGCTCGCCCTCGCGGCCCGCGTCGGTGGCGCAGACCACCCGCTCGATCTTCGGGCTGTTGAGGATTTTCTTGACGACGCCGAACTGGTCCGCCCGCTCCTCGTCCACGATCAGCGGCCATTCGCCCGGAAGCATGGGCAGCAGCGAACGCCGCCACTCCTTCCATGCCGGATCAATCTGGTGCGGCTCGGCGAGATGGACCAAGTGGCCGATCGCCCACGTCACCACCACGCCGTTGCCGTGGAAGAATCCGCTGCCTCTCGCGGTCGCTCCCAGCGCCTTCGAAATGTCGCGCGCGACCGAGGGTTTTTCGGCAAGCACTGCACATTTCTGAGGCACCCATTGCGGCACTGGAGCTGACTTCAGTGTAGCGCCCCGCTAGCAGGCGAGAGCCCGTCTGGAGCGAGGCATTGCGCGGGGCGGCACTAGTCCGCTGCGTCTCCCGGATACAATCGAAATCGGCCCGCACGATGCGGCACGTCTGTACACAGGAACGGTCGCCGGCAGGGAGCGGATTGCTGTGAAACTGCTGGCCGATCGCATCCGGCGAGGCGATCCGCGCGCATTGGCTCGGGCGCTCAGCGCGGTCGAGAACCGCTCCGCCGGCACCGATGAGCTGCTGGCCGATCTGCACGATCCCAGCACCGCGGCCCAGCGCTTCGGGATCACCGGCCCGCCCGGTGCCGGCAAGAGCACGCTGGTCGATTGCATCGCGCGCCATTTGCGCAGCGAGGGAGTGTCAGTCGGGATTCTCGCGGTCGACCCGAGCAGCCCCTTCAGTGGCGGCGCAATCCTCGGCGATCGAGTGCGCATGCAGCGCCATCACGGCGATTCCGGCGTGTTTATCCGCTCCATGGCGGCCCGGGGGGAACTCGGGGGGCTGGCGCCAGCTGTGGGAGATGCGCTGGCCCTGCTGGAAGCAGCCGGTCGCGAAGCGGTCTTGATCGAAACGGCGGGCGTCGGCCAGAGCGAGGTCGATGTCGTGCATCTCGCGGCTACGGTGGCAGTGGTGCTGACACCCGCTTCCGGCGACGATATCCAGGCGGCCAAGGCCGGAATCATGGAGATCGCAGACGTCTTCGTGATTAACAAGGCCGACCAGCCGGGCGCTGACGAGCTAGAGCGCCAGATCCTTGCCATGATCTCGTTGATCCCTCCTGGACAGCCCAAGCCGCCCGTCTTGCGCACGTCGGCCAGCCGCTGCGACGGTATCGAGGAATTGGTCGAGGCCTTGCGACGGACCGCCCGCGCCCAGTCCGACCCGGCCTATTGGAAGCGGCAGCTGCTCAAGCGCCTTAGCGGCGATCTGCAAGCGATCCTGCTGGACGGCGCGGGCCTCGAGCCGGATCTGGACCGGGCCGCCGAAGCCATCGCCGCGGGCAAGCTTAACCCATACGCGTACATCCAAGCGATCGCGGGCCGCTTCAAGCAACAATGGAAGCGATGACTGTCGACCACATCGGCATCGCGGTGCGCTCGATCGATCAGGCGCTGGAGTTTTACCGCGACGCCTTGGGCGTCGAGCCGGCACACCGCGGCGTAGTCGCCCACGAGAAGGTGGAGGCAGCGCTGCTGCCCGCCGGCGAGAGCCGGATCGAGCTGCTCCAGCCCACCTCGGACGACTCGGTCATCGCCCGCTTTCTCGAGCGCCGCGGCGAAGGCATGCACCACCTCGCGCTGCAGGTCGCCGACATCGAAGCGGCGGCGGAAGCGATCCGCCAGTCGGGTCGCCGCTTGGTGACGGACCGCATCCAGATCGGTGCCGAGGGCTATAAATACGTGTTCGTGCACCCCAGCGAGACCGGCGGCGTGCTGCTGGAACTCGTGGAGCGCGGTTGAAATCCGCTAGGATCAAGCCGCTGTCTCGACCATAGCCACCCGCCCAGCCATGGACTCAGCCAGACGCATCTCACGCCTCGAGGATGAGAACCGCCGCCTGCGGGCGGCGGTGGAGGAGCTTTCGATCCTCAACGAGGTTTCCACAGCCGTGTCGTCGACCTCCTCGCTCGATGCCACCGTGGACTTGATCGTGCAGAAGTGCGTCAAGCATCTGCGGGTCGAGCAGGGCGCCGTGCTGCTGTTCGACCGGCGCGAGCAGGGTGTGAGCCTCAAGACGATGGTCCGCAAGATCGAGCAGGACGACTCCCAGATCATGCCCATGCGCCTGGGCGATCAGATCACCGGCTGGATGCTGAAGAACCGCAAGCCGCTGGCAATTAACGACTTCGAGTCGGAAACGCGCTTTCGGGGTGCCGCAGACGGCAACGAAATTCAATCGCTGCTGTGCGTGCCGATGGTGCTCAAGGGCCGCCTGATCGGAGTCGTGAACGTCTTCAACAAGCAAGGCTCGAGCGGCTTCAGCGACGGGGACCAGCGGCTGCTGAGCATCATCGCGACGCAGTCGGCCCAAGTGGTCGAGAACGCCCGGCTGGCCGAAGAGGAAAAGGCTCTGGTCGTACTTCAGGAGGAATTGCGGCTGGCCCGGGAAATCCAGAAGAACCTGCTGCCACAAGAGCCCCCGCAAGTGCCGGGTTACGTCATCTCCGGGATCTCGGAACCGGCCAAGCGGGTCGGCGGGGACTATTTCGACTTCTTGGAACTCGGCGAAGACCGTCTCGGCCTGTGCCTGGCGGACGTTTCGGGCAAGGGCATCACGGCCGCGATGCTGATGTCCAACGTACAGGCGACCATCCGCAGCCAGGGGCGCTCCTCGCCCGACGTGGCCAGCTGCGTGTCACGCTCGAACGACATGCTGCACGCCAGCACCGACTCCGACAAGTTCGTCACGATGTTCTACGGCGTGCTCGACACGAGCACCCATCGGCTCGAGTATTGCAACGCGGGCCACAACCCTCCGCTCGTGCTGCCCGGAAGGGATCGTCCCGAACAGCTTAGGACCGGCGGGCCGGTGCTCGGCGTGCTCCAGGGCTACCCCTACGAGCAGGGAGAAGCAGAACTGAGACCGGGCGAGACCCTGCTGGTCTACAGCGACGGGTTCAGCGAGGCCATGAATGACCACTTCCAGGAGTTCGGCGACGAGCGCCTGCGCACCTCGGCTCGCGCTCAGGCCGCGCTGCCGCCCGACCAGCTCTTGGAGACGCTGCTGAAAGAGGTCAATGAGTTTTGTGGCGACGCACCGCAGGCAGATGACATGACCATCATGGCGGTCCAGCGGCTGGGGTCGTGAGGGACGCCTCTCCGGACGCTATCGCCCTCGCGATGCGCTCGCTGCGACGGACGCAGTCGGGCAGGCCGAGCCCGGCATAGCCGTTTCCCGCCAAGTGCAGCCCCGGGAAGCGGACCAGCCGCTCTTCGATCTGGCTCACCCGCGCGGTATGACCCACCGAGTACTGGGGCATGGCGGCGGGCCAGCGGTAGGCTCGCGACACCTCCAGGGCAGGGCGAAAGCCCATCCGCTGCCGCAGCTCCGCGTCCGCTCGCCCGGATACCGACTCGTCGCTTGACTCCAGGGCCCGCTCGGCGTCCGCGCCGGCCAGAAAAGCCCGCAGCAAGACCTTGCCCGGCCCGGCCCGGCCTGAGAACTTCGAGTTTGTCCAAGTGCAGGCGGCCAGCGTCCCGCGCTCGGCCCGTGGGATCAAGAGGCCGAAGCCGTCCAAGGGATGGCCGAAGCCGCGCTGCGGATACACCAGAGCGACTACGACCGAGGAGGTATAGACGATGCTTCCCAGGCCCTCGGCCAGGGCATCGTCGACGCCAGCGAGCAGCCTACCGGCTTCGGGGGCGGGAGTCGCGACGATCACGCTGCTGGCATCCCATGCGCCGCGCTCGGCCCGGACCCGCCACCCGGCGGCGCTGGGTTGCACCGCCCGTACCTCGTCCGCGACGACTTCGCAGGTTTCGGGAAGGTGCTGCTGCAGCGCGTCGGTCAGCGAGCCCATGCCCTGCCGCAACGTCAGGAACAGGGGCCCCTCCCGATGTCGCTCGCGATTCTTCCACACGCCGCGCAGCAGGCTGCCGTACTGGCGCTCGTACTCCACGAAGCGCGGAATCACGCTGTCGGCCGACAAGTTCTCCGGGGGAGAGCCGTAGACGCCCGCGAGCAGCGGCTGCGCAAGGTACTCGACCGCCTCGCGGCCGAAGTGGTCCTCCACGAACTCGGCAACGGACCGCTCGCGCAGCGTCCGGGGTCGGCGAAACCACTCTCCGGCCATGCGAGCCTTGGAGGCCAGGCCAAACAGCCCGCTTGTGGCAGCCTGCCATGGCTTGGACGGCGCCAGCAGCCGCATGCTCTCGGGCAAGGCCCGCGGCCGGCCGCTGCGGACGATATAGGTGCGCCGCCTGTTGTCATTCGAGCCGACCACCTGGTCGCCTAGTCCGAGTTCGCGGACCAGGTCCAGCATCCAGGCCTTCTCGGCCAGCCAGCTGTCCGGCCCGGCTTCGACCAAGCAGTCACCGAAGCGCTCGGTGCGGACGATGCCTCCGAGCCTTTGCTCGCGCTCGATCAGAGTGCAGGGAATGCCGTGCCGCCCCAAGTAGTAGGCGGCAGACAAGCCCGAGACCCCGCCGCCAACGATGGCTACCCGGGACATGCCTCTCGCTCGGCGCAATACTCGCGGACCATGCTCACGGCGGCGCGGACGTGTTCGACGGGCGTCTCGGGGATGATGCCGTGGCCCAAGTTGAAGATGTGGCCGGGACGTCCGTCCGCGGCGGCCAGGACGGCGCGAACCTTGCGGCGCAGCTCTGGCAGGGGCGCCAGCAGGGCGAGCGGGTCCAAGTTTCCCTGCACTGGCGTGTCGTGGCCGACGCGCTCCCACGCCGCGGCCAGGTCAACGCGCCAGTCCAGGCCCAGCACGTCGCCGCCAGCTCGACAGAACACCTCCAAGAAGCCCGCGTTGCCGGTGCCGAAATGAATCACCGGCACGCCGCCGGTCTGGATGCGCCGCACCAACTCCCGCGAATGCGGCAGGACGAAGCGCTCGTAGTCGGACGGGGACAGCGCGCCAACCCAGCTGTCGAAAACCTGGATGGCGCTGGCACCGGCGGCGACCTGGCTGGCAGCGTACGGCGCCAGCACGGCGACGATGCGCTCCATCAGTTCCCGCCATCCGGACGGGTCGCTCCACATCAGGCTCTTGGTGGCGGCGTAATGGCGCGAGCCCCTGCCTTCGATCATGTAGCTCGCCAGCGTGAACGGCGCGCCGACGAATCCGATGACCGGGACGCGGCCGTCCAGGTGGCGGCGCGCCAGGGCAATGGACTCGCCGACATAGTCCAGATCCGCGGCGCGCCCGGTCTCGAGCCGATCGATATCGGCGCGGGAGCGGACCGGCCGCTCGATTCGCGGGCCGTCGCCGGCGACGAACTCCAGCCCGAGCCCCATCGGCTCCAGCGGCAGCAGGAGATCCGCGAAAATGATTGCCGCATCCACGTCCAAGGCGTCGACAGGCTGCCGCGTGACCTCTGCAGCGAGGCGCGGCGTCTTGCAGATCTCCAAGATCGTGTGGTCGCGCCGCAACGCGCGGTACTCGGCCATGTACCGCCCCGCTTGGCGCATGAACCATACCGGAGTGCAGTCCCCGGACTCGCCGGCACATGCGCGGAGGAATCGCTGGCGCATCGTTCTAGTATACCAAAGCAGCTCGTAAGGTGTTGCAATATCAACACTTACACGCCAACACAGCGATGGCGCAATGCTTGCGGGCACGCTCGATCAGGCTTGGCGCTCGACGAACTGACTCGCTTGCGGACCCGCACCCTGATCGTCGTCTATGATCGCGGGGTATCCTTCCGGCCATGCGCGCGGACCAGTCCATCCTGTGCGGCGATTGCCGCAGCCCGCTGCGCCGCGAGCCGGCCTCTGGCGACGAGCCCGCTGCCGGCGATCCGGAGAGCTATTGCCCGCGCTGCGGGAGGAGCGCGGTGCGGGCGGCCACCTGTCGGCGTTGCGGCAGCCAAGTATGCGCCGCTTGCGGCTCGATCCTCGAGAGCGCGAACGACCTAGGCATCGGGTGATTCCCCCTTGAGCGGTAACCAATTTCGTGCTTGGCTGGCCTATCTACTTGTTGGTGCCGCACAAGCGGCGTCCGAGCCTTGATTGCCTGTGAACGGGTCTTATGTTGAGATTTCCGGACGCTGGCAAGTACTTCAATCTGGAGGTTGTGATGAATGTGAGAAGTTGGCCCGCGATCGTTTTCTGCGGGCTCGCAGTTTTGGTGGCGCCGCTGGCGTTGGTGGCCGGAGACGGGTTTGTCGGGGAGGCGGAAGGCCGCCTGGGCCAGCTCGAAGAGAAGTTCACCGGACTGGCCGGCGCGATGGCCGGCGACAAGCAGACCTACCGCCCCGGCGAGGGCGTGCGCTCGACATCGGAGGTCTTGCTGCACGTCGCGTCCGCGAACTATTTCGTGGCGCGGGCGTTCGGCACGAATCCGCCCGAGGGGCTTGACGTGCGGGGCTTGGAGAACTCGACGACCGACGCGGGCGAGATCAAGTCCGCTTTGGTGAAGTCTTTCGCCCACCTGCGAGGCGCGATCGGCAAGCTGTCGGTAGACGAAGCCGACAGCGCGATGAAGCTGTTCGGCCAAGACACCACCAAGCGCGGCGCGGTATCGATGGCCCTCAACCACCTTAGCGAGCATCTCGGCCAGTCGATTGCCTACGCTCGCGTCAACGGGGTGACTCCTCCGTGGAACGAGTAGAGCGACACCCGATCCTCCGTCCGGCCGGGCGCGCCACTCCGCTACTTTGGACGCTGTGCCTGGCCGTCCTGTCGCTGCCGCTCGCCGCGCAGGAACTCGCCCTTGACTCGACGGAAGGGCTGGAATTGGTCAACGTCTTGGCGGCGCCCGACTCGCTTGACGGCCAGCGAGGCCTCAAGGTGAGCGGGGATCCCGAGGTTCTGCAAGCGGCCCAGAAGAAGCGGGCGGAGATGATGGCTGCCATGCGGGCGCGCGGCGAGCAGCCGCGGGGCCCCGGTACATTCGAGGCGTTGCGCACCAATCATCTGGCTATCGTCAAGGGTTCGGAATTCGGAAACGGCACCATCGAGGTCGAGGTTTCCGGCCAGCCCGCTCCGGGGGCGCAGGGCGGCGCGCGCGGATTCGTCGGCATCGCCTGGCGGCTGCAGGAGGACCGCAAGACTTACGACTGCTTCTACCTGCGGCCGACCAACGGGCGGGCGGATGACCAAGAGCGGCGCAACCACACCGTCCAGTACATTTCCCACCCGGAATGGACCTGGTACAAGTTCCGCGGCGAGACCCCGAGCAGGTACGAGACCTACGCTGATATCGTGCCCGGCGAGTGGATCAAGGTCAAGATCACCGTGGATGGCGAGAAGGCTCGGATCTACTTGAACGGGGCCGAACAGCCAACATTGCTGGTGAACGACGTCAAGTCCGGCGCGAGCGCCACCGGCAACGTGGCGCTGTGGCTCGAGGGTTCGACCGTCGCGCACTACCGAAACTTGAAGATCACCCCCGCTCCCTGATTTCGGCATCGGCCGAGCACGGCGGACGAGTCCCCGAGGACTGCGGCTGTGTGGTAGCCTGACTCTGGAATTCCCATGATGAGAAGACGAGACTTCGTCCGCCACTCGTTGCTAGCGGGGGCTCCGATAGCGGCGCTCCAGCACAAGCTCTTCGGGGCAGTCAGCGGCTACTCGGAGAACCCGGCGCGCCGCTATGCCTACGACACCGTGTCGCTGGGGCCGGACGGCCTGAAGCCGTCGCGGCTGGCCATGGGCACCGGCACCAGCGGATTCCGCGGCGCGTCCAACCAAACCCGCAAGCTGGGCGTGGAGGGCCTGGCGGACCTGTACCGCTTCGGCTTCGATAACGGGCTGAATTTCTGGGACACCGCCGATGGCTACGGCAGCCATCCGCACGTGCGGCGGGCCCTGGAAGACATCCCTCGCGAAAAGGTCGTGATCATGACCAAGTCCACCACCAAGACCGCGAAGGGCATGCGCGAGGACATCGAGCGCTTCCGCAGGGAGCTCAAGACCGACTACATCGACCTGCTGCTGTTGCACGCGGTGCGCGAGGAAGACTGGCCGGTCCAGCGCGCAGGCGCGATGGACGTGATCAACGAGTACAAGCAGAAAGGCATCGTCAAGTCGCGCGGGATCTCCTGCCATTCGCTGCCCGCGCTGCGGCAAGTCCACAAGCAGGAGTTCATCGACGTAGATTTGGCCCGGGTCAACGCGGTCGGCGCCCGCATGGACGCCGACCCGGCCACGGTCATCGAAGAGCTGTGCAAGATCAAGGCGGCGGGTAAGGGCGTCATCGGCATGAAGATTCTCGGCGAGGGCGTCCTGCGCGACCGCGTGGGCGAGGCGCTGCAGCATGCGATGGCCCTAGATTGCATCGACTGCTTCACGATCGGAGCGGAGAACCGCTACGAGTTGGCGGACCTGGTCCAGCGAATACCAGAGGCATCCACGCTCGGCTGGCACGCCTAACAGGAGGACGAGATGACAAGAGCACTAGCATGCGGGGCCTTTTCGGCCGCCTTGGCCCTCGCGGCCTGCGGCGGAGGCGAGAGCCCCGACACAGCCGCTTCGTCGGAAGGCGAGGCGATGGCGGCCGAGGTCGCCGCTCCGACCGAACTTGACGTCGAGAACGTCGCGACACGGCTGGCAGGCGGGGAAGACATCTTCCTGCTCGACGTGCGCACGCCCGAGGAACTGGTGCAGGACGGGGCGATCGAGGGCTACACCCACATCCCGATCGACGAACTCGAGGGCCGTTTGGCAGAAGTGCCTCGCGACAAGCCCATCGTGGCCTATTGACGGCGCGGTGGAAGGGCCTCCCGTGCGGCGGCCATGTTGAGAGACAACGGTTACGAGAACGAGATCCAGTTCGGAGGGATCGAGGGCTGGGTCGAAGGCGGCCAAGAGCTCACAGAAGTGTCGGAGTAGGCACAGGTCGAAGATCGGACATCGGCGGGAGCCCGGCCGGCCTAACCCCTGCCCGACGAGCGCGGCGGGGCGGTGGCGCGCCCGTGCCCCACGCTTGGGCCGTCGCGCGGAGTCCGTCGGGCAGCTCCCTTCAGGTCCCAGGCTGATTTTTCGCTAGCCCGCGCCGTCGGCTGATTGATATAGTCGGGCCATGCAGCGCAGGCACTTTCTCGCGAGCGCACTCGTGATTCCGCTCCGAGCTCAGGTTCGCTACCGAGTCGGAGTCATCGGCCACACCGGCCGGGGCAACTATGGCCACGGCATCGGGGACGTCTGGCCTGTATTTCCCCAGACACAGGTAGTCGCAGTCGCTGATCCGGACGAGGACGGCCGCACCAAGGCGCAGGAGCGAACCGGCGCCGCCCACGCATACGCGGACTACCGGGAGATGCTTGAGACGGAGAAGCCCGATATCGTCAGCATCTGCCCGCGCCACACCGACCAGAGGCGGGAGATGGTGACCGCGGCCGCCCGAGCGGGCTGCCACATGTACCTCGAGAAGCCCTTCGCCGCCACGCTGGAAGACGCCGATCAAATGGTGGATGCCATCCGCAAGGCCGGCGTCAAGGTCCAGTTGGCGCACCAGATGCGAAGGTCTCCCTTCACGCTCAAGGCCCTGGAACTGATCCGAGCCGGCGAGATCGGCGAGATCCACGAGGTGCGGGGACGGGGCAAGGAGGACTATCGCGCCGGCGGTGAGGACCTAGTCGTGCTCGGATCGCACATCTTCGACATGATGCGCGCCGTGCTGGGGGACCCGGAATGGGTCTTCTCCCACATCACGTCCAAGGGCGAGGAGCTCAGCTTCGACCACATGCGCAAGCCCAACGAGCCCATCGGGCCCATTGCCGGTCGCCAGATGTCCGCGATGTTCTCGTTCGGCCAAGGCCGGCACGGCTATTTCGCCTCGAACGAGTCCAGCCAGACCCACCCGTGGCGCTTCGGAACCCACGTCTTCGGCGCCAAGGGCTATATCTTCCTTCCCAACGAGGTCTACGACGAGAGCTCGGAGGCCTACATCCTGCGATCGCCGGCATGGGTGCCGCGACGCGACCAGCAGTGGGAGCTGATCGAGCCGAAACACCGCAGTTTCGGCAGCGAGCGCCACCTCACTGCCAACGCCCTGATGGTGGAAGACCTGCTGCGGGCGATCGAGACCGACGGCGAGCCCGCCTGCAGCGAGCGTGCCGGACGCTGGACGGTCGAGATGACACAGGGCATGTACGCCTCGCAACTTCAGCGCAAAGTGATCGACTTTCCGCTAAAGGACCGCGTGCATCCGCTCGAGAACCTGCGCCCGGCCAGCAGCGGCCGAGGCTAGATCACGCCGCGACGGCCACCGCTTCCCACGAAGCGGGGATCGCTGGTGGTGCGCCTGTCTTTCTGGAACATCCGCGCATTGTCGTAGACGACTTCGCCCACGTAGTAGGCATCGCGATACGGACTGTGCGCCTGCGGCAGCTCGGAGCGGTCGGCCGGATTGCGCAGCCTTGGGCCCAGCACGAAGTCCATGTAGGTGAACGCCTTGAAGTTCTGGCCAAAAAAGGCCACCTCCGACATGATGCTCGGAACCTCGCGGCGCATGACCGCGGCCGCCTGCTCGGCGTCCGGATCTTCCGGCAAGTCATGCATGACCCGGGAGACGGCCGCAAGCTCGTTGGCGACAGCCTCCTTGCAGCCTCCGCGCCAGAGCTTCCAGCGGCCCATGAACTCGGAGACCCACCCCCGGCCGACCAACGTCACGACCAGCAGGGCCGGCGGGGCCAAGTACCTTGCGGCGAGTCCCATCTCGCCCCAACCCCGCACCGCAGCAAGGATCCAAACAACGAAGAGCGAGAGTCCGCCCAAGCACATCAAGAGGCCGGGCAACATCCGCCTAGTAGCCACATAGCGCCGAAAGAAAGAGACCAGGCATTGGCGCGCTTCGCCGATGGCTTCGCGCGCGCGGGCGGCCGCGAAGGTCGACTTCTCCCAAGTCTCGTGGGCCGCATCGGGGGGATAGTAGAGCAGGAACAGCTTATCGGTCGGAACTGATTCGCCGGTGAAACTACACTTCATGGAAGCTGCCGGGAAGACTAGCGCGTCGGCCCGCCCAACCGACGGCGTGCCGCCGGGAAACCCTGAGAATATCACGAACTCGGCGGCCCTTCTCCGCGCCTCGGCGGCGGCGGGTGCTCGCCGCTGCGGCTGTCAGAACCTGAGCGGGTCGCTACCCCCGCTCCGCGGCCGGGAGCGGCCGACGGCCTGGGGCAGTTTCGCGGCAACGGTTAGAATGCCCTGCTATGCAGGACCTGCTGCAACGCCTCGACGAGTCGCGCGTCATCGATCTGGCGCAGCCGTACTACCCCGGCATGCCCCACCACCCGAACCATCCGCCGTTCTTGTACGGCCTCAACAAGGCGCACGGGGAGACCACCCGCGACGGAGTCAGCGCGGCCGCGGATGCGCTCGCGCTCGGCGGGCATGTCGGAACGCACATCGACGCTCTGTGCCACTTTTCCCTGCACGGAAAACTCCACGGCGGGGCCGACGCCATCGGCTGCCAGTCGTACACGACCGGCCTGTCGGTGCACCATGTCGATACCATCGAGCCGATCTTTCGCCGCGGCGTCCTGCTCGATGTCGCCGCCACTGAAGGCTTCGAGGCGCTGCCCCACGACTTTGTCGTCGACGCCGACCACCTCGAACGGGCGGCAGATCGCGCTGGCATCAGGGTATTCGCCGGGGACATCGTGCTGGTGCGCACCGGCTGGGCCCGCTACTGGCACGACGCTGGCCGGTACGTCAATGGCCTGCGCTGCCCCGGCGTCAATCGAGAGGCCGCTGGCTGGCTGAGCGCCAAGGGCGCGTTCGCCGGCGGTTCCGACACGATCGCGTTCGAGTTCGTGCCCGCCCCGAGCATGCCCGTGCACGTGCACCTGCTGGTCGAGAGCGGCATTCACATCATCGAAGCGCTGGACCTCGAGGCCCTTTCCGCAGAAGGCGTCAGCGAGTTCGTCTTCGCGGCTTCACCGCTGCGGATACGGGGTGCCACGGGCTCGCCGATACGCCCCGTAGCGCTAAGCTTGCGCTAAATCCCGATTCGTGGATCTTCGCGGGCGGCTGGCGGCACCACTGGACCATCCCACAACATGTTTATTTTCAATGGATTGTGAACAGATTTGAAAAATATTCTACAAAAATCCATAAATCCGCTTGCAACGGCATATGGAATCCAGTAGAGTAATGAGTGCCGGGGGGGACAACCCCACCAACGCAAGCTAATCCTCAACCAAAGACCCCTGACTTACCCCTCCGGCACCCTTCCGAAGACGCTTTGAGGCCGTCGCCTCGAAGCGTCTTTTTTTTCGCCCCGAACTTGGCAGCGCCGGCCTTGAGTGGCTATGCTGTCTGTGCGAATGGCGGCACGAAACCGCGGCAGCGGCACAGGGACGCGACCCAACCGGCGGCCACGGGTGCCGGCCGATCTGGAGTCGCATGACGACTAGTCCTACGGGCACAGGAGCGCGGGCCGCGTTGTGCGGCCTCGCCTGCGGGGCGGTCCTGGCAGTCGCCCCTGGCGCGGCCGCGGAGCGCATGCCGACAGATCAGGCCAAGGCCCTGCAGAACCCGGTCGCTTACGCGCCCGAGGCCGTCAAGGCCGGCCGCAACACCTATCTGCGGCTGTGTCAGTACTGCCATGGCGCCGACGGCAGGGCGCAGGCGAATCCGGACTTCGAAGCGCCGAGCCTGCGTGATCCGGACGAGTGGCGCTACGGAGCGACAGACGGCGAGATCTTTGTGTCGATCCGGGACGGTGCCGGGCACGAGATGCCGCCGTTCGGCAAGCAGCTGCAAGATGACGCGGTCTGGCGAATCGTGCTCTTCATCCGCAGCATCGGACCGAAGGAGCTTCGCCCGCAGACGCCCTGAAGGACGCGGCGCGGCGGCGACCACCCTGCAACCAAAGGAGACAAACCATGGCGAGCAAGCGCAACAAGGCGGAGCACACCGTATCGAGACGGGGATTCGTGACCAAGGGAGCTGTGGCGGCGGCGGTGGCGGCCGGCGCTGACGCGGCGGCATCTACCACCGAGCGACACGACAGCAACATCAAGCTCCCGAGCGAGGTGCCGACGAGCCTCGCCGAAGACTCCAAGCCCCCCGACTTCCCGATGACGGGCGCGCAGATTTTCGCCAAGGCCTGCAAGGCCGAGGGGCTGGCCGCGCTGTTCTGCGCTCCAGGCAACTACGTCGTGATCAACGCCATCGCGTCCGAGGGCATTCCCAGCTACGGGGGCCGCACCGAAGGCATGATGTGCGCCGCCGCGGACGGGTTCGCCCGCGTGACCGGCGAGGTCGTGGCCGCATCGGGCACCGAGGGCCCCGGCTTCACGAACATGATCATGAACATCGCCGCCGCCAACTCGGCGCGCTCGCCGCTGCTGGTGCTGGCGAGCAACATGACGCTGGGGCTCGAGGACACCGAGCACGGCATCCAGCGGGTCTACCAGCAGCCGACCACCGAAGGCATGAAGAAGTACGGCAAGCGCCTCATCAATCCCGAGCGCGTGCACGAATACGCCGGCTACGCCTTCCGCCAGCTCAAGACCGGCGTTCCGCGACCGGTTCACCTGGACTTTCCCGGCGAAGTGGCGCGCGAACGCTTCGACAGCGCGGAGGACCTGCGCTTCTTCTACGACAAGTCGAAATACCGCACCGAGTCGCGCCCGCATCCGTCGCCCAAGGAAATCGCCAAGGCGGCAAGCATGCTCGCCAAGGCGGAGCGCCCGATCATCGTGGCCAGCGCCGGTGTCTTCTACAGCAAGGCTTGGGACGCGCTCAAGGCCGTTGCCGAGAAGGCCGACATCGCGGTCGTGGAATCGGGCCCCAGCCGCGGCCACTTCGGCGACGAGCACCCCCTTTCGGCGAACGCGGCCCCCGACGCCCTGTTGAGCGCCGACCTCGTGGTCTTGGTCGGGCAGTACTGCATGCCCAACATCGGCGAATACTCGTTCGATCCGGACGTCGCCTACATCCGCATCGATCCGGACGCTGCCGATATCGGGCGCAACCTGCCGATCGACCTCGGCATCGTGAGCTGCGAAAAGGCCGCCCTGGAGGCCCTCGCCGAGGCCTTGCCCAAGAAGAGGCGCCCGGCGTGGCGCGATGAGTTGGCGGCGGCGCGCGCAGCGTTCGAAGCCGAGAACGACGAGCACTACAAGCTCGGCCTCAAGTACAGCGCCCAGGCCGGGTGCGTCCATCCGGCCGTGATCGCCGCGGAGATCGAGAACCTGCTCTACAAGGGAGACATTCCGAAGGAGCAGACCACCGTCGTGTCCGGCGGGTACGGAATCGGGCGCTACACGCGCCGGCGGCTGAGAGCGTTCCGGCCGGGCCAGATTTGCAACGGGGCCTACCAGTACGGAGCGATCGGGCCGGACGTCGGCTACACGGTCGGAGCCGGCGCGGCGGTGCAGCAGGGCACCGGCCCGCAAGCCCCCTACAAGGGCGCGCCTGTGCTCGCGGTGACGGGCGATGCAGGATTCGCCTACTCCGGCATGGAGATGGAGACCCTGAGCAAGTACCGGATTCCCACGATCATGGTGGTCTACAACAACAACGCCTGGGGCGTCTGGCGCAGCGGTGCCAGCGGCGGGCGCAGCGACACGGCCCGCGCCCAGCACATGTACCTGTTCCAGGAGAACCTGCGCTACGAGAAGATCGGCGAAGCCCTCGGTGCGCGCGGGGAGTACGTGACCAAGGCCGCGGACTTGGCTCCAGCCTTGGCGCGCAGTTACAAGGCGGCGGCGAACGAGCGGCTCTCGACGGTCATCAACTGCCAGGCGATCAAGGAGTTCTGGAGCGCTCGGGACTATCCGCCGGGCCTGCTGCAGAAGGTCGAGCCGGGCTGCATGGCCTACTACCACTGATGCCCGGGTCGCCGAGTCCGTTGGACAGCGTCGACGCGCTGCTGCGCGCGCGCGCCGACCGAGGCGTATTCCGCTCCTTCGCGGCAGTCCGGCAGCGGAACCGCTTGGAGTGTTCCTTCGTCTGGCTGCGCGAAAAGCCCATCCGCTTGATCTTCGATCCGCTCCGCGGCACGCTCGAGTTTCGCGACCTGCTGCCCAACCTGGCTCCGACGGCCCCGCTCTACAAGGATCTGCGGAGCTTCCTGCGCAAGCTGAGCGGCGAAGCGCTCCCAAGCCACAGACGCATCGACTCGCAGCGCGCCAAGGTGCGGAGCAGGAATCGCAAGGGATCGGTGTCGGTATTGCTGCACAGCCTGGACGGCGACTGGGACTACGCCGTCAGCAAGGCGCTCAAGCTGGTCAACGAGATCTTCCTCGGATTCCTGCGCGGGCCGTACTACGAGTACACCGTCGAGAACTTCCAAGAACCACAAGACTGATGCAGGGGGTTAAGATTGCAGCGGGCCGCCAAGCGCGGCAGCAAGTGCATTCGATGGAGCAGGAATCATGAGCGCGAGGAATCTTGCGGCAGTGTCCGCTTTGCTGCTGGGGCTGGGCTGCCAGAGCGCGCCCGAGGGAACGGTAGCCTTCGTCGACGCCAGCGTCGTGCCGATGGACAACGAGCGAGTCGTGCACGGCCAGACCGTCGTCACCTCGCTGGGCAAGATCAGCGAGCTGGGGCCGGCGTCCGAGATCAAGGTCCCGCGGGGCGCCTTGGTCGTGGACGGCAGCGGCAAGTACCTCATTCCCGGCCTCACCGAGATGCACGCGCACCTGCCCGCTGCCGACACCCCGCCCGAAGAGGTCGACCGGGTCCTCTTCCTGTTCCTCTCCAACGGCGTGACAACCGTGCGCGGCATGCTCGGCAACGCGTCGCATCTGGGGCTTCGGCGGCAGATCGCGGAAGGCGCGCGGTTGGGGCCGACGATCTATGCCGCCGGTCCCGCGTTTCGCGCAACCGAGGACTTAACGGCGGAAGTCGCCCGGCAACGTGTCCGCGAACAGCACGAGGCTGGCTTCGACTTGCTCAAGATTCTCGAGGGGCTCAGCGTGGAAGTCTACGACGCCATCGCAGACGAGGCGACCCAGGCGGGAATCCCCTTCGGCGGGCATGTCCCCAATCCGGTCGGGTTGCTGCACGCGCTGGCAGAAGGCCAAGGCAGCATCGACCACTTGGACAACTACCTGGAAGCGCTGGAAGCCGACGATTCGCCGATCCAGAACGCGGACGCCGCCACGCGCAGCCGCGAGATGGGGTTGCACGCCGACGAGGAGAAGATCCCGGCCCTGGTCGCAGCGACCAAGCTCGCCAACGCTTCGGCCGTGCCAACGATGGCACTTTGGGAGACGTTCAATGCCGACGTGCCGACGGAACACTATGCCGGTCTCGACGAGCTGAAGTACATGCCCCGCGCAACAGTCGATGCCTGGATCGAATCGCAGAACAGCCGCCAGCAGCGCCTCAACGCCGAGTCCGGCGCGCGCGTGATCGAGATTCGCAAGAAGATCCTCAAGGCGCTGCAGGACGAGGGAGCGCGGATCGCGTTCGGCACTGACGCGCCGCAGATCTTCAACGTGCCGGGCTTCTCGATCCACCGGGAGATCAGCATCATGGCGTCCGCAGGCCTGACGCCCTATGAAATCCTGGCGTCCGCAACAAAGAACGCAGCCGAGCATTTCGGGTCCGACGCGTTCGGGCGCGTCGCGGTCGGCGCCCGCGCCGACTTGGTGCTGCTCGAGGCCAATCCTCTGGATGACGCAGCCAACGTAGCCAAGCGCGCCGGTGTGATGGTTCGCGGCCAGTGGCTGCCCGAGGCGGACATCCGGGTCAAGCTCGAGGAACTCGCCGCGAGCGCGGCTCGGTGACGCCGCTGCGCGCGAAGCGGCGCTAGCGCAGCCCGCGAAAGAACTTGACCACGTCCTCGACGTAGAGTCCCGGCTCCTCCATCGCCGCGAAATGCCCGCCCCGCGGCATCTCGGTCCACTGTGCCACGTTGTAGCGGGCCTCGACCCACTTGCGGGGCGAGAAGAATATCTCGCCCGGAAAGACCGCGATCGCTGTCGGCACTTCGCTGCGCTGCTGCCGGCGGCCGCTGCGGCGGGATTCGTAGTAGAGCCGGACGGCTGAAGGCATGCTCTCGGTCAGCCAGTACAGCATGATGTTGGTCAAGAGCTGGTCCTTGGTGAACCGGCTCTCCACATCGCCGCCGCAGTCGCTCCAGGCGCGGAATTTCTCCACCACCCACGCCGCCAGGCCAGCCGGGGAGTCATTCAGGCCGTACGCCAGCGTCAGGGGCTTGGAGCCCTGTATGTTCCCGTAGGCATTCTCGCCTTGCCACCACTCGGCGCGCTCCCGGTAGCGCTTCAGTTCCCACTCGGGGATGCCGCTTTCCGGATCCTGCATGCCCGCGGGCGGACCGCCGCCGACCATGTTCAGGTGGATTCCGATCAAGCGGTCGGGATAATCGCGGGCCAGCCAAGACGAGACGCCCGAGCCCCAGTCCCCGCCTTGGGCCGCGTAACGCTCGTAGCCGAGACGGTCCATGAGCTTGGCAACCACGCCCGCCACGCTGTCGACGCTCATGCCCCGCCGGTGGGCCGGCCCTGAGAAGCCGTACCCTGGCATCGACGGCAAGACCAGGTGGAACGCATCTTCGGCGCTGCCCCCGTGGCCGACCGGATCGGTCAGCGGACCGATCACGTCCATGAACTCGTACACCGACCCCGGCCAGCCGTGCGTGATCACCAAGGGCATCGCCGCGTCTTCCTTCGAGCGAACATGCACGAAATGCATGTCGATGCCGTCGATGGACGTCTTGAAGTGCGGCAACTCGTTCAGTTGAGCTTCGTGCTTGCGCCAGTCGTACGCGGCTCGCCAGTACTCCAGCAACTCTTCCATGTACGCCCGGTCCGCGCCATAGTCCCAGCCAGAGCCCGGGATTTGGTCTGGCAGCCGCGTCCGCTCGAGACGCTCCTTAAGGTCAGCGAGGGCGGAATCCTCTACTTGGATGGCGAATTCCGTCACTTGCGCGATCCCTCCTGTCGCCGACAGAGCCAGCAGCGTGGTCAGTAGCAGTCCCTTCACGGCACCATTGTAGGGAAGCCACGCCGGGCTCCGGTCATTGCGGCGAGACTGTGCAGTCAGGACGGCAGGTCGGCCACGCTCTCGCACCGAAGGGACTTGTTCAAGGTATGGGTGCACCGTACGGTCCGGCCTGGACAGACGCCGCTTTGCTCTGGCGCCGAACTTCCGCCTCGGTTCCAGGCAGGGGACCAGCGATCACTTGCGCCCGGCCGCGCGGTACGTTTGGAGCGATTCCCTCAGATACTCCTCGGCAGCCATGGGCGGGATGCCAGTCAGCAGGCGGATGTCGTCGCTTACCTGTTCGAACTCTCCGTTGTCTGCGGCCCGGTACAAGGACGCGAGGATCGCAATGTCAGGCTCCGGGATTCTGTCCGCACGGCAGATCTCCGCGAACTCCTCCTCGGTCACCTCGTCGAACCGAACGGTCTGCCCGGTCGCGTAGGTCAGAGCCGACGCAAGCTCCGGCATGGACAGGGCCCGCAGGCCAGTCAGCTCATAGACCCGGTCGGCATGCCGCTCAAGCGCGCAAGCTGCCGCGGATGCTCGCGCAAGATCATCTCGCGACACGTATGCGACCCGGCCCCGCCTGACCGGATACGGGAGGCGACCCATCGCGGCAAGTGCCGGTGCCCAGTCGACGAGAGGGTCCAGATAGATGCCGTTTCGCAGGATGGTCCATCCCAGGCCGCTGGTCCGAAGCCTTGACTCGGCATACACCAGATAGGGGGCGATCAGGAACTTCGAGTCCGTTCGGGCGGCGCTGGAGCTGGTCAGCACCACCCGCTTCAGGCGCGCAGAGCGGGCCGCGTCCAGGATGTTGGAGTGCTGGACGATCCGGGGCTCCACGTCGCTGGCGCTCGGGATCAGCATCAGCACGTCGGTCCCCTCCAGAGCGCCCGAAAGCGTCTCAGGCGCGTCGTAGTCGGCCCGGCGGATATCGATTCCCAGATCCTTGAACCGTCGGAGCCTGTCCGGACTTCGGGAGCAGGCGATCAAGTCCCCAGGGGGAAGGCCGCGGTCGAGCAGAGCATCGACGACACGAGATCCGAGGCCGCCCGCGGCACCAACCACGTTGATTTTCACCGCTCGAGACCCTCCCGGCAATCCTATCACTGCTCCGCCCGGCGTTCGGATGAAGCGGCGCCATGCGCGCTGGTCATTTCGCTTGGCTGTCTGTCGACACGTCCGGGAATACGGAGCCTCGCTAGGAAGCTTCCCGACAAGCCGGGCGTGATGGCGGGGCGCTTGCGGTCCGGGAATCCTGGCATGCGGAGGTCCGTCGCGGTCTTCCGGAACTCACCCTCATGCACAGCCTTGCAGCGGCGCTCGCGGGCCGGAAGCGACGCCTGCTTTCCAGGCTGGATCCGGCGAACGCCCAACCAAGCAGAAACCGATCGGACTCTAAGGCGTATCAGATCCGAATCCAACGTCCCTTGACAGCTTCGGCAGGATCGTGTACTGTGTAGTACACACTACTCATGGAATTCGGCTCCTATGTACGCGATGTCCGCGAGCGCAGGCTGAACGACGACCGCTCGTACTCCTTGCGGCAGGTTGCCGGCCGCGTGGGCCTGGAGCCTGCCTATCTGAGCAAGATCGAGCGCGACGTGACGGCACCGCCCTCCGAGGAGACCATCGGCCGGCTTGCCGAAGACCTCGGCGAGGATCGTGACCTGCTGCTCGCCATGGCGGGCAAAGTCTCCAATGACTTGCGGCAGATCATCATCAGGCGCGCGCCCCTGTTCGCAGACCTGCTCCGGCAGCTCAAGGAGGCCCCGGATCATGCAGTCCTGCGAATTGCACGCGAGGTTCGAGATGGCGATTGGTAGTGAGTCGGAGAGAGCAAGCGTCCCAAGGAGGGGCGGAAAACCACATCATGATTGAACTGGAAAATCACACACTTCGCTTCAGTTTCCCCGAGGTTCACCAAGAGGCCCATTGCAATGTCAGCTTCATGCGGACCCTCAGGATTCCAGATGACGACCGCGCGTATCCTCTGCCCCCGGGATTATCGACATTCCCTCTCACGCATGTCGATGACTGCGCGGCCAAATTGCCGGACTCGTGGGGCCGCCACGGGGGAGTTTTCCTGCCGATGTACCAATCGGAGGCCATGTGGCTCTCGTTCGAGGGGGATTACCCCATGGCGATGAGGATCGCAGCCGGCAAGGTATCTGCCTTGACCGGGGAAGCATGGCACGATCAGCTCACCGAGGGTCCCGACCAAGACTACCTCGTGATTCCGGAGCAGCCGTGGCTAGACGGGTTCTTTGCCGGCAAGGGTTTGATCCGGCAGTTTGTCGCAATGCCGCTCGGAGAGGGATACACCGCTGAAGAGCAGATCACCGGGGAGGGCGAACGCGGCGGGCTCCAGATTGCCGTCTACCCCATGAAGGCTGCAGAGTTCGAGCGGCGAAAACCGGGCAGAGACCTGTACGAGGGCGACGTCTTGTATTGCGCAGAGATGAGCCAGTCAGAGATGGGCCTGGCACCTGGCGGCCTCATGCGACAGGAGATCTACGAGGACCCGTACGGTATCGAAGCTTGGGAGCAGTGCGCGAAATCGCGGTGCTTCGTGCATATCCTCAATAGCGTCCAGTACTTCGTGGTCACCCATGAAAAGCCCCCCACGCAACCGCCGACAGCGAGAGACTACACGGACGCCGGCCTGCCGTGGTTCGAGTACTATGACGCCGAACACAAGGCACTGGCTTCGCCCACCAAGCTGTCAAAGCTCAAGAGCGTCGCCGCAATGAAGGCAAAAGAACGCGGGAGCGACTTGCCTAACAACGAGCCGGTATCGCCGCGCAACGTGGTCAAGCTCTCCAAGCGCGGCCCCGTTGTCAGAGAGGGCGATTTCTAGATCGTTCGTTCGGGCATGGCAAGCCCCGGGAACGGGGATTGGTAGTGACGCGTGGGTGAGAAGGGCCGCGGAAATCGGTGTACGGTCTCAGTCACGCGCGGCATCGAGGTGCGTCCGGCACGCGACTGACAAGTCGCACCCGAGAGGCCCGGCTGCTCGCTTTCGGTGAGGACGAAAAGACCGTGCGTCAGCCGTCACGGACCCCGGCCGCAGGGCCCCGACAATGCACTGATGCTTGCAGGCGTGCTAGACCTTATAGTGGAAGTAGCCTACGCTGGACAGACCCATGGCCAAGACGAGCAAAGCGGGCGGGGGCGAGATCCCCATAGTTAACCCTCAACTGATTGACGGCGCGAAGGACTTCGTGCTCCGGTCCAAGCCAGTCAGGCGAGTGCCCTGCCGAGTCTGCGGCGTGCACGGCGCGACAGAACGCTCCGACAGGCTCTGCTGGATCTGCCAGCACCTCAAGATCAGCGCCTGGCGCGATTCCGCAGCGCAGGAATCCGCCAGCGAGTAGGCAGGTCGCGGCATTGGGCCGCAGCTGCGCCGCGCGGAGAGCGGCGCCTTGGGGGACCTCGGTGTGTTGAAGGTAGGATTCGTCGGCTGGCGCGGCATGGTCGGGAGCGTGCTGCTCGACCGAATGCGGTCGGAAGGGGACTTGGACAGCTTGGCGGTCCAATTCTTCTCGACGTCAAATCCCGGCGGTCGCGCGCCGCATGGCGGTGCTAGCGCTGTCCTGCAGGACGCGCGCGAGATTGATGCGCTGGCACGCTGCGAAGCCGTGCTGTCGTGCCAAGGCGGTGGCTATACCTCCGAAGTCTTCGCAGCCCTGAGAGCATCGGGCTGGAACGGCTACTGGATCGATGCGGCGTCCACGCTGAGGCTCCGCGAGGATGCCGCGCTCGTGCTCGATCCGATCAATGCGGACCAGATCCAGAAGCGACTCGACGATGGCTGCCGCAACTTTATCGGAGCCAACTGCACGGTCAGCCTGTTGCTGATGGCGATTGGCGGGCTTCTGCGCGAGGGGCTGGTCGAATGGGTCAGCACCATGACATACCAAGCGGTGTCCGGCGCCGGCGCGAGAAAGCTGACCGAGCTCGGTAGCCAAGTGGGCGCACTCGGCGCCGCCACGACGGACCTGCAGGGCGGTTCCGCCATCGAGGTCGAACAGGCCTTCACGCGCGTTCAAACAGGCGCGGCCTTTCCCGTGAGCGAAATCGGAGCGCCCCTAGCCTGCAACGTGCTGCCCTGGATCGACCGCGCCATGGACAGCGGCCAGACCCGCGAGGAATGGAAGGCCAGCGTCGAGGCCAGCAAGATCCTCGGCGCCGACCCGCCCGTGGTCATCGATGGAATCTGCGCGCGCGTGGACGCCCTGCGCTGTCACAGCCAGGCGCTGTGCATCAAGCTCGCCCGCGCCGTGCCGCTGGCAGAGGTGCGGGATTTGCTCAGTTCTGGAAACGCCTGGGTCAGGCTGGTCGACAACTCCCAAGAGGCCACGCTCCGCCAACTGACCCCTGCCGCCGTAGCCGGCAAGCTGGACATCCACATAGGCAGGCTCCGGCATCTGAGCATGGGGCCGGAGTACCTGGGTGCCTTCACGGTGGGCGACCAGCTCCTCTGGGGCGCTGCCGAGCCGTTGCGCAGAATGCTCGGCTTCCTCCGCGACGCTCGCAACTAGCGGGCAAGGCCCTGCTGGACTGCACTAGGTGGTGGTGCGTCCGGGAGGCGTTACGTGAATGCCGTTCTCGATTGACCGAATCGTTCCTTGGGGGCGCTCGCTAGACGGAACTTCATATAGGCCAATTGGCCGATAACCTCTTGAAACTAAAGGGCTTTGCCCCATTTTGACGGCCCATTAGCTGGATTTTTGTTTCCATAACGAATGCTTCACAACATTTTCTATAATTATTGTTGCAATTGCCT
>JAJEHF010000091.1 GCA_022823865.1 Bryobacterales bacterium
CTGACAGACTGACAACAAAATGTCCAGTCCTCGCAGCAGACAGCGCTACCATGCCGAGCTCGCAAACTCTAGCAGGCTGCCGCTGCCCCTCCGGCTACTGTCGTGCACTGCCTCGGACTCGGACAAAAAAATGGCCCTGGCTTAGAGAATCCTCACAGCCACGCAGTTCTTGCTAGAACCGCCTACTCCGCAACCAGATCCTAGCTGGCACCTACTGCGCACTCATGCGTTGGTCGGCATCGACGGAGCCGCGGGAGTCGCGATCAACGGCGCTCACGTCAAACTCAGCTTGCCCAGTCAGCCGCTGTCGGAGGAGGTCCCGGTTGCTATCATCAGCCCGTGACCGACACCACCGCGCCCTTGCCTCCCGAATCCCGCGCTGTCCTCGTGGACTTTGACGGGTATCCCTACTCGGATGGCCGGGTCCTCATGGAGGGCGACGCCCATGCGAATGCGATAGTGGAAATGCGCAACCAGTTGCAGGGCCATTTTGAGCATCGGCCCCACACCTACGTGGCCGGGAGCATGGCCGTGTACTACAGCCAGGGGGACAAGGAAGCGGTCCTAGAGCCCGATGTGTTCGTCGTGCTGGGAGTGGAGAAGAGTGAGCGCAAGTCGTACAAGATCTGGGAGGAAGGCGGTGCGGTCCCGTCGTTCGTAGTCGAAGTGGTTCCGCCAGCGACGAGCAGCCTAGAACCAGCGAGCAAGCGGACGACATATGAGCGGATTGGAGTGCCGGAGTTTTGGCGGTTCGACCCGGATAGAACCAGCATTCCTCAAGGGCTAGAGGGCTGGAGGCTAGAAGGCGCCAGCTACGAACGAGTTCGAGAGACGAAGCAGGATGAAGGCGTGAGTTGGCATCAGAGCTTGGTGCTGGAGCTAGACCTGCGGGCGGATGGCAAATTGCTGCGGTTCCGGAATCCGCTACTGGGGCGCAGCCTGCTGACGTATTCGGAGGAGTGCCAAGCGCGCAGGGATGCGGAGCAGAGGGCCGACCGGGCACAGCGCTGGGCCGAGGCCGAGGCGGCGGCACGGCGCAACGCCGAGTGCAGGGCCGCCAATGCCGAGCGCGAACGGGACGAGGCAGATCGACGAATCCTTGAGTTGGAGGCAAGACTGCGGGTCTCCGGGTAAACCGACTTGGCTAACGCCTGCTCGCAGCAATCTCCGTCCGCCTCGATGAACTTGTAGGACCCCGAGCGCTAGAGATTTGGAGTCTGCTGGATCGTCCTGAACAATTCTCCCGAGCGGCGCTCCCGTTGCCAGCCTTCGTGGGTCTTGGCTCGGTCCGAGGTAAGACTCTGAGGAGCACAGGGATTCATGCCGCTGCGCTCGCGATTGCCGCGTGCAATCGATCAGGACGCCGACCACCGTGGCTCACAAGCAGAAGTCACCCTCTCACAAGTACAAGATTTCCAATCGCGGAGCGTTCCGGGTACGATGATCTCGTTGGCCCCGACACACTCTAGGATCGTTTTGCTGGCACTGATCAGCGCTGTTGGACTCGCGCCGCTCGCGACCGCCACAGCCTCCGATCAGGTTCTGGTCGACCAATACTGCGTCGCGTGCCATGACGACGGCGCACGGACAGCGGGCGTTTCGCTGCAAGGGCTCGATCCTGCCCAGCCGGATCTGGATCCAGCACTGTGGGAGAGGGTCTTGCGCAAGGTAGGGTCAGGCGAGATGCCGCCAGCAGGCATGCCCGCCCCAGAACAGTCCGAGCGCTCGGAGTTCGTCGCCCGATTGGAGCAAGCGCTGGACGAGGCCGCCCGCGCGAATCCCGATCCAGGTCGTCCGCCGGCACACCGGCTAAACCGGGCCGAGTACTCCAACGCGGTTCGCGACCTGCTGCACCTAGACCTCGATCTCACGACGATGCTGCCCGGTGACGATTCCGGCTACGGGTTCGACAACATCGCGGACGTGCTGACTCTGTCGCCGGCTCTGCTGGACCGCTACATGTTCGCTGCCCGCCACGTGAGCCGACTGGCGGTGGGCACGGGAGTCTCCAAGCCCCAGAAGGACATCTTCGTGCGGGATCGCGAGACCGGCTTCCGCTATGCCGGCCATGCTCCTTCTTCAAGGCTGGACCTGCCACTGCGCTCCAGCCGCGGCACCGCATTGCGGTACTACTTCCCTCTCACGGGCGAGTACGTCATCTCCGCGGCCTTGGACCAAGGGGACAGCCGGACGAGCTACGAGCACTACCAGACCCGCCTGACCGTGCAGGCCGGGATGCGCACGCTGGCGCTCGCATTCCTGGGCGAATCCTCGCGCGCGGAGCGCACTGCGCCCGCCGGGAGAAGCGAGCCAGCAAGGCCACATCCTCCCTTTGACATCCGCTTGGACGGCAGGCGTCTGGAGCTGCTGCAGCTGCCCGATGCAACCCAGCCTTTCAAACTCCGCTGGATCTCCATCGAAGGCCCGTTCGAGCCGCAAGGACCCGGCGATACCGCCAGCCGCCGCAAGATCTTCAGCTGCCGGCCCCAGAGCGCGGAAGAGGCACGACCGTGCGCCCAGAAAATCGTCTCGAGGCTGGCGCGCCAAGCCTACCGGCGACCGGTCGACAGGCAAGACGTGGCGGCCCTGATGGCGATGTACGAGCTCGGGCAGGCGGAAGGGGGGTTCGAATCCGGCATCGAGCGGGCCATCCGAGCGCTGCTCGTTTCCCCCAGCTTCCTGTTCCGCCTCGAACCCGACCCCGAAGACACGGCACCGGGCAAGCCCTTCCGGATCAGCGACACCGCTCTGGCCTCGCGGCTCTCGTTCTTCCTGTGGAGCAGCCTGCCCGACGAGGAGCTCCTCGCGGCCGCCGAGCAGGGCCGCTTGCGCGACGAGCGCGAGCTGGAGCGGCAGGTCCGGCGAATGCTGGCCGACCAGCGGGCAAGCGCGCTGGTGGAGAACTTCGCCGGGCAATGGCTGGAGTTGCGCAAGGTGGCGAAAGTCAAGCCCGACGAGATCCTGTTTCCGGAATTCGACGCGGACCTGCGCTCTGCCATGCGGCGTGAGACCGAACTGTTCTTCGCGGACATCCTGAAGCGCAATCGAAGCGCGTTCGAACTGCTCGACGCCGACTACACGTTCCTGAACGAGAGGCTGGCCGCACACTATGGCCTCACCGGCGTGCGGGGCCCACAGTTCCGCCGGGTCGGCCTAACGGACCCGCGGCGCGGAGGACTGCTCGGACAAGCCAGCGTGCTGGCCGTCACTTCCTACCCGAACCGCACCTCTGTGGTGATCCGCGGCAAGTGGGTCTTGGAAAACCTCTTCGGCATGCCCCCGCCCCCGCCCCCGCCGGACATTCCCGAGCTCGAAGAGGCAGCTCCGGAGGGCGAGCACCTCACCCTGCGGGAACTGATGACGCTGCACAGCCAGAGCCCGACCTGTGCCAGCTGTCACGTCAGGATGGACCCGATCGGTTTCGCCTTGGAGAATTTCGACGCGATCGGACGCTGGCGCGACAAGGACGGCGAAGTGCCGATCGACGCCTCGGGCGAACTTCCAGGCGGCGTCCGGTTCAACGGTCCCGGGGAGCTAAAACGGGTGTTCGCGACGGTGTTGAAGGACGCTTTCGCGAGAACTGTTGTAGAAAAACTGCTCACCTACGCCCTAGGAAGGGGCTTGGAGTATTACGATAGGCCTATAGTGCGAGCAGTCGCCCGCGAGGGGGAAGCGTCTAGCTATCGCTTCGCCGACCTCATCGTGGCGGTGACTCAGAGCATGCCGTTCCAGATGCGCAGGAGGGCTGAATGACATTCGCGACCAACAAATCGCTATCGCGCCGCACGGTGCTGCGTGGCTTGGGAGCGACCGTGGCCCTGCCCTTCATGGACGCGATGGTGCCGGCGCACGGCGCATCCCGCATCGCCGCGAGCGCGCCCGCACTGCGCATGGGCTTCGTCTACGTGCCGAACGGCATCATGGACCTCAAGGGCGAGTGGACACCCAAGGGCGAGGGTCGGGACTTTGAATTCAGCCAGATCACCGCGGGGCTGGAGCCGTTCCGCCAGCACGTAAACGTGCTCAGCGGGCTGGCCCAGCTCAACGGCCGGGCCGGGCCGGACGGCGCCGGCGACCACGCCCGGGCGGGCGCGACCTTCCTCACGGGAGCGCGCCCGATCAAGACAGAGGGCGTCGGCATTCGGGCCGGCGTTTCCGCGGACCAGATCGCCGCCCGCGCGCTGGGCGAGCACACGCAGATCGCCTCTCTGGAGACCGGCATCGAGGAGCAGAGCGTGGCCGGCGGCTGCGATTCCGGCTATAGCTGCGCCTACACCAACACGCTCTCGTGGCGCACGCCCACGACGCCCAACCCGGTCGAAGACAACCCCAGGCGGCTGTTCGAGCGACTGTTCGGCGATGGCGAGAGCACCGACCCTGCAGAGCGGCTCTCCAAGCTGCGCGAGCAGCGCACGATCTTGGACTTTGTCCGCGAAGACCTGGCGCGCCTGCGGGCCGATCTTGGCGCGGACGACCGGCGCAAGCTGGAGGAGTACGTCGAAGCGATCCGCGACCTGGAGCGGCGCATCGAGCGAGCGGAGGCGCAGAGCGGCCAAGAACTCCCAACCTTCCACCGGCCGGGCGGTGTCCCGGACGGCTTCGACGAGCACGCCAAGCTGATGATCGACTTGCAGGTGCTGGCCTTCCAAGCCGACCTGACGCGCGTGTCGTCCTTCATGATGGGGCGCGAGGGCACTTGGCGCAGCTATCCGAGCATCGGCGTGCCGGACGCGCACCACGCCGTCACGCACCACTCGCATGATGCGGAAAAGATCTCCAAGGTCATCTTGATCAACAAGCACCACGTCAAGACGTTCGGCTACATGCTGGACAAGATGCGGTCGATCCAAGATGGCGACGGCAGCCTGCTGGACCACTCGATGCTGCTATACGGCAGCTCGATCTCAGATGGCAACCAGCACCTTCACCACGACCTGCCGCTGGTCCTGGCTGGCGGAGCGGGCGGACAGCTGCCCGGCGGCCGGCATCTGCGCTACTCGCGCGAGACGCCCATGAACAACTTGCTGCTGACCATGCTCGACATGGTGGGCGTGCCGACCGAGGCGCTTGGCGACAGCACCGGCAGGTTGGAAGGCCTCACCAGCGGGTAGGAACCTCGGTGCGGATTGATCGCCGGCACCGGACTCTCGCGGCGACCGGGTTCTGCGCCCTCGCTCTGGCTGTAGGCGCCTACGCGGGTGAAGCGAGCCTGGTGGAGGCGCTCAAACAGCGCGATCGGGCGGCTGTCTCGGAATTGCTGCAGCGTGGCGGCGACGCCATCAACGCCGCGCTGCCCGATGGCTCGACACCGCTAGCCTGGGCCGTGCATCTGCAGGATCTCGAGGCCGCCCGGAGCCTGCTGCGGGCCGGCGCCGAGGTCAATTCCGCGGACAGCTACGGGGATACGCCCCTCACACTGGCCTGCGCCAACGGCGACGGGCCCATGGCGATGGCGCTGCTGGAGGCAGGTGCGGATCCGACGGTCAGCCGCTGGAACAGCGAGACCCCGCTGATGCTGGCGGCGGGGACCGGACTGACGGACGCGGTGCGACTCATGCTTTCACGGGGCGCCGACCCCGATGCCCGCGAAAACGGACGCGGCCAGACAGCGCTGATGTGGGCCGCATCCGACGGCCACCCCGAGACGGCGGCTGCCTTGGCGGAGGCCCGGGCGAACCTCGACGTCGCCTCCAAACAGGGGTTCACGGCCCTGATGTTTGCCGTCACGCGCAACGACTTGGAGTCGATGCGGATCCTGCTGGAGGCAGGCGCCGACCCGAACACCGTGGCCTATGACGGCAGCCAGCCGGCGAACATCGCCGCCGCGTACGGCCACAGCGACGCGCTCGAGCTGCTGCTCGCTTCCGGCTCCGCTGCTGCCGCACCCGACAAGTCAGGCCAGACGCCGCTCTACTTGGCGGCCCGAGCCGGCGGCGCCAAGGCAGTCGAAATGCTGCTGGCGGCAGGCGCAGATCCCAACCTACATACCGATCCGGTCGATGACCTGGGCGCGGACCGCGACCTGCGGCGGAGCGACGCCGAGGACACGCCCTTGCTCGCGGCCGCGCTGGGGGGGCATCTCGAGGTGATGCGAATGCTCGTTGCTGCAGGGGCCGACGCCAAGGCCCGCACCCAGGATGGCGCAACGCTGCTGATGCAGGCTGTGCGGAGCGCCCAAATGCCGGTCGTCCAGTACGCCTATACCTTGGACAATGATCTTGCGGCGAAGACCTCCATCGGGCGCACGGTGATGCACGCATCGGTCATGCTGACCTCGTTCCGCGCGACGGAAGACGAAATCTGCGAGATCATCCGCTTCCTCGCCAACGAGGGCGCGGACCCGGACCCCATCGACGCCGGCGGCCGGACAGCCATCTCCACCGCGGACGTGTGGCCGATGGAGAAGGCCTCGATGCTGCTGTACGAAATCACGGTCGCCGGGGGTCGGCAGCCGAAGATTCTGCCCACGAACCTCCGCTAACACACTTCCCACTTGCCCTCGGCAGCGGTCTGGGTTAGTCTCTAGTCAAACCGATGTTCTGCGAGAGGTGCGGTTTCGAAGTCGAGGAAGACGACCGCTTCTGCCGCAAGTGCGGCAAGGCGGTCGATGGCGCCGAGGCTGAGCAGATTCAACGTGTCTGCATGCGCAAGCGGAAACGGCGCATGGTAGCCGGCGTTTGCAGCGGCTGCGCCAGCTACTTCGGCAAGGACTTGGCGACCCTGCGGGTCATCTGGACGATCGCAGCGGTGATTCCGCCAATCTTCCCCGGGGTGGTGGCATACCTGGTTTGCTGGCTGCTGTTGCCGGTAGACCCGTCCGAGGAGGCCCCGGCAGCCGACCAAACCGCGGCGGCCCACTAGTTCGTCGCGCCGTGATCGAGACAGTCGCCTATGCCCGCGCGGGCGTGCTCGGCAACCCTTCCGACGGATACTTCGGCAAGACGCTCGCAGTCACCGTGCGGAACTTCCGCTCCCGCACGCTGCTGTATCCCAGCGCCCGGCTGGAAATCCGCCTCTCCGCTGCGGACATGCCGGTCTGGGAGAATCTGGGCCAGCTTCGCGCCCACACTCGCTGGCGCGGCTACTACGGCGGAATTCGCATCATTCGCGCGCTGATCATGCGCTTCAGCGACTACTGCGCGGCGGAAGGGATCGAGCTGCACGAGCGCAACTTCACGATCGAGTACGAATCGAACATCCCGCTGCGGTTGGGAATGGGCGGATCGTCCGCCATCATCACCTCCTCGCTGCGGGCGTTGATGGCCCACTTCGAGGTGGACATCCCGCTACCTGTGCAAGCCAACCTAGTGCTCGAAACAGAGACCCGGGAACTGGGCGTCTCGGCCGGCCTGCAGGACCGCGTCGTGCAGGTCTACGAGGGCTTGGTCTACATGGACTTCGACCGACACTTGATGGAATCCAGGGGCTTCGGCGACTACGAATCGATGGACGCCTCCCTGCTGCCCAACCTGTACGTCGCATACCGCACCAACCTCAGCGAAGGAACCGAAGTGTTCCACAACGATCTGCGGAGGCGCTACGAGTCGGGAGATGCCGCCGTGCGCGCCGCGATGCTCCAGTGGGCCGCGATGGCGTCTGAGGGCCGGAAGGCCCTGATCGCGGGAGACACCCAGCGCTTCGGGGAACTGATCGACGCCAATTTCGATCTGCGAGCCCGAGTGTGCACGGTGAGCCGGGAAAACCTAGAAATGGTCCGCGCTGCCCGAAACGCGGGCGCAACCGCCAAGTTCGCCGGATCCGGCGGGGCCATCATCGGCACGTACCGCGACGAGGAGCACTTCGAGAAGCTGGAGGCGGCGCTGGCGAAACTGGACGTTCAAGCGATTCGGCCCGCCGTGTAGGCGGGCCGAGGCGCGCAGCGCGGGCCGCGCATCAGGACGGGGGCCCCGGCAGACAGCCCGCGGTGAGCGTGCCGACCCGGCACAGGTAGTCGTCCGAGCACAGGTAGAGCACGGAGCCATCGCCTCCCCAGCACAGATTGGCGATGCGTCGGCCGGTCGACACGCGCCCCAAGAGTGTTCCGTCCGGGGCGGCCACCCACACGCCGCCGGGACCCGTGGTGAAGATGTTGCCGGCCCGGTCAACCTTGATCCCGTCCGGCAATCCGGGCGCTTCGGCAGTGAACTCGGCAAGATCGATCAGCGCGCTGCCGCTGCCCACGGTGCCGTCCGCCAGCACCGGATAGCGCATCACGACGGGCCTGCGGGGGTTGGACTGCGTGACGTAGAGCAAACCCTCGTCGGGAGAGAACGCCAAGCCGTTCGGATTCTCCAGCTCGTCCGTCAGCAGCACAGGTTCGCGCTCGCCCGGGCGCAGCAGGTACACGCCGCAGAACGGCAGCTCGCGAGCCGGATCGTCGTAGCGGTGGTGGAGCCCGTAGGCCGGATCGGTGAAGTACAGGTCGCCGCTGGAGCGCAGGACTAGGTCATTGGGCGAATTCAGGCGCCTGCCTTGGTAGGAATCGGCCAGCGTGACCTTTCCCCCGCCATGCTCGAGCCTGGAAACCCGGCGGTCGCCGTGCTCGCACGCCAGCAGGCGGCCCTCGGGGTCCAAGGTCAGGCCGTTCGAGCCCGGTTCCTTGCCGTAGTAGGCCACCCCCGTGTATCCGGACGGCTGCATCCACACCACGGTCCCGCCGTCCTCGCTCCAGCGATAGATCGCATTGCGCGGAATGTCAGAGAAAAGCAGGTGCCCCTCGCTGGCAACCCACACAGGGCCCTCGGGCCAAGCAAACCCCACGTCGAGCAACTCGATGGGGGCGTCGGCTGCGATCAGGCCCTCGAACCGGTCATCGAGACGGTCGATGGCGCCAATGGTCGGGAATTCAGGCACGATAGGACATTCTATCCCGCCAGCGGCGAAATTCTGCCGCGGCCATTGCCCGGGGCGCCGGAACCGGCTAGAATGAGGGAAGTCGCAGTTTCGGCGATAACCGAAAGTGGGCTTTGGCCCACTTTTTTTATGGTTCCGAGTCGATGGCTTCGCAGAGAAAGGAAATCGTGTCCAAGGTGAGCGAGTTGACGCGCCAGATCGTCCAATTCGAAGGCTTGGAACTGGTGGACGCCGAATGGAAGGGAGCCCTGCGCGGCGGCCTGCTGAGGGTCTACATCGACAAACCGACAGGGATTACGCACGCCGACTGCGAGCGCGTATCCCGCCAGCTGTCGGCAGCGCTGGACGTCGAGGACCTGGTGCCGACCAGCTACACCCTGGAGGTGTCGTCGCCGGGATTGGATCGCAAGCTGTCGCAGCCGGCGGATTACCGCCGCTTCCAGGGGCACAAGGCGAAGGTGCGCATGCGCGCCGCCCTGGAAGGCAGCCGCACCGTGACGGGTTTGATCGAGGGCACGACGCAGGAGAGCGTGTCGCTGCGCACCGCCAACGGCGAAGCGCTGGAAGTCCCGTTCGCGGACATCGAACTTGCGCGCTTGGTGGTCGAGGTCTGACGGGAGCGGGCAAGGGGCGAGGAAAGACATGGCAAGGGGACTCTCCACCGAAATCGAACAGCTCAGCCAGCACAAGGGCATCTCCCCCGAGATCGTCTTGAGCGCGGTCAAGGACGCGATGCTGGCGGCGGCACGCAAGTTCCATCAGACCGAAGAGGACCTGGTGGCCGAGATCAACCCCAAGACGGGCGCGGTGGACGTCTACGCGGTCAAGACGGTCACGGACCTGGTGGCCAACCCCACCTTCGAGGTCAGCTTGTCGCAGGCCCGGCGTGTCAACCCGTCGGCCAGGATCGGCGACGAGGTGCGCTTCCCGGTGCCGACCGCCAGCCTTGGCCGCATCGCGGCGATGCAGGCCAAGCAGGTGATCTTCCAAAAGGTCCGCGAGGCCGAGCGGGAGACGATCTGCAAGCAGTTCGAGGGCCGCCTGGGAACGATGGAGTACTGCACCGTAAAGCGCAGCGAGGGCCCGGACCTGATCGTGGAATTGGACCGCACCGAGGCTAGGATGCCTCGCCGCGAGCAGTCGCGGCTGGAGACCTTCGCTCCGGGCGAGCGCGTTCGGATCGTCATCAAGGCGGTCGAAAAGGCCGGCCGGGGGCCCGCCGTGGTCGCCTCGCGCGCGAGCGAGGAGCTGGTCAAGCGGCTGTTCGAACAAGAGGTGCCCGAAATCTACGACAACACGGTCGAGATCAAGGCGTGCGCCCGCGAGGCTGGCGAGCGGACCAAGATCGCAGTACTCTCGCGCGATCGCAACGTCGATGCGGTGGGCGCTTGCGTCGGCATGAAGGGCATGCGCGTGCAAACGATCATCCGCGAGATCCGCGGCGAGAAGATCGACATCATCGAGTACATCGAGGATCCGCTAGAAATGGTCCGCTGGGCGCTGAGTCCAGCCAAGGTCTCGCGGGTGAATGTCATCGACCCGGAAACGCGCCACATGGAGGTGATCGTCGACGAGTCTCAGCTCTCGCTGGCAATCGGCAAGAAGGGCCAGAATGTGCGGCTCGCGGCAAAGCTGCTCAACTGGCGCATCGACATCAAGAGCGAGGACCAGAATCGCCGGGATGTCGAAGAGGCGATGGCGGCCATCAGCGGCAGCGGCACGCCGGTCAGCATATTGAAGAACTACGGCCTCAGCGAGGGACTGATCGAACGCTTGGTCGAAGCCGGCGCGGCCACCCTCGAGGCGGTTGCCGACATGACGCCCGAGCAACTGATCGAGATTCCCAGCGTGGGGCCGGAACTCGTGGAGCGGATCCGGGCGGCGGTGGAGCAGTGCTACACGCGCCTCGCGCGCACGGTCGGGGCGGTGCAAACGGTCAGCGAACAGCAGCCCGATGCAGCCGCGCCCGCAGATAGCCCGGATGCCGAGGAGGGCGCCGAAGCGGCACCGGTGCTGCCGGGAGAGCCGGAGTCTGGCACGTCGGAGGAGGAAGAGGACGAAGTCGACTTCGACGTGGCGGAACTGGAGAGCTTTGGTAAGATGAATGTCTATCGCGGACCCGACGATGGGGCGGAATTCGCGGTAGACGGACAGGGGTATAGCGAGGGCGGCGAGGCGCTCGCGACGGCCGGGGCGGTCGCAGATGCCGAGTCGGCCGTAAGGACGACCGCGGACGAGTTGGCCCAAGAGGAGAAGAACGATTCGCATCAATGAGCTAGCGCGGGAATTGGAGGTCAAGTCCTCCGAAATCATCGCCGTTCTACCCGAGCTGGGCGTTGAGGGGGTCAGGTCCCACTCCAGCTCGGTAGACGACGCGCAGGCTGGCCAGATCCGCGACCACATCCGCAAGCGTGTAGAGGGTGAGAAGCGGCCCGAGCCCGAGCCCGAGTTGGAACTTCCCCTCCGGCGCAAGCGCCGCGTGGTCATCGACCAGTCGGCGGCGGGGTCCGCGCACCGCAGCACAACCGCGGCCGTGCGTCCCACGATCAAGATCGGCGGCGGCGGAGCGACGCTGTTTCGGCCGCCCCTCGGAGTCGGCACGGGCCCGGGTGTCGGAGCGGCGCTGCGCCCTCCAATCCAGCCGCAGGGCGAGCGTCCCGCGGCCGCGGGCGCAGTACCGCCAGTTGCGCCGCCAGCCGCGCAGCCGCCGCCCGAAACGGCGATCCAGAAACCCAAGCCGCTGGAGGCAACGGCCTTGGTGGACCGGGTTGACGACGGGGACGCCAAGCCCGAGCCGCCGCCGATCCCCGCCGTTCTCGGCCCCGAGCCCAAGCGGCCGACCGCAAGTGCGGTTCCGGGCCAGCCGAACAGCCCGGCCCTGCCACCCAAGGCACCCGCGCCCTCGATTCCGGACCCGGCAGTCGCTGCGCCGCCTGCGATGCCCGGCTCGCAGCCAGCATCGGCAGCGCCGAGCGCGTCGGCCGGGGCCGCGCTGCCGACAGTGCCGAGACAGCATGCGCCCCCCGCGATTCCCTCACCGAGACCGCCCGGGATTCCGGGGGCGCCCGAGCCCGCCAGATCGCAGAAGAAGAAGCTCTCGCCAGCAGGCCCGGTTCGCCCGATCCGGCCGCCCGGGGTACAGCGCCCGACCGATCCGGCCCTGCGCACGCCGCGGCCCGGCCCCCATGCAAGGCCAGCGGCCGCTTCCAGCGTCCTAGTGCCCGGGCGACCGATCATCCCGCGCACCCACAAGCCCGCACCGATGCCGGGCATTCCGGCCCCCACCCCAGGCACGCCGGCCGGCTTCTCGCACAAGGGCCCTGGCCAACTCATGGGCGGCATGCGCCCCGGGCTGCCCGGACGCCCTCCAGCGGGCGGGCCGGGCGGACGCCCGCCGGGTCCCGGCCGGGGTGCTCCCGGACAGCGCCGGCCGAGGCCACCGCAGCAGCGCAAGCGCGACCTGGAGGCCCTGGCCGAGAGCAAGATCCAGCAGCGCAAGCGCCAGACCGAGATCCCGCGGGCGGGCAACACCGACATCTTCGCGGCCGACGGCACCTCGGTCAAGGAACTGGCGGAAAAGCTCGGGATCAAGGCCAGCTTCGTCATCAAGTTCTTGGTAGAGCAGGGCCAGTTCGCGACGATCAACCAGCCGCTCGAGTTGGAAAGCATCAAATCGATCGCCACGCATTTCGGCGCGACCGCTACCGAACTGACGTTCGAAGAAGAGGCGGTGCTGGACATCGATCAAGACGAGAGCTTGGAGGATATCGAGCTCCGGCCTCCGGTCGTCACGATCATGGGCCATGTCGACCACGGCAAGACCTCTCTGCTCGACAAGATCCGGTCGACCAATATCGCCGGCCGCGAGGCGGGCGGCATCACCCAGGCGATCGGCGCCTATCACGTCGTCAAGGACGGCAAGCGCATCGTGTTCATCGACACCCCCGGCCACGAGGCATTCACCAAGATGCGCGCGCACGGCGCCTCGGTGACCGACATGGTGGTGCTGGTCGTTGCCGGGGACGACGGCGTCATGCCCCAGACCATCGAGGCCATCGACCACGCCAAGGAGGCCCGCGTCCCGATCATTGTCGCGGTCAACAAGATGGACTTGGCCAAGGCCGAGCCCGAGCGGGTCAAGCAGCAGCTTTCCGATCGCGGGCTGGTGTCGGAAGAGTGGGGCGGCGACACCATCTTCTGCCCGGTCTCGGCCAAGACCGGCGAGGGCATCGACCACTTGCTCGAGATGATCAATCTGGTCGCCGAACTGCGCGAGCTGCGCGCCAACCCGGCCCGGTCCGCGATCGGAGTGGTGCTGGAGGCGAAGCTCGATCGCGGCAAGGGTCCGGTGGCCACGGTGCTCACCCAAAACGGCACCCTGCGAGTCGGAGACACATTCGTGGTCGGCGCGGTGCTGGGCAAGGTGCGCGCGATGATGGACGATCGCGGCAGGAAGGTCGGCACAGCCGGACCATCCTCGGCGGTCGTCGTGCTGGGCTTGGACGACCTGCCCGAGCCGGGCGACCAGCTTTCCGTGCTGGCGGACACCGAGAAGGCCCGCAAGATCGTGGAGTTCCGCGAGGAGAAGGCCCGCGAGCAAGCCATGGCGCAGACCGCGCGCCTGTCTCTGGAGCAGTTCCAAGAGCAGCTCGCAGACGGCCGCGCCCGCGAGCTTCCGATCATTCTCAAGGCCGACTTCCAAGGTTCTGCGACGGTGCTGCGCGAGACCCTGGCCAAGCTGACCAGCGACAAGGTCAAGGTGCGCGTGATCCATTGCGGCGTCGGCGCGATCAAGGAGTCGGACATCCTGCTCGCGATCACGGCGAATGCGATCGTTGTGGGCTTCAATGTGCGGCCCGAGCGCTCGGCGGCCACCCTGGCGGACAAGGAGCACATCGACGTCCGCCTGCACACCGTCATCTACGAGTTGGTCGACGAACTCAAGAAGGGCCTGGCGGGCCTGCTGGAGCCGATTCGCAGGGAAGAGGTGCTTGGCCGGGCGAAAGTCCTGGAAGTCTTCAACATCACCAACGTCGGCACGGTGGCCGGATGCCTGCTCGAGGAGGGTATGGCGGAAAGCAGCGCCTCGGCCCGGCTGCTGCGGGACAACGTCGTGATCCACAGCGGCAAGCTGGCCTCGCTGAGGCGCTTCAAGGACGACGTCAAGGAAGTGCGCGCAGGCCAAGAGTGCGGCATGCATTTCGAGCGCTTCAACGACATCAAGAAGAGCGACGAAATCGAAGTCTTCAAGACGGTCGAGGTCGCGCAGGACATCAACGAGCTCATCCCGGTCTAGCGGCTATGTCGGCGGTGCGCGCGAGCGCTCCCCCGCGCAGGGAAGTCGGCAATGGAGTGCCACGTGGGAACCTTGTGCCTGCGCATTCACGTCAGGAGCGCGCGCTCGCTGAAGGACAAGCGTCAAGTCGTCCGCTCGCTGAAGGACCGGCTCAAGGCGCGCCACAATATTGCGTTAGCCGAGGTGTCGGGGCAGGACAGCCGCCAGGACTGCGTCGTCGTGGCCGCGACAGTCGCCAACTCGATGACCGGAGCGCGAATGACCCTTGACGCTGTGCACGAAGAGGCCGTTTCCCTGTTGGGCCGGGACCTGACCGACGCCGAGTTAGACATTTCACCCCTGTGAGTGCCGCCCTTGGGTCGCGGTAAACTCAGTCGCGACCCCGCAGCCAGATCTGACTGAAGACCAAGACCGGTGCCGAGAACTCCAGCAACCGCCCGTCCGCAGCTCCCTGCCCTGCCAGCTTTCCTATTCGCACTGGTGGCAGCACTGGGAGGATGTGCCGGAACCGAAGCCCCGGGCACGCGCGGGAGCCATGCCGAGGTCTTCGACGTGGTTGTCTATGGAGGCACATCGGCGGCGGTGACCGCGGCCGTCCAGGTCCAGAGAATGGGCAAGTCCGTGGTCGTGGTGTCACCGGACCGGCATCTCGGCGGCTTGTCCTCTGGCGGCCTCGGTTGGACCGACACGGGCGACAAGTCGGTGATCGGCGGGCTCGCTCGCGAGTTCTACCACCGCATCTGGCGGCACTACGAGGATCCCGCAGCTTGGCGCTGGCAAGAGCGCTCCGAGTACGGCAACCGCGGCCAGGGCACGCCGGCGGTGGACGGCGCACAGCGGACGATGTGGATCTTCGAGCCGCATGTCGCGGAAGAGGTGTTCGAGGACCTCGTGGCCGAGCACGGAATCGACGTGCGGCGCGATGAGTGGCTGGACCGCGGCAGCGGAGTGCACGTCGAGGACGGAAGAATCCTGAGCATTGCCACGGAAACCGGAGCGAGATTCGCCGGGTCCGCGTTCATCGACGCCACCTACGAGGGCGACCTGATGGCGGCTGCCGGAGTCTCGTACAGCGTCGGAAGGGAGGGCACGGACAGCTACGGAGAAGAGTGGGCGGGGGTGCAGAAGGACGCCCGCCATCACGGGCACTTCTTTCCGGAACGGGTCGACCCATACGTCATGCCGGGGGATCCGGCCAGTGGCCTGCTGCCGCGGATCAGCCCGGAGCCGCCTGGCGAGAACGGCAGTGCCGACAACCGCATCCAAGCGTACTGCTTTCGTATCTGCCTCACGCGGGTACCAGAAAACCGCGTTCCATTTCCCAAACCGGAAGGGTACGATCCGAGCCAATACGAACTGATCCTGCGCGTGTTCGCCACGGGCTGGCGCGAGACGTTCCGGAAGTTCGACCCGATCCCCAACGGAAAGACCGACACCAATAACCACGGGCCGTTCAGCACCGACAACATCGGCATGAACTACGCCTATCCCGAAGCCTCGCACGCGGCCAGAAAGGAAATCGTCGCCGAGCACGAGCGGTATCAAAAGGGCCTGCTGTACTTCCTAGCGAACGATCAGCGCGTGCCGGACGACGTGCGACACGAATTCGCGCAATGGGGACTTGCCGGCGACGAATTCAGCGACAACGGGAACTGGCCGCACCAGCTCTACGTGCGCGAATCCCGGCGGCTTCAAGGAGAGTTCGTGATGACCGAGCACGAGTGCCTGGCCAAGCGCCCGGTGCCCGACTCGGTCGGAATGGGATCGTATGCGATGGACTCCCACAATGTGCAGCGCTACGTGACGTCCGATGGATTCGTCCAAAACGAGGGCGACATCGGCGTGAAGCCGCTGCGGCCGTACGGCATCGCTTTCGGATCTATCGTGCCGAAGCGCCAAGAAGTGGCCAATCTGCTCGTGCCGGTGTGCGTGTCGTCGTCCCACATCGCGTACGGTTCGATTCGCATGGAGCCGGTCTTCATGATCCTCGGCCAGTCGGCGGCCACGGCAGCCGTGCTCGCGATAGACGACGGCGTCGCCATCCAAGACCTGGACTACGGAAAGCTACGCGCCAGACTGCTGGCCGACGGACAGATCCTCGAGCTGGACGACTAGCGCCCAGCCCTGCTGGTAGCGCGCTCCGTGCCAGCAGCGCTTCCGGTTGCTACGCTATCGCCATGCAGACCATCTTGCGCTTGGCGGCACTGGCGGGGCTGGCCGCCAGCCTGAGCCCGGCGGCAATCGACTTCCGCCACCAGCAAATCGAAGACGAGCTCGGAATCGGTTATGCCGTCCTATGCGAGGACGTCGACGCCGACGGGGACATCGACATCGTTGCGCTCAACGAAACGCAGGTCGTCTGGTGGAGCAATCCAGACTGGGAGAAGCACGTGGTGCTCGACGGAGAGACCGAAGCGGACAATGTCGCCATCGCGGCCCACGACATCACCGGCAACGGCAAGCTGGACTTCGCGATCGGCGCGGCTTGGCGGCCCAGCGACACGCAGGGCGGCGGAACCCTGCAGTGGATCGAGCGCACGGACGATCCCGGCGCGCAATGGGAAGTGCACCCGCTCGGCAACGAACCGACCACGCATCGCATGCGCTGGGCCGATACCGATGGCGACGGCCGGGCCGAACTCATCGTTGCCCCGCTGCACGGGCGCGGGACGAGCGGTCCCAAGCACTGGGTCGGGAACGGAGCCCGGCTGCTGGCGCTGACACCATCGGCGGAACCCGCCGCCAAGGCCTGGGCACAGGAAGTCATCGACGACAGCTTTCATATCGTCCACAACTTCTGGGGCTTCAACTTCGACGATGACGGTGCGGACGAGTTGCTCGTCGCATCGTACGAGGGCGTCCACTTGCTGGATCGCTCCGAATCCGGGCAGTGGGCCAAGCTGCGACTCGGCGCAGGCTACATCGGCGAGTCCATCCGTGGCGCGGGAGAGGTCAAGATGGGCCGCTTGGCCTCAGGCAAGCGCTACATCGCCACCGTGGAGCCATGGCACGCCAACCACATCGTGCTGTACCACGAACCGGAGGATCCGAGGTCGAGCTGGAGGCGAGAGGTCGTGGTCGAGCGAGTCAACGGCGGGCACGCGCTGTGGACCGCCGACTTGGACGGCGACGGCACTGAAGAGCTGGCCTTCGGCTGGCGCCTCAAGGGGAGCATGCCCTACGATCGGACCGGTGTCGCGGTCTACGACCCGGACACCGCAGACGTGCAGATCATCGACTGGGGCGGCATGGCCACCGAGGATCTCATCGCAGCGGACCTCAACGAGGACGGCAAGCCCGATATCGTCGCGGCGGGCCGCGCTACGCACAACTTGAAGATCTACTGGAACGAGGGACTCAAGCCGGAACTGGAATGAGTCGGCCAGTGGCGTCCGAGAGCGTCAGCCGGACTGGGTCGCCTTGTGGTTGTTGACGATGGCACCCAGTTGCGCATCGTGGTGCGCATCGTGCCAGACCATGAATTCGATCTGCGACTGCAAGTCCCTGATCTTGAGGCGCTCGTTGACCACCGGGCTGTCGAGTTGGGCATCGCTCAGGCCTGAGATGGCTGCGAGCGCTGCCTGCCTGCCACGCTCGAGTTCGGCCAGCAGCTGCTCGGGATCGGGATATTTTTCCGGCTCGTCGTAGCACTCGCTGCCGTTGGCAAACAGATCCTTCCAGTGCCCGAGGGGATTGTGCTCGAGCCCTTGGTAGAGCTTGCGAGCACCGCCCTCGTAGAACGCCAGGTGGCCGGCGATCCACAGCGCGTGCGGGCCGCCGGGGCGGAAACGGTTCATCCACAATCCGTGTTCGGCCACGTAGGCTAGCTTGGTGCCGCTGGCCCCCCAAGTGAAACTGACGCGATCTAGGACTCTCTGCAGGCGCCCGTACGACGCTCCCTCAGCGCTCATGGATTCCCTCCAACCTGCTGTGCTATCTGCCGCGCCTGACAGCCGACCCGGCCGAGCGCTCTACAACTAGTTTCACATGGAAGCCGCCGACGGCGTTTTCGCCCGCCGGGACAGATCTTGCGGCGCGAGAACCACGAAGACAAACTGGCGGCCGGTGACCCCCGCAACCGCTGTCAGTTCTTCCAGGCATGCATCTTGGGCCTTCGCGGCCCGACATCGAAGAAGCGCACCTCGGAGCCGATGCGGTCGTAGTCTCCCAAGCGTGCGCGCACCCGCTGGACGACTCCCATCAAGCGCTCGACGATGTCACCGCGCTGCTCGGAAACATCCCGGCTCTCGCTCCAGTCGAAGTGCAAGTCATAGAGTTCGGGGGCTTCGACCGCGTCGATCATGCGTCCGTACCAACTCGACCAAGGCGGATCGCTCGGGCGCGGCAAGACCAGCTTCCAGCGCCGGTCTCGCACGGCCTGCAAGTGTGTGAAAGCGAAATAGAGAAAGTCCTGGCGCGGGCTCTCGCTCGCTCTTCCGGACAGCCACGGCCAGAGGTTGACGCCATCAAGCGGGCGCCGGCCGGGAAGAGGCGCGCCGGCAATGGCTGCGAACGTGGGCAACAGGTCGAGCGTGCTCGCCAGTTCATCGCTCTCCTGCCCCGGGCGGATCTGCCCGGGCCACCAGAAAATCCCCGGCACGCGCAGCCCGCCCTCCCAAGTGGACATCTTGAACCCGCGCAACGGCGCTGCGCTGCCGCCGTGGTCTCCCAAGTGCCCCTCGATCCAGGGCCCGTTGTCGGAGGTGAACACGACGAGCGTTCGCTCGTCGAGTTCAAGGTCGCGCAGGGCCGCGAGAACCTCCCCAACGCTCCAATCGAGTTCCTCAATCACATCGCCATAGAGCCCGCGCGGGGATCGCCCGGCAAATTCCGAGGAGGCTCCGAGCGGCACGTGTGGCATGGTGTGGGCCAGGTAGAGGAAGAACGGCTGCTCGCGGTGCGTCCTCAAGAAACGGATCGCCTCTTCGGTATACCGCTTCGTGAGCAGGCTCAGGTCGGTGGGACTCTCCAAGACTTCATGCCCCCGCATGAGCTCCGTCTTCCACCGCTTCGGATCGGGCTCGCGGGTGACGCCGTTGTGGGCGGGGGTTCCGTAGAAGTAGTCAAAGCCCTGCTGAGCCGGCATCAGCTCGCGCTTGTAGGGGCCCGTGCCCGGCCCGCGCTCGTGTGCCCCGGGGCCTGCCAAGTGCCACTTGCCGACCAAGCCGCTGACATAGCCCTTGGCGGCAAGGACCTCGGCGATGGTGGTCTCTTGCGGATGCAGGATCGTGTGCGCTCCCTTGGTGTTGCCGGGCTCGCCGACGCGGATCGGATAACATCCCGTCAGCAGCGCCGCCCGAGAGGGGCCGCAAACGTTCTGGGCGTAGAAGCTGGTCAGCCGGAGGCCCTCGGCGGCCATGCGGTCAAGATTGGGGGTGCGGATGTGCCGGTTGCCGTAGCACCCCAAGTCGCCATAGCCCAGATCGTCGGCGAAGATGATGACGAAGTTGGGAGGCTGCTGCGCCAAACAAGGCGCGGACAACAGCGCGCAGGCAACAGCGGCGACGCCGAACGATGCGATTCTCATCCCGAGCATTGTACGGCTTGTGGCACGGGGCGGGCTGCGTTGGCGACAATTGAGTGCGATGCTGCGTCCCAGCTGGGCTCTAGCCCTCGTATCGCTCACCCTCTATGGCCAGGCTCCGCCGCGACCCAATTTCGTGGTGTTCCTTTCGGACGACATGGGGTGGGAACAAGTCGGCTTCAACGGCGGCAAGGAGGTCCCCACGCCCAACATCGACCGGATCGCGCACGAGGGCGTGAAACTGACCCAGTTCTATGTCCAGCCGGTCTGTTCGCCGACTCGCGCCTGCCTGCTTACCGGCCGGTACGCCTGGAAGAACGGCATGGAAGTCCGCCCGACCGCCGAGTCTCGCCACGGCATGCTGCTGGACGAGCGGACGATGGCGGAGGCCCTGCGTGAGGTCGGCTACCACACTTGGATGGTTGGCAAGTGGCATCTCGGGGAATGGCCAGGGCTTTTCAATGTTAGATAGCGAGGGCCGGATTTCATAAGGAGTTAGGAGAGGGGCTGGACAAACGAGCGGTGGTTGTGCGATAACTCGCAGAGTGGGACCACAGCACATCCCGTTACGCGAGGTCCGGGTCCGTCTAGTGCGGCCCGACGAGGAGTCGCGCTGGAACGAGTTGATGCGGCAGCGGCACTACCTCGGCTTCCGGAACTTCTGTGGAAATCGCCTGCGGCATGTCGCCGTGTTCGGCGAGCGCTGGCTGGCGCTGGTCGGCTGGCATGCGGCCGCCTTGCACTGCGCCGCCCGCGACCGTTGGATCGGCTGGACCAGCTTGCAACGGCGGCAGCGTCTGTTCCTGGTCGCCAATCAGAGCCGGTTTTTGCTGCTGTGCGAAGCCGGCAGCGTGCCCCATCTGGCCTCGCGCGTGCTCGGCCTGAGCCTGCGTCGGCTGCGGGCCGACTGGCTCGCCCGGCATGGTCACGAGCTGCTGCTGGCCGAATCGTTCGTGGACCCGAGCCGCTTCGCCGGCACCTGCTATCGGGCCACCAACTGGATCGAGGTCGGGCGTACCGCAGGCTTCGGCCGCCAGCGCGGCGGCCGCATCGGCTACGTCAGCCACGGCCAGCCCAAGCGCGTGTTCGTGTACCCGTTACGGCGCACGGCGCGGCAACAGCTGGCGGCCGCGACGCCGCAGCCCGACTGGCGCCAGCAGCGCCCCAAGATTATGCTCAAGCCAGCCCAATGGCGCTCGCTGCGCGCCTTCCTCGACCAAGTGCCCGACACGCGCAGCTGCTACGGGTTGCGCTATCCGATGCAGACCGCGCTGACGATCCTGATCGCGGCGCGGCTGGCGGGCTGCCAGACGCTGACCCAGCTGAGCGACTTCGGCCGGGCGCTGAGCCAGCAGACCCTGGCGTTGATCGGCTCGCGGCTGCGCCCGCAGAGCGGGCGCTACGAAGCGCCCGGCATCAGCAGCTGGCACTACATCCTGCAGCGCACCGACGAAGCCGAGGTGGAGCGTCTGATGGCAGCTTGGACGGCCGAGCAAGCCTTGGAGCATGAAGACGATAGCGACGATAGCGACGATGGCGAGGGTGGCGGCGGTGGCGCAGAGCCGCTGCAGGCCGTCGCGCTGGACGGCAAGGTCCTGCGCGGGTCGTATGACCGGGATCTGGGCGCGGATGGCCAGCCGCTGGACAAGCCGGCCCAGCAGCAGCTCTCGGCGCTGGATCTGGACTCCGGCACGGTGGTCGGCCAGCTCGGTTTCAGCGGGCAGAAGGACGATGCCGAGGGGGCGGCGCTGCGCACGCTGGTGCGGGATCTGGCCGGCACCGGCAGCTGTGTCATCGCCGATGCGCTGCACACCCAGCGCGGCACCGCGCAGCATCTGCTCGACCTCGGACTGGACTACCTGCTCACCGTCAAGGCCAACCAAGACAAGGTGCTGGAGGAGGTGCGCGACTCCTTCCACTGGGACTGTCAGCAGCCGCACACAACCCGCGACTGCGAGCACGGCCGCATCGAGGTGCGCAGATCCGTGTCTCGGACGAACTGGACCCGGAGCTGTCCTACATCAGCTTTCCCGGCGTGCGCTTTGTCGCCCAAGTGCGGCGCGAGGTCGCCTACAAGAAGGACGGTCGCCAGCGCAAGCCGGAGACCGTGTACTTGCTGACCAGCCTGCCGCCGGAACGGGCCACGCCCGAGCGACTGCTGCGGCTGAACCGGCTCTACTGGGGCATTGAAAACCGCGTCCACTACGTGCGCGATGTCGCCCTGCGCGAGGACGCCAGCCGCATCCGCAAGAACTCGCTGCCGCGTCTGATGGCTGCCTTCGCCAACCTCGCGATCTCGATCCTACGTTTGCTGAAGACGAAGAACATCCAACGTCGCATGGACCAACTGCGCCTGAAACCGGACGCGGCCGTGGCCCTGCTGCTCGCCTGACTGCCTCACACGCCTGTCCGGCCCTGCGGCCCGGCCGTAGCTGTGCCTACGCCTGCCCGCACGGTCCCCTGCGACCGCGCCACGGCTCCTGCGTGTGCTGTGGCATGCTCGCACGCCCTGCCGACTCGGCTTACAGACGCCATCTCCCGAGTTCTCGCACTCCAAGACATGCCTCAAACCCCGTTCGCATCAAACATTGAATTATGGGATGGTTCGCTCCCGTTCAGCAGCATCGGCATGTTCGACGATGTTGGTACCAGCGGCCTTCAGCCGTTGCAGACACGAGAGGAGAACCAACATGGCATCAACGAAGCCAACA
>JAJEHF010000187.1 GCA_022823865.1 Bryobacterales bacterium
CGATCGTCGCCTTGGCGGGCCCTTACCCCGCCAACCAGCTAATCGGCCGCGGACCCCTCCCCGGGCGCATGCGCTTTCCCGGCAGCCCCTACGGCCGCCGGCGTATGCGGTATTAGCCCCGGTTTCCCGGGGTTGTCCCCCTCCCGGGGGCAGGTCATCCACGTGTTACTCACCCGTCCGCCACTCTACTCGGGCCCCGAAGGGCCCTTTCGCGTTCGACTTGCATGTGTTAGGCGCGCCGCCAGCGTTGATTCTGAGCCGGGATCAAACTCTCGACTGAAGTCTCCCGGCCTGCCCGCCAGGGCCCCGAGGGGCCCCGCCGGCGCCGGGAACGCTTCGGCCCGGAATCAGACGAAGTCGTTCTGCACGTCCAACCGATCTGTGAAAGATCCGCGCCGCCCCGGATCGCCCCGCCCGGACAAGCCCCGAAGGGCGCCCCCGGCCGGTCCCCGCGGCGGGCCAGCCTCGCTCGCGCCTCGCGGCGCGCGCAAAACAGCGGCCCAAGGGCACCAACGCCCCCGCAGGCCGCCGTCTACCATCCACCCTAGCACCCGCGCCCCCACCCGCGCAACTGTTTGCGCAAATTTTTTCGCTGGCCCTGCCGCGGGGCCGCTGCTACACTCGATGGCGTTATGCACCGCATCTCTTCGGTCCTTCTGATCTGCAGCCTGGCGCTCGCGCTCGCCGCCCCTGCGTCCGCACAGCTGCTGGCGGCCCGCGAGAACCCGTTCGCGGTCGGGCACCACCATCTCAACGTCACCGACGTCGAGGCGCACAAGCGATTCTGGGCAGAGCTGCTCGGGGGGCGGATGGCCAAGTTCGGCAAGACCGAAGTGGTCAAGCTCCCCAACACGCTGCTGTTCCTGCGGGAGCAGGCTCCGACCGGGGAGAGCAACGGCAGCACCGTCAACCACCTTGGCTTCAAGGTGCCGGACCTGCACGGCCTAGTCCCGAGGCTCAAGGCCGCGGGCATCGAGATGGTCACCACAGAGGTCGTGGCCGGCGCTACCTCGGACGTCCATCACAACACCAGCCAGGACGTGTACATGGCGTTCGCCAAGGGACCGGACGGCGTTCGCGTAGAGCTGATGGAGAACAGGGAGCTGGACGGCATCGACAGCCACCACATCCACATCTTCACTGCCGACGACGAAGCCACGCAAGCCTGGTACGTCAAGCACTTCGGAGGCAAGCCCGGCACGCGCGGACCGTTCCGCAAGGCCGACGTGCCGGGGATCGAGCTGACCTTCGCCAAGTCCGCCGACTCGGTCCAGCCGACAAAGGGCCGCGTGGTGGACCACATCGGCTTCGAAGTGGACGATCTGGAGAGCTTCTGCGAGAAGCTCGAAGCCGGGGGCGTGAAGTTTGACGTCCCGTTCCGCACGATCGAGAGCATCGGCCTGTCGGTGGCGTTCCTGACCGACCCCTGGGGCACCTACATCGAGCTCACCGAGGGGCTGGACAAGTTCTGAGTCGCGCGGGCTTGTCCCCGCCGGCTGCCACATCCCAGAATCCACTCAGGCGTCGAGCTCCGGGCAAGTCCCGGCCTGGCCCGCCGAGGGCCCGAGCGGACGAGATGGCAGCTCTGTCCTCCCCGCCCCGGGGCGCGGCCGGGTTGCCGGGCGGGAAACCGAAGCGCTGCTGCGGTGCCTGCTAACATAGGTCTCTTCTTTCCTGTCATCTCAAGGAGCATCCAAGCATGGCTTTCTCAGTCCCCGACCTTCCTTACGATTTCGGTGCGCTCGAGCCGCACATCGACGCGCGCACGATGGAGATCCACCACGGCAAGCACCACGCCGCCTATGTGGCCAAGCTCAACGCCGCGGTGGCCGGCACGCCGCTGGCCGACGTGAACATCAATGACCTAGTCGCCAATGCCGACGCCGTCTCCAGCCCCGCGATTCGCAACAACGGCGGCGGCCACGCGAACCACTCGCTGTTCTGGACCGTCATGAGCGGCTCGGGCGGCGGGGAGCCATCGGGAGACCTCGCCGCGGCCATCGACGCGGCGTTCGGCAGCTTCGGGGGATTCCAGGAGAAATTCTCGGCCGCGGCGGCCAACCGCTTCGGGAGCGGCTGGGCCTGGCTGAGCGTGGACGGCGGCGGCTTGCTCGTCGAATCGACGCCCAACCAAGACACGCCCCTGATGGACGGCCGCACGCCCATCCTCGGCATCGACGTGTGGGAGCACGCCTACTACCTGAACTACCAGAACCGCAGGCCCGACTACATCGCGGCGTTCTACAACGTCATCGACTGGAACGCCGTGGCAGCGCGGTTCGCTGCCGCAGGCTAGACCGGCTTCGCACTGCGCGACCGCTAGCACCTCACGGCGGCGGCTGGGAAGCGATCCGGCCGAAACGCCCGGGCCCATTCCGGGCTGGCGCCTGCCAGTACTTGGTCCGCCAGCAGCTCTCCACTGAGCGGTGCCAGCAGAATGCCCTTGCGGAAGTGGCCCGCCGAGACGAACATGTCCGCCTGGCCGGGCACGGGGCCAACGGCAGGGTGCATGTCAGCGCAGTGCGGCCGAAAACCGGTCCAGGCGCTGGTGAACTTCACCTCGCGCAGAGAGGGGAACAATGCGCTCCACTCCTGCCGGATCGCGCCGACGACGGCATCGTCCAGACCCTCGCAGAACCCCACGTCCTCCTCGGAGCCGCCCCCTGCCAGAGGCCCGCTGGCAAGTTGCCAATAGTAGAAATGTCGCCCGATGACTAGTTTTCGGAGGGTTTCAGCGGGCTGCCCGTCCGTTGCGATCAGGGTTCCCCGCAACGGTCGGATCGGCGGGCTCCAGCCTAGCATCCGTGTCAGCAGCGGCGTCCAAGCCCCGGCTGCGAACACAACCTTGCCGACGCTGATCCGGCCCGCGCCGGTCGTGATGACGGGACCGTCCGACGACACATCTCGCACTTCCTCTCCCAGGCACATGGAAGCGCCGCGCCGGCGCAACCACGCAGCGATCCCGGAGGCGAGTTTCAGGGGGTGTATCGAACCGTCGCCGGGGAAGTGCAGCGCCGGACCATGGTGACGCAGCCTCGGCTCTCGCTCGGCGAGTTCCGGGCCGGCCAGCAGCTCGGCCTCGAACCCGGCCGCACGAGTGCGGCCCACCCGTTCCGCAGCCCGGGCCGCGTCTTCGTCGGCCAGCAGCTCGAGCAGTCCGCTGGACACGTAATCGCACGGAAACTGTTCGTGCAGCGCGGCGTGCTGGGCCGCCGCTCTGCGGACGATCTCGGGGCTGGCGAAGCTGAGGCACTCGTGCGCCGGCCACAGCCCGCCGGCGCTAGCACCCGTCGATTCGCCGCACACGCAGGTGCGATCGATTATCACGAGCCGGCCGACACCCCGGCGACTGAGCGACAGCGCGGTGCAGAGGCCGACAAGGCCGGCGCCTATGATGGCGACATCGGCCGTCGCGGGGAGCGGGTCCGACGACAGCAACGCAACGCGGGACTCCTCCGGAAGCGTCCGGTTCCAGATCGAATCCCGCAAACCGCCATGGTATCAGCGAACAGGCGCTCGCACGCCGCAATTGCCGGCCGCCCCGCGCGGGCTGTTCGCGGCATCAGGAGGCCAGGGCTTCCAAGGCAGGAACCAGGGCGAAGCGCATCGAGTCACCGTCTCGTTCCACGCTCACGGTGTCCCCTTCGCCGAAGCGCCCCTCGAGCACGGCCAAGGCCAGTGGATCCTGAATGAGCCTCTGGATGGCCCGCTTCATCGGCCTGGCGCCGAACTGCTGGTCATAGCCCTGGCTGACGAGCAGCTGCTTGGCCGCAGGGCTGACCTCGAGCGCCAAGCGCTTGTCGGCCAGCAAGGCCTTCACCCTGGCGAGCTGCAGTTCGACGATCGCGTTCAGGTCCTCCTTTCGCAGGTTGTTGAAAACGATGATGTCGTCGACCCGGTTGAGGAACTCGGGACGAAACGTCCGCCCCAGCTGGTCGAGGAGACTGCGACGCATGCCCCCGTGATCCCCTGCGGCCCGGTCGTTCAGCGAGAAGCCTATGCTGCCGTTGCCGAGGATGTCTTGCGAGCCGACATTGGAGGTCATGACGATAACGGTGTTGGCGAAGCTCACGGTGCGGCCCTTGCCATCGGTGAGCCGGCCGTCCTCCAACACCTGCAGCAAGACGTTGAACACGTCAGGGTGCGCCTTCTCGATCTCGTCGAGCAGGACGACCGAGTACGGCGAGCGCCGCACGTGCTCGGTCAGTTGGCCCCCCTCGTCGTGGCCCACATAGCCCGGCGGGGCGCCGATCATGCGGGCGACGGAGTGCTTCTCCATGTACTCCGACATGTCCACGCGGACCATCGCCTTGCGCGAATCGAACAGGAACTCCGCCAGCGCCCGCGCCAGCTCGGTCTTGCCCACGCCGGTCGGGCCCAAGAAGACGAAGGTCCCGATCGGCCGATCCGGATCGCTCAGTCCAGCGCGGCTGCGACGCACGGCGTTCGACACCGAGCTTACGGCGCTGTCTTGCCCGATGACCTTGGCCCGCAGCGCCTCGTCCATGTGAACGAGCTTTTCCACCTCCCCCTGCAGCATCTTGGCCACGGGAATGCCCGTCCACTTGGCTACGATGCGGGCGATATCCTCCTCGACCACCTCTCCCTGGGAGAGAGCGCTGTCGCCGCGCTGCGACTCGAGCTCGGCAGTCGCCCTGCCTAACTCCTGCTCCGCCTTGACCAGCTGGCCGTAGCGGATCTCGGATGCGGCGGCGAGGTTGCCTTCGCGGGCCGCGGCCTCCTGTGCGTTGCGCAGCCGCTCGATCTCCTCCTTGAGCCGCTTGACCTGGTTGATCCGCTCTTTCTCGCGCTGCCATTGCTGGCGCAACAGCGACGACTCGGCGCGCAGCTCTTCCAGCTGGCTCTCGACGGCCGCGAGGCGCTCGGCCGAAGCTTGGTCGCCCTCCTTCTGGAGCGCCTGGCGCTCGATCTCGAGCTGGATCACCTTGCGCTCCATGCGGTCGACCTCTACCGGCACGGAGTCGACCTGCATCCGCAGCGTCGCGCCGGCCTCGTCGACCAGGTCGATCGCCTTGTCCGGCAGGAAGCGGTCGCTGATATACCGGTCCGATAGCATCGCGGCCGCCACCAGCGCGGCGTCTCGGTAGCGCACCGAGTGATGGATCTCGTAGGTTTCCTTCAGGCCCCGCAAGATCGCGATGGTGTCCTCGACCGACGGCTGGTCGACCAATACGGTCTGGAAGCGGCGCTCGAGGGCGGCGTCCTTCTCGACATGCTTGCGGTACTCGTTCAGGGTGGTCGCCCCGACGCAGCGCAGCTGCCCGCGAGCCAGCGCGGGCTTGAGCATGTTGGCCGCATCCATCGATCCCTCGACGGCGCCCGCGCCAACGAGGGTGTGCAATTCGTCAATGAAGCACACGACGGCGCCATCGGCGTCTTCGATCTCGCGCAACACGGCCTTGAGGCGCTCCTCGAACTCGCCCCGAAACTTCGTGCCGGCCACCATCGAAGGCAGGTCCAGTGCCACCAGGCGCTTGTTCTTGAGCGATTCGGGCACGTCGCCATTGACGATCCTCTGGGCCAGGCCTTCCGCAATGGCGGTCTTGCCCACGCCGGGTTCGCCAATGAGGACGGGATTGTTCTTGGTGCGGCGCGAGAGCACTTGGATCACCCTGCGGATCTCCTCGTCGCGCCCGATGACAGGGTCGAGCTTGCCTTGCCGGGCTTGCTCGGTAAGGTCGAGGGCGTACCGCTCGAGAGCCTGGTACTTGTCCTCGGGATTCTGGTCGCTGACCCGCTGGGTCCCGCGGATGGAGGCCAGCGCCTGGAGGATGGCCTCGTGCGTCGCCCCCAGTTCCTCCAGCAGCTTGCCTGCGGGGTCGCGCTTCTGAACGCTGACGGCCAGCAGCAGATGCTCGGTCGAGACGTAGTCGTCCTTGAACTGGCGCGCCTCTTTCTCTGCCTGTGCGAAGACTGCCTGAAGAGCATGGTCCAGGTGCGTACCGCCAGCGACGCCGCGCACCGCCGGTATCGCGTCCAGGACCGGTCGCAGCTTGGCAGCGGTGTCGTTGGCCGAGATGCCGAGCTTGGCCAGGACGGCCTGAACGATGCCGTTCTCTTCCGCTGCGAGCGCCGCGAGCAGGTGTGCGGGCTGCAAGGTCTGGTGATTGGCCTCCGCGGCGAGCAGCTGTGTCTGCCGGACGGCTTCCTGGGCCTTCTGGGTGAACCGCTCGAATGGAATCATGGCTCGCTCCCTCCTTCAGGTCTGGCTCGATGCTCTTGACTCGCGCCGCGGGGCAGGCCGGGGATAGCACCCGCGCCCGCCCCGCCCTGTGGCTCCGGATCAGTTGATCGGAATCAGGCGGCTGGAGTCCGCAGGCTCGCGCTTGGGCAAGGTCAGCTCGAGCACGCCGTTGGCGAAGGACGCCTTGACGCCATCGGCATCAATGCTGTCCGCCAAGCGGAACGTGCGCTCGAACCGGCCGTATGCGCGCTCGCTGCGCGCGACGCCCTCGGCCTTTTCAGCGCGCTTGCGCTCGCCGCGCACGGTCAGGACGTCGTCCTCGATGCGCACCTCGATGTCCTCTTGGGGGATGCCGGGGAGGTCGCCGCGCAGAACGACTGCGCCGTCGGTCTCGGCGATGTCGAACGCCGGCAGCCAGCTGGACGGACCCGCGGACCCGCCCAACAGCCGGAAGGCCGGCCTCCAAGGGTTGAACGGTGTGTGATGAAGCATGTGCATGTTGTCTCCTTTCTCGGTGAAAGCATCGCTTTCATGCTCAGTATACACGCCCTAGAGTGCATGTCAAGCGTTTCGCTAAAAAAATTTGAGCCTCTCTATATCAAATTATGTTCATCCAGTTGGGAGATTCCTGCGCGATCGGCTGAGCTGAGGGTGTCTCGGGTAGCTTGAGGCGCCAAATCCGAGCGCCTGTAGGGACCCGGCCGGCTCAAGGCCGGGGAACGCGACGCGGCCAGCGGCACGGCGCGGACGCGCGGGCCTGGCGGATCCGTGAATGCCAGCGGCCAGGCCCGCGCCCGGCAGCGCGGCCGGCCGCGCCCAGTTCTCGCCGGGCGGCGAGAGCGATTCAACCGGGTCGGCCGCTGGGCGGCTCCGGGCGAAGCCGCCCAGCAAGGACGTCGCTTGGCTACGCGAGGATCTCCTTCACGACCCTGCCGTGGACATCGGTGAGCCGGAAGTTCCGCCCTTGGAAGCGGTACGTGAGCTTTGTGTGGTCGATTCCGAACAGATGCAGCATCGTGGCGTGCAGGTCATGCACGTGCACCACGTTCTCCACCGCGTTGTAGCCCAACTCGTCCGTGGCGCCGTAGCTGTGGCCGCCCTTGATGCCGCCGCCCGCCATCCACATCGAGAAGCCCTTGATGTGGTGGTCGCGCCCGATCAGGTCGGGATTCGCTCCCTGCGACATCGGGGTGCGGCCGAACTCGCCGCACCACACGATCAGGGTGTCGTCGAACATGCCCCGCTGCTTCAAGTCCTTCACCAACGCGGCCGTGCCCTGGTCGACATAGCCGCAGCTCTTGGGCAACAGCGTCTTGATCTCGTTGTGGTGGTCCCAGCCCCGGTGATACAGGTGGATGAAGCGCACCCCGCGCTCGGCCATGCGCCGCGCCAGCAGGCAGTTCGCGTTGAACGTGCCGTCCCCGCCCTGCGTGCCGTACATGTCCAGAATGTGCTGGGGCTCGTTCGAGAAATCCACCAGGTCGGGCACGCTCATCTGCATTTGGAAGGCCAGCTCGTACTGCGCGATCCGCGTCGCGATCTCAGGATCCCTCGTCAAGCCTTGCTGCACCGCGTTCAATTCGCTCACCGCTTCGATCAGGCCGCCCTGCATCTCGCGGCTGACGCCGGCCGGATTGCGCACGTAGTTGACCGGGTCGCCGGTCGAGTTGAATTTCACCCCTTGGTAGATGCTCGGCAGGAAGCCGCTGTTCCACTGCCGGGCGGCGATCGGCTGGCTCTGCGATCCGCCCTCCGAGGTCAGCACGACAAAGCCGGGCAGGTCCTCGGACTCGCTGCCGAGCCCGTACAGCAGCCACGATCCCATGCTCGGCCGTCCGGGCAGCCGGAAGCCGGTGTTCATGAAGGTGTGCGCGGTGTCGTGGTTGATTTGCTCGGTCTGCATCGAGCGCACGATGCAGATGTCATCGGCGATGCTGCCGATGTGCGGCAGCAGCGAAGTCATGTGCTGGCCGCTGCGGCCGTAGCGCTTGAAGGGATGCTGCGGGCCGAGCATGCGCAGCTCCTTGCCCTGCAGCTGGGCGATCTGCTGGCCCTTCGTGAACGACTCCGGCATCGGCTCGCCGCTGCGCTTGGCCAGCTCCGGCTTGTAGTCGAGCAGTTCCAGATGCGCGGGCCCTCCCGCCATGCACAGGAAGATCACCCGCTTGACCTTGGCCGGGGCGTTCGGGAACCCGCTCAAGCCCGGCTGGATCCCGAGCAGCTCCGGCTTGAGCAAAGACGCGAGGGCGACCGAGCCGAGGCCCATCGAGGCGCGGCCGAGAAACGCCCGGCGCGTCTGCTGCAGATCGAAGGCTGGTTTGAACGTGGTCATCACTCAGTACCGCATCAGGAACTCGTGCTTGTTGTACAGCGCCCGCGCCACGCTCGTCCACGCCGCCAGCTCCGGCACGGAGACTCCGGCTGGCAGTCGCGAAATGCCGGTCGCGAGCAGCTGCTCGGCGCTGTCGGGATCCGCCCGGAACTGCTTGCGGTGCCGCTCCAGCAGGCCGAGCAGGACCGCGCGCTCGGCCGCCAGGGGCGGCCGGGAAAAGGCCTCGCGAAAGGCGAAATCGATCCGCTTGGCGGCGCTCCTGCCGCCATCGCGCACGATTCTGGCCGCGAACGCCCGGGCGGCTTCGACGTAGCTGGGGTCGTTCAGCAGCACCAGCGACTGCAGCGGCGTGTTGGACACGCCGCGCTCGGCGGCGCACTCCTCGCGCGCCGGCGCGTCGAAGGCCATCAGCGCGGGATGCAGGTACTGCCGCTGCCAGTGGGTGTAGAGGCCGCGCCGGAACTGGTTGGCGTTGAAGTCCGCTTCGTACACGCGCTTGGGAAAGTTGAGCTCCTTGTAATAGCCCTCCGGCTGGTACGGCTTGACACTCGGGCCGCCCATGGCGCGGTTGAGCAGGCCGCTCACGGCGAGGGCGTTGTCCCGCACGAACTCGGCATCCAGCCGCGACATGGTCTGGCGCCCGTGCAGGCGGTTGTACGGGTCCTCGGCGAGAAGCTCGTCGGAGGGCTCGCTCGAACGCCGATAGGCATCCGAGAGCAGCATCGTCTTGACGATGTGGCGCACGTCCCAGCCGCTCTCCACGAACTCGACGGCCAGCCAGTCCAGCAGCTCTTGGTTCGCCGGCGGCTCGCCCTGCGAGCCGAGGTCGTCCAGAACCTTCGACAGGCCCGTGCCGAAGAACATCTTCCACAGGCGGTTGACGAACACGCGGGCGGTGAGCGGATTGTCAGGATCCGTCACCCAGCGAGCCAAGTCCAAGCGGCTCAGCCGCCGGCCGTCGGTGGCCAGCGGGCCCATGAACTGCGGCACCTGCGGCTCGACCGCCTCGCCGGAATCGTCCATCCAGTTCCCACGCGGAAGGATCCGCATCGGGCGCGGCTCGTCGACGGCCTTGGCCACAAGCGACTGGCCGGCGCCATCCAGCAACACCTTCTTGCTACGCTCCAAGGCGCGGATCTCCCGCCAGTCCGGCCGAAACGCGCCGAAGCTGTTGTAGGCCTCCAGCAGGGCCGCCCGCTGCGGGTCGCTGAGCTCCCCGTCGGCTAGCACTGCCGAGCGCAAGGTCCCGGTCGCGGGCTGTTCGGGAAACGCCGCGTCCGTCCCCAGCAGGCGGAACCGCGACGGCAGGCCCAGCCCGCCCTGCTGGTATCCGATCAGCGTGACTTGCAGGCGCTCGCCGGCCCGCGTCCGCAGCGGCGCTTCGAACGCGAACAGGGCGCTCCGGGAAGAGTCGTCCTCCCACTTGCCGCTCCAGCCGGTGTGATAGTTGTCGTCCAGCGTGTCGCGCAGCATCGAGCCCGGCTCTTCGCGATCCGGGACCAAGCCGGCGAGCGAGACCCTCACGGGCCAGCGCTCGCGGCCGAGCAGCCGCACTTCGAACTCGCTCAAGTAGAAGGAGCTGTAGTCGCCGGTCGGGTAGAGTTCCAATGCGACCGCGGTCAGCGTCCCCGGCGAGAGGGCAATTTCGGCGCGGTGGATGGACTTGCCGGGCTTCTTGTCGCCGGAGAGCGTGACGCGCACGACCCCGTCGGCCTCTTCCTCTAGCGCGAACCGCCCGCACTGGTCGAAATCGGGGTGCGTGCAGTCTGCCCAGACACGCTCGGGATCGAGCACCTTCCAGCGCAATAGATCCTCCCGGAGGTAGGCGGCGAACTCTCCCAAGGCTCGCTCCGGGACCTCGGGCGGAGGATCCGCGGCCGGCTTCAGCTCTGCCAGCCGCTGCTCGACCCGGTCCATCTCGCGGCGGGCGGCGGGCGCCAGCACGCGGACGCTCGATCCCCAGTTGCCGTGGCCCGAGAATACGCCCTCTTCCTGGATGTCGGCGAAGAAGGCCGCCATCGAGTAGAAGTCCTTGGCCAAGAACGGGTCGAATTTATGGTCGTGGCACTCGGCGCAGCCCAGCGTCGACCCCAGCCAGACGGTAGAGATGTTGCGAACCCTGTCGGAGGCGTACTTCGCCAGGTACTCCTTGGCCTGCGAGCCCCCCTCGTTGGTCATGCGGCTCAGCCGGTTGTACCCGCTGGCCACGAGCTGCCAAGGCGTGGGCTCTTCCAGCAGATCACCCGCAAGCTGCTCCAGCGTCATCTCATCGAACGGCTTGTTCTCGTTGAACGAGCGCACGATGTAGTCGCGGAACGGATACACGCTCACGGCCGTGTCGCCGTGATAGCCGACCGTGTCCGCGTAGCGCACCAAGTCCAGCCAGTGGACTGCCATTCGCTCGCCGTAGTGCGGGGAATCGAGCAATGCGTCCAGCAGCCGCTCGTACGCACCGGGCGCCGCGTCGCCCACGAAGGCGTCCACCAAGGACGGGTCAGGCGGCAGGCCGGTGAGGTCGAAACTCAGCCGCCTGGCCAGCGTCCGCCGCCCGGCCTCGGCGACGGGTCGCAGGCCGCGCTCCTCGAGCCGGAGGTCGACGAGGTGATCGATTCCCGGCGGCCCCGGCGGGGCGGAGGGACGCTGCGGCTTCAGGTACGCCCAATGTTCCTGATATTCCGCGCCTTGGGCGATCCACTCTGAAAGGGTTTCCTTTTGCTCGCCAGTGAGCTTCTTGTCTGTCGCCACCGGGGGCATCACCAACGCCAGATTCTCTTGGTGGATTCGCTGAACCAGCCGACTGGCCGAAGCGTCGCCCGGCTGGAGCACCCCTCGCGCCATGGCGTCCTCGCGCCGGTCCAGGCGCAGATCGGCCTGCCTGGCATTGCCGTCGGGGCCGTGGCACGCGAAACAGTTCTCCGAGAGAATCGGCCGCACATCGCGATTGAACTCGACGCGCTCGGCGGCGGGACCGACGCCACAAGCAAGTAGAAGTGCTGCTACCGAGCGCATTGTCATTTCCGACTGCTCCCCAACAGAGATGGCATCGGGCGCACCGATCCGTCACGTCCGGGACCAAGCTCAACGCCGCGGCGCGCCCGCACCCGAAAGTGTACCGCCTCCGACAGTTCTCATGCAGTGTCATCGGGCCGGCACGGATGGTAAACACCGTCTGCGTCGCCGATCGGCGTCTCGGTCAGCCCGCTCAGGTCCAGCAAGCGGTGCCGGTGGGTGTTGTTGCGCGCCAGACTCTAGACTTCCAAGCCCAGCGCCACCCTCAGAAAGCCGAGATTCCGACTTGACAATCCGGGCCCAATTTGCCAATAATTGAATTGGCAATTAAAATATTGGCAACAAGAAGATTGGCAAATAAGCCCGAGGGAGGTCGCAATGCTGAAAAAGACTGTTGGGAATTGGGTCGACGGGGACCGCTTCTTTGACCGCCACGACGACTTGCTGGTCTTGCGCGACGCGGTGCTAGATGGCACGAACATCTTGCTTAGCGGGCAGCGCAGGATGGGGAAGACGAGCCTGGTGCGCGAGTCGCTGCGGAGATTGATGGCCGAGGATGGCATTTCGACACTCTTTGTTGATCTGGAAGATGCTAGCGGGCCGGCCGACGCCGTCGTGAAGATTGTTTCTGAAGCGAGGAGGTCTGCGAGTCTTTGGCAGAGGGTCGCGGGGTGGCTCGGAGATAGCTTGGAACAAATTGAGGCAGAGGCGAGCTACGAAGACATCAGGTTTGCTCTTCGGGCTCAAATCCACAGCGGCAATTGGAAGGACAAAGGCGATGCGGTCTTGGAGGCGATCGCGAGTAAGAGCGGCGGTCAAGTTGTAATCGCTATCGATGAATTGTCGCTCCTGATCAATCATGTCCTCAAAGACGATGACTACCAGATGTCCAGAGAACGTGTCGAGCAGGCCCGTGAGTTTATGGCTTGGCTCCGCCGAAACTGTCAAACGCACAGAGATCGAATCACCGTAATCGTGCTTGGCAGCGTGGGGCTGCAGCCGATCCTAAAGCAGGCCGGCCTGTCGGCGACCATGAATGTCTTCTCGGCGTACGAGTTGCGTCCGTGGCCCCCGAAGACGGCATCTGACTGCCTCGCCGAGCTCGCGGCCTCCTACGGTCTGGATCTCCCCTCCGAAGTCCGGCGTGCAATGTGCCAGCGGCTCCGGTCGTGTATTCCTCACCACGTTCAACAGTACTTCGACGCCGTGCAACGGCAGCTGCGGCTTGCGGGCCGGACTAAAGCTTCGCTCAAGGATGCTGAGGATGCGTACCACACCGACATGCTCGGCACGAGAGGGCGGATCGAAATGGATCACTACGAAGACCGCATGAAGCTGATCCTCGGGCCAGTCGGGTATCCGGTAGCACTGGAGGTTCTGGCGCGTACGGCGAGGTCGGGTATTTGGACTTGCGGAGATCGGCTGGACTACGAACACGAGCTTCGAACCTTTGGAGAGGGTGGCGAAACCACCATGCCGCTTGTTCTGGAAGTGTTGGAGCATGACGGATACTTGGCAAGGAGCGAAGGCGGGTACCGCTTCGAATCCGGTCTCTTGGAGGATTGGCAGCGAGCGTCGCTCGGCCTGGCTCCCACGCCGCTACCGGAGAGCGGGCTCTAGGGAGGTGGTTGCGATGGCTGGGCCCGCGATGAGATTCAACCCCGGTTTCTTGACCGACCAAGAGCTTGTGGACTCGTTCTGCGTTCGAGTTCCCGAATTCGAAATGCTGGTCGATGCGATACGCGAGAGCACGGGCAGTTCGAATCCGCACCACCTCGTTGTTGGCCCCCGCGGCACTGGCAAGACGACCTTGCTCTTGCGGGTCGCCGTGGAGGTCAGGCGAGACCCCGAACTCAGAGCTGCCTGGATTCCCATCATCTTTCCGGAAGAGAGTTACGAGATTGCCACCTGCGGTGAATTCTGGATGCAGTGCCTAGCGCACCTCGCGAACCAAGCAATGCAAGCAGATCAAGGCATAGGCTTTGCCCGGACACTCGCAGAGGCTCGGACTGAACAAGACGACCATAGGCTGGCAGTCCGGTGCCTCGGAGCGGTTCTCGACTTCGCCCGGCGGGAAGACAAGCGCCTGTTGTTGATCGTCGAAAACCTCAACATGCTGTTTGACGACATCAACGATCCTGAGGTCGGCTGGCAGCTCCGCCACACGCTCCAAAACGAGAAGCAGATATTCCTTCTAGCGAGCGCCACAAGCAGGTTCGAGGAGATCGACCGCTACGGCAGGGCGATGTACGACCTCTTCAACGTGCAGGAACTGAAGCGTCTGGATACTGACGCGTGCGCGGTTCTATGGAAGGCCGTGTCCGACAGGGACCCAGAGCGCAATGTTGTGCGGTCCTTGGAAATCCTTACCGGCGGCAATCCTAGGCTGCTCGCGATCATTGCACGATTCGGATCCGCGCTTTCATTCGGAGCGCTCATGGACAACTTGCTCCGGCTGGTCGATGAGCACACGGAGTACTTCAAGGGCCATCTCGACTCGCTTGGCGTCCAAGACCGCAGGGTGTACTTGGCGCTTGCCCGCCTATGGAAGCCCGCGACAGCTAGGGATGTTTCGGAGCTTGCCCGCTTGCCGACCAGCAACTGCAGCGCCGTGCTGGGCCGGCTCGTTAGCCGTGGAGCGGTCCTGATAGCAGGCGGAGGGCCGCGGCGCAAGGAGTACTACGTCGCCGAGCGGATGTACAACATCTACTACCTGTTGCGCACAGGAAGAGGATCGGACCGGCTGGTCGAAGCACTTGTTCGCTTCATGCGATCGTTCTATTCCCGAACCGAGCTTCTGGATTACCTCGGGCGGCTAAGGGGAGATCTGGACCCTGCCGGCAGCAGGACCTTCTTCCAGTTCCGGCAGGCGCTAGAACAAGCCGAGAGTGTTGCCCTGCACATAGATTCCGGCCAGAAGGAGTTCTTGGAACTTGAGGAGTTGGCGGCCAAAGTCGATACGCTGTCGGAATCTAAAGATTGGAGCCAAGTCGTCGGAGTCTGCGAGAAGATCGAATCCTTGGTCTCTCACCAGGCATCCCTAACGGAATTGCATTACCTGGCCCACTCCCGCAACGTGCGAGCTGGGGCTTTAGTTAGGCTTGGCCGCTTGACGGAAGCTTTAGATGTGTGTTCGGGGACTTGGGCCTACTTTAGCGCCATCGATTCTCCTCCGCTACTCAAGAAAGCAGCGTTCGCTGGCAGGAACCGAATTTCGCTGCTGGTTCAATCAGGGCACAGCAATCAGACGATTCTCGAAGCCTGCGACGCTTTCCTGGACCGATTCGGTCCGGATGGTTCCTCAGACATGGCCGAGCTTCAGGTTACAGCCCTTTATGACAAGTCCATCGCACTTCATAGACAGGGTAGAACTGAGGACGCTCTTACTGTGTTCGATGAACTCGTTGCGCGTTTCGAGGGCGATGACTCGCCAGAGGTCAGGACCTGCGTAGTTTCGGCGTTGCACACAAGAGGCATCCTGTTGGACCAGAGTGGCCGATTTGGCCAAGCGCGCGAGGCGTATGACTCGGTGATCCGTCGTTTTGGGGACAGCGAGTCACCCGTCATCCTCAGGGAAGCTGCCATGACCCTTGTGAGCAAGGGCGTCTCTCTCGGTAAGTCGAATCAGCTTGCGGATTCCGTGCTGTGCTTTGACGAAGCGATCAATCGACTTGAAGCCCAAAGATCAGGCGAGGGTGCCGTGGACTTGGCAGGGGCTCGCCATAACAGGGCGCTGGCCCTAGAACGCCTCGGCGAGTCTCAGCGCGCAATGGACGAGTACGACCTGCTAACCGAGGCGTATGAGTCAAGCGACTCGCCTCGTCTGATCGACGCGGCTGTGAGCGCGTTCGTCCGCAAAGCCGTCATTCTGTCCACATTGGATCGATTCGAGGAAGCATTCGCGATTTTCGACTCGGTCATGGTTCGATTCGGCGAAGAGCACGCCCCTGCAGGTGTCCGCCGGATTTCTTCCTTGCTGCTCGAAAGAGCACGCCTAGAGATTCGAGCCGGTCAGTTCGAAGCAGCTCTGGGCACGATCAACGACGCACTCCGCAACCCGGAGGCTTTCGATGACGAGGGTCGATTGTCAGTACCTGTGCTACGAGCCGAAGTCCACCTCCTGAGTGGCCGCAAGGACGCGTGCGAGCGCGAGCTGGCGGAGGTTTTGGAGTTACTCCCTACGCTGCCGGGGCCGGCGCTCCGCATTGCCATTGAGGTGTTGTTCGCATTTACGGCTCGTCTCGGGCCCAAGCCCATGCTCGACTTGATCGATGCCTCGCCATCCGCAGATCGATTGCACCCCTTCGCCGTTGCCCTTCGGCAAGAGCTAGGCATCGCAAGCTCGGTCGCGAGCGAAGTTGCGGAGGTCGCAAGAGACATTCGGACGAAACTCAACGACCGCAAGCATATGGCGGTTCTCCCCTCAATGTTCGGCACGAGCCGTCCTAAGGACGGCAGCGTGGTGCGCAACTGATTTACGCAGGCGTCGTTGCTGGCTGGAGGCCGCGCAAGATTGTCCCAGTCGCGATCATGCGCCGAATGGCCAGCCTGCTCGACCCCCTCCTGCGCAGCCCGTCGGCAGCTCGTTGATTCGGCCGCGCGATTCATTCCAATCGCCAAATCCGAACGCGAACGCGGGCGGCGTGCGCTACCATGGCTCAGCCGTGCTCAAGGAACGCATCGCCGAAACGGCCGCGGTTGTCGCGGCAGCGCTGGCGGTGGCGCTCTCGGCGTGGGGCTGCGCGCCCCCCGAAGCTGCTGCACCGGAGCGACCTCCCAACATCGTCGTGTTGTTCGCCGATGACCTCGGCTACGGCAGCGTTTCGTGGTATGGCGGCGACATCCCGACTCCGAACATCGACTCCATCGCAGCCAACGGCGTCGGCTTCACATCGGGCTATGTCACAGCGCCGGTTTGCAACCCCTCGCGGCCCGCTCTGCTTAGCGGGCGCTACCAGCAGCGCTGGGGCAAGGAACTCAACTCCCAGACCGTGCCGCCCGTCAACGCCCCCCGCAAGTCTCTGCCCAAGAGCGAGACATCGCTGGCAACAGCTCTGAAGCAGGCCGGCTACGCCACAGGGGCGGTAGGCAAATGGCAGCTTGGCATGTCCGACGGGTATCACCCGCTGGACCGCGGCTTCGACTACTTCCTCGGCATGCCGTCCGGCTCGCGCTTTGTCGATTCGGACTGGCCGAACGCCAGGATCGCGCCCGGCCACGAGGACGATGGCGCGCCAGATGGATCCGGGCGGGCGCGCTCATTGTTCCTCGGAAGGGATCCTCTCCCCTTCGAGGAGTACTTGACGGATCGGCTGGGACGCGCCGGAGTCGAGTTCGTCGAGGCTCACAAAGACGAGCCGTTCTTCCTCTACCTTGCGTTCCACGCTCCGCACGGCCCGATCCAGACGATCGACAAATACTACAGTCGCTTTCCCGAGATCGAAAACGAGACGGCGCGGATCTATGCGGCGATGATCAGCGCGCTCGACGACTGGGTCGGGGCCGTGCTGGCCAAGTTGCGCGAGCACGGCCTGGAGGAAAACACCCTCGTAGTCTTCATCAGCGACAACGGCGCGGCCGAGCAAAGCGATGTGGACGGCAGGCGTAACCACCCTCTGATCGGGCACAAGCGCAATTTGTACGAAGGCGGCATCCGCGTGCCGTACGTCTTGCAATGGCCCCTGCGGCTCGGCGCCGGAGTCCGATTCGAGCATCCGGTCAGCTCGCTGGACATCGTCCCCACTGCGTTGGCGGCCGCCGGCACCTCCGCCCCGCCGGCGCTCGACGGCGTGGATCTGCTGCCATTCCTCGAGGGGGCGGCAGCCGGCGCGCCTCACGAGCACCTAGTCTGGCGGTCGGGTCCGAACGCCGCCGTGCGGCGCGGCTCCTGGAAGCTGCTGATGGCCGGAGGCCTGACGCGCCTGTACGATGTGGACAAGGACCCTGCCGAATCGAAGGATCTTTCGTCTGACCACCCAGCAGTCGCCGAGGAGCTGGAAGAAGCCTTCCAAGACTGGGCGCGGGACAAGGCCGAGCCGCGCGAAGGCGCCCGCAAGGTGCGCACCCGGTTCAACCGCGATCGCATCGAGTGGCACATCTAGGCAGAGCTCCCGCTCGCTTCTAGGCCAGCCTCGCAGGCCCCGACCGGCCTGCATTTCTGCAATCGAGGTCCCGACCCTTCGACCCTCCGGGAATTTGCCCGAATCGAGAAGGCGATCCTGACAGATGACATCCCGCTGATCGGCTGTTTCGGCAGTCTGCCCGCGGCCCTCCAACGCAGCGCGGCGTTAACGAGACGGATCCGGGAGCACAGCGACAAGCTGATCGCGGACAGCGGACACGCATGGCGGTCGACGCAGATCGTTGGACCGGAGTGCTATGCTCGCAAGGTTAGCTAGTGGAGTTGAATACGTTTGGATAGGCTAGGACAACGGATACGCATGGCTACGGTATTGTGCGTTGTCCCGTTGGCGATGCCTTCGGCAACTGCGCAGTCCACATCGGGGTCGATCCTAGGCGACGTGGCGGACGTATCGGGCGGTTTCGTGCCCGGAGCGACCGTGAGCGTGAGCAACAACGCAACCGGCGCGACGCGCGAGACGTTGACCAACGAAGCGGGAGCGTTCCGGTTCTCGGGACTGCCTCCGTCCGACTACTCCGTGACGGTGGAGTTTCCCGGCTTTCAGACCGTGACGCGGCCGTCGGTGCCGCTGGCCGTGGGCGGCACGACGAAAGTCGATTTCGAGCTGGATGTGGGGCCGGCCTCCGATTCGATCACGGTGACCGGGGCAGTGCCGCTGGTGCAGCCGACGGAGAACTCGATCCAGGTTGTGGTGGCCAACCAGCGAGTGCAGGAACTGCCGACCAAGAGCCGCGACTTCATGGATCTGATGCTGCTGTCGCCGGGCGTGACCGTGGACCAGAGCTCAGCCAGCAGCGGCAACAGCGATTCGGTCAGCTTCTACGGCATGGACGAACGGAACAAGTCGGTGTGGCTGGAAGGCGTGGACTTCAACGACGAGGTAACGATGGGCGGTTCGGACCTTTCCGAGGCGACCCGGACGCGATTGGGGCAGGAAGCGATCCAGGAGTTCCAAGTGTTGTCGTCGGGCTATTCGGCCGAGTTCGGCCGGACCGGCTCGGGGGCGATCAATGTCGTGGTGAAGTCGGGAGGCAACGACATCCACGGCAGCGGCTTTTACTTCATCCGCGACGACGCCTTCGACAAGGATCCGTTCCGGGTGGTCCGAGGCGAAGCAGTGCCGGACGCCAACCCGCCGCCGTTCCAGACGCAGCAGTACGGCGTCACTGTTGGCGGCCCGTTCGTGCGGCACAAGGCGTTCTACTTCGGATCGATCGAACGCCGCACGGACGAGAACAGCACGCACGTGACGATTCCAGACTCGGTGAAGGCGTTCGTGGATTCCCTGAACGCTGGCTACGACACGTCCGGGGCGCTGCCGCTGTCGGTGGACGAGCGGAACGCGTTGGGCAAGTTCACGTTCAACCTGCATCCGCGGCACACATTGAACGTCATGTACCTGTACGACGACCGGGAGTTCACCAACAAGCGGACCGGGCAGGCCAACGGAGCCGATCACGGGTTCGACGACGTGCGCAGCTCCTATTTCGCAACAGCGAGCCTGACGTCGCTCATCGGCAACAGAATCGTCAACGAATTCCGGGCGAATCGCTCGATCCAGCGGCTGTTCCGGGACCTACAGGCCAGTGCGGGCGGGCGGTTCCTGCCAACGCTGGATTTTCCCTCGGTCGACCTCGGAACGGCTGGCGACGTCCCCCAGGGCCGGGTCCAAGCGAACTGGATCTTCTCGGACACGATGAGCTGGGAGCGGGGCAACCACTCGTTGAAGTGGGGCGGGGAATCGAACCGGGTCCTAGCCACGGCCGACGCGAACGTGGATTTCCAGGGGGTCTACCGGTTTCCATCCGATACGGCGACGCTGCCCGACCGCTACACGGCGAACTTCAACCTGCCGTTCGAGAGCGGCAGTTCAACGCAGCCGCGGTTCATCAGCATCCGCCGAGACGTGGCCTCCTACGCCGCGTTCATCAACGACGCGTGGCGCGTGACGCCACGCTTCACGATCAACATGGGGCTGCGCTGGGATAGGCGGACCTATCTGGATGTGGACGGCGTGGCGTCTATCGGCGGACCGGACGCCTTCGAACAGCCGGGTTTCTCGCGGGACCGGCCGGAGGATGTCTGGGTAGCGGTGGCGCTGGGCGAGCATGGCGCCTTGCCGGTGAGGGACTGGCGTCCGGGGGTGGAGGATGCACTGGACCTGTCGCCGCGGTTCGGTTTCTCCTGGGACTTGACCGGAAAGGGTCACGCGGTGGCCCGGGCCAGCTATGGCGTCTTCCACGACCGGGTCAACACGAGCACGCTCCGCAGCCGGGTCCTGAGCTACAACGGGCTGTTGACTTCCGGAACGCAGCTGGACGCCTCGAATGCGGCGCAGAGGGCGCTCATCGAAGGGAGCTTCCCGAACCGGACCGCGACGTCGCTGCTGCCGGGAGGCGCCAGCGTCGGCGGGACACCCGATGCGCCTTCGCCGCGGATGAACACGCCCTACACCCAGCAGTCCCACGCGGGCTTCCAGTACGGGATCAAGCGGGACCTGGCCGCTTCGGTCGACTTCGTGCACATACTGGGCCTGAACTACGACTGGGGATCCGGCCTGTCAACCCCGTGGGAGCCGAACGCGCCGCTGCCAGGGGCCACATCGGCGTCGGAGCGGGCGTGCCCGTTCGCCCGCCAGATCGTTGCCCAGCTGGGGCTGCCGGCAACGGCGGCCAACCTGCGTTCCAACAGCGCGGGCTGCCTGCGGGTCCAGGTCGCCGACTTCACCAACCGGTTGCACATCAACAGCTTGAGTTTCCGGCTCGAGAAGCGCCTCGCGCAGGACTTCGGCTTCCTGGCTGGCTACACGCTCGGCTCGGCGAAAGACTTCGACTGGACCTCGCCGCACATCAAGCACGGCGCGGCCAATTTCGGCCCGACCGAGAACGACGTCCGGCACCGTTTCACGGGCAACTTCATCTACCGGCTGCCCCGCGACGTCCAGCTGTCGTCGATCCTCACGGCCAACAGCGCGCCGCCCTACGACATCACGACCGGAAACGACGACAACTTCGACTTCCTGCGCAACGACCGTCCGGCGGGAGTCGGCGCCTGGGCAGGCCGCGGCGGGAACTTCTTCCGGTGGGACCTGCGGCTGACGAAGAAGTTCGTCATCAGCGAGGACATCCGGGCGGACGTGATGTGGGAGATGTACAACGTTGGCAACCGGGCCAACCTCGTGAACTTCAACGGCAACCAGCGCTCCTCCAGCGCCAACCAGGCGCGGGGCGTCATCCCCAGCGGTCAGTTCCAGGGCCAGCTCGGCCTGCGGCTCGTCTTCTGATCCAGAGACGGAGCACGCGGGCGCGCCGATGTCTGGCGGCTAGAAGGCCGGCGGCGGGCGCGGGACCAGGTTCTTCACCGGCAGCGTGATCACGTTGCTGATGAACAACTGCTGGGCGATCCACAGCGGCGTCGCCGGATTGTCGGCCAGGTCCGTGTTAGTCAGCAGGTTGACCTGGTAGACGCCGACCGTGCCCTCCATCAAGCCGACGAACTCGACCTGGGCCGTGCGTCCGCCGAACTGCGAGGAGACGAAATCGTCCGCCACCAGCGGCACCTTCGCCAGAGTCCCGGCAGGGGTGGGCTGGCCTGTTGCGATCGCGTCCTGGTTGTCGGTCAGGCCGAGCCCGGTGGCGAAGACGATGATCTCCTCGCCCGGCACCAGCGGATTGTCCTCCGTGATCAGGGACATCGGCTCGTTGCCGCAGCACAGGTGCGAGCCGCGCGCCGAGAGCGTCAGGAAGACCTCGGCCTCGGTGCGCTCGTTCGTGTCCGGGGTGGTCGGATCGTCGTCCGGCACCTCCGTGCCCTGCGCCGCGTAAGTGATCGAATTGCCCTGCTTGCCCGCCTCCCTGGCCTTGATGACTACCACCGGCGGAGTGTTGCCATCTTCCAAGAAGCCGTTCTCGCGGTTCGTGCTGACCTCGATGCCGCCATCGGAGACTACCTCGTAGCTGTACGGAATCTCGTTGCCGTCGACGCCGAGCGAGCGCGCCACGATCTGCAGCTTGACCGATCCCACTTCCTGTAGCACGCGCGATGTCACTTCCGGATCGCCGACGCCGGAATTGATCGAGCGCACCAGGATGTTGCGCATGATCAAGAGCGCGATTTCCGGATCTTCAACGTCCTGCTCGGTGAGCGTGTAGCTGTAGGTGCGGTCCCGCACGGTGACCGACACCGTGTCGCCTGCCTTGGGCTCGCCCTCGAACTCCAAGTCGGCGCGGGCGGAGAAGAAGCTTCTCGTGCCCGCTTCGGCGATCACGTCCGGATCGCCGTCGCCCGCATTGATCAGCTCGATGAACTTGTCGCGCATGGTCTCGGGGCTCTCGTCCCCGGGCGAGCGGTAGTAGTACTCGCGGCCATTGATCACGATCCGACCGTCCGCGCCCTCCTGGGTCAGCTGGCGGTTCTCGGTGGCGTCGTTGTTCGGATCGTCGTCGCGGGGCCGGTCGGGCACCGTCACTGCAATCGAGCCCTCCGCAACGCCAGTTGCGTGGACGGCGATGCCGTGGCGCGGCTCCGAGCCCTCAATCGCGAACAAGCCCGGCCCGGCGCGCACGGACTGGATGGCCTTGGCGGCCGAGACACGCACGCTGCCATCGGGCATGGCGCGCCGCACGTAGAAGCTGTGGCCCGTGCCCTCCAGTTCCCACGGAATCTGGAAATTGACCTGCGTCGGCGAGACCATCAGCAGCGGCGCCAGGCGGCCGTTGGCGAGTACCTGCACGCCGGCGAGATCGGTCGGAAGGCCCTGCTCGGGCCGGGCCGGCAGCGAGGTGCGCTCCCAGACGCTGGCGGTCTCGCCCGCCAGGTCTCTTCCGAAGATCGACGCAATCGTCCCGGGCGGCATGTCCCGGGCGTCCGATCCGCCGGTCAGCCGGGACCCGGAGGTACTGGTCTGCAGCTCGCTGCCGGCGTTGCGCACCTCCACGCTGATCCAGTTGCCGGTCGGACCTTCGCGCTTGGCCCGCAGGTTCGCGCGATAGCTGACCGTGCCGCGCGAGAGCGTGGGACCGGTCACCTCGGCCGTGGTGGGCGAACCGGGCGTGATGCTGATCGAGAACGGAAGGCTGTTGCCGATCGGGCCCACCTCCCGATGGACGATTTCCAGTGTCTCGATCTGGTCGATCCGGCGCTCGACGATCACCTCGGGGTCGTCCGCGTTATCCACCAAGTAGTTCAGCCGGTCCACGAATCGCTCCGGGATGTCGCCCTCGGGCACGATGTAGGAGTACTTGCGGCCGTTGATGTCCAGGGTCACCTCGTCGCCAGGGCGCGCCTCGCCCCCGAAGCGGATCTCGCCCGTGGCATGGCGTCCGACGCCCAGCCCGGGCGCTGCCGTCACCGCCAGGTTCGGGTCGGCGTTGATCAAGCCCACGATCTTGTCGCGGACATTCTCGGCCGTCTCGCCCTCGACAGTCGTATAGAAGAGTTCCGAGCCGTCCAGAGTGATCTTGATCTCCTCGCCGCCTGGCAGCACGGGCGCCTGCCGGGACTCGTCCTCGGGCGTGTCGGAAATGTCCACCGGAAGGTTCTGGTCGAACTCCAGGTGCCCGCGGCTGCGGATGCTGACGGCCGCAGAGTTGCGAACGCCGTTGAGATCGATCATGTCCTCGCCCGGCGTGAAGACCAAGATGCGGCGCGTGAACGGGTCGGCGACGAACAGATTCTGGCCGTCATAGGCCATGGCCGCCGGCGAGCGGATGCTTCCCGGCCCCTCGGACTCGGTGAGCTGGACGAAGTTCGGCTGGCCGATGACCAAGTCGGCCTTGGCGCCGTGCTCTGTTGGGATCTGGTTGTAGACCAAGATGCGGTCGTTGCCCGCATCGGCCACGAACAGGCGCTCGTCCACCACCAGCGCGAAGCGCGGGAAGTTCAGCGTCCCGGCGCACCGGCGCGGGTAGCGCACTTCGTCGGGATCCAGCTCCGGGGCCCGCGGCGGCAGCGGGATCACCAGCGGCACGTTGGTCGGGGGCGTCTCGTTTTCGCTGCGACTTCCGTCGTCGTCGAGCAGCCCGATCGGATCGCACAGCGCCGCGGCGTTGTTGGGCTCGCTGGAGGCGAAGTCGGGCTGCCCGATCACCACGTCCGCGCTGGCAAAGCTCTGCGTCGGCACCGCGTTATAGATCACGATCCGGTTGAAGCCCAGATCGGCAACGAACAGGCGCCCCCGCGAGACTGTCACGCTCACCGGGTCGAGCAGGTGCTTGTCGTCCGGCTCGTAGACGCCCTGGGTCAGGTCCGCCTCGTGCCGCGTGTCCAGGTCGGGCTGGCCCAGCACGAGATCCGGCGCCTGGCCGTTCGAGGTCGGGATCGTGTTCCAGATCAGGATCCGGCTGTTTTGGGTGTCGGCCACGAACAGGCGGCCGCCATCGAGCCAAACGCCCTGCGGCCCGCGCATGCCGCTGGCCGAGGTTTCCGGGGAAAAGCCGCTGAAATCGGCCTGGCCGAGCACGACGTCCGGAGGCGCGCCGCTGACAGCCGGGATCGGGTTCCACAGCAGGACGCGGTTGTTGTTGGTGTCGGCGACCGCCAAGACAACTCCGTCGCTGTGCACGGCGGATGGATTGTTGAGGCCGGCCACGTCCGGCAAGTCCGAAGACTCGGTGGTGTCGAAGTCGGGCTGCCCCAGCACGATGTCCGGGAGTCCGACGCAAGCCGGGCAGAGCGAGTCTTGGGGCAGCAGCACGTCGGGCTCCGGCACGAAGCCGTTGACGTTGTTGTAGATCAGGATGCGGTTGTTGACCGGGCGCGCGCCGAGCCGGTTGCCATCGGCCACGAAGAGCCGGTTGGCCACGTACGCGACGCCTTGCGCCGCCCCGAGCACCTCGCGGCTGGAGATCGGATCCTGGCGGGTGAAGCTCTTCTGGCCGATGATCAGCCGCGCGCCGTGGTTATTCACCCACTGCGGCCCGCTGGCGCTGATCTGGACCGGAACCTGACCCGGCGCCAAAGCCAGTGCCAGCGCCAAGGCGCCCGCCAGCGCAGCCAAGAACCGCACCTTGAATCGCTCCACGCTCATCCCGCCCCGCCTCAGACCGCCTTCACCAGGCCGCCATCGATCATCAAGGACGAACCCGTGACGTAGCTCGCCCGCTCGGAGCACAGGAACGCCACCGCGGCGGCGAACTCTTGCGGCTGGCCGACCCTGCGCAGCGCCGTCTGGCTGGCGAGCCGCTCGATCATCTCGTCCCGGCCGATCCCGGCCGCGTCAGCCCGCCGCTGCGCGATGCTGAGCAGGCGGTCGGTCGCGATCAATCCGGGACCCGCGTTGTTGAAGAGGATGTTCTCGGGTCCGTATTCAGCGGCAAGGGTCTTGAGCATGCCGACCACGCTGGCGCGCACTCCGTTGGACAGGATCAAGCCCTCGATCGGCTGCCGCACCGAGGTCGAGGTCAGCGAGACCACGCGTCCCCAGCGCTGGGCCCGCATGTCGGGCAGGACGGACTCGATCAGGGCCCAGGTGCTCAGGAAATTGAGGCGGAATGCGGCCTGCCAGTCCTCGGCGCCGAAATTCTCGAAGCGGCCGCCGGGCGGCCCGCCGGCATTGGCGACGGCAATGCTGACCGGCCCCAAGGCTGCCCGCGCCTCTGCCACGAAGGCTCGCAGGGCATCGATGTCGCTCACGTCCACGGCCTTGTGGAAGACCGCCGTCCCGTGCCCGCCGCGAATCGCCTCGGCGGCTGCGGCGATGGCGCTCGAATCACGCGAGCAGATGGCCAGCTTGCAGCCCTCGGCCGCGAGCGCTTCCGCGATCGCCCTGCCCATGCCGCGGCTGGCGGCGGTGACCACCGCCACCCGATCCTGAATTCCCAAGTCCATAGCTTCGTTGTTGCAATCGCCGCGCGATCTATGCGGCCGCGACTGAGGCGGCAGGGGCGCTGAGTTTCCGCAGTCCTTACTGAATTACGCGATCAGGAACCTGATGGATTCCTGAGGTAGCCATCGTCGCCTTGGATCCAGTCCTGCCGCACGGGCTGGAAGACATCCATCGCCAGCGAGTCCTCGAGGGCCTCCACGCGGTGAGGCTCGTGAGAAGCGATCTCCACCAAGTCCCCGGCCCTGGCCGTGATCTCGCGATCATCGAACTGGAACAGCACCGATCCCTCGAGGACATGGCTGATCTGCTCGTTCTCGTGGCTGTGGCGCGGCACCACGGCACCTTTCTTCAAGCGGATCCGCGCGGTGGTCATGCGCTCGCTGTGGATGACGCGCCGCGCGACCGTCGCGCTGAGATCCTCCGACGCAACCTGACTCCAAGAATGCAGTTTCATGGCGAACGGCCAAGCAAAACCGAGGGTTTCGCTCGGCTGGCCCTTTCATTATACGGAAGTCGCCCGGCGGACAGAATCCGCTCGGCGCCGGGCCAGGGCCATTTTTTTGTCCGAGTCCGAGGCAGTGCACGACAGTAGCCGGAGGGGCAGCGGCAGCCTGCTAGAGTTTGCGAGCTCGGCATGGTAGCGCTGTCTGCTGCGAGGACTGGACATTTTGTTGTCAGTCTGTCAG
>JAJEHF010000166.1 GCA_022823865.1 Bryobacterales bacterium
CTGACAGACTGACAACAAAATGTCCAGTCCTCGCAGCAGACAGCGCTACCATGCCGAGCTCGCAAACTCTAGCAGGCTGCCGCTGCCCCTCCGGCTACTGTCGTGCACTGCCTCGGACTCGGACAAAAAAATGGCCCTGGCACTGTCAGCTTTTGGTCTGATTTCGATTGGCAAGCAGACTGGATCAACCGCGGAATACAAGCGCCGGCTGAGCAGGCCGAGGGTTTCCTGCTCCGAGGTCGATCGCCCCGCACACGGCCGCTCCCAAGCGCCTAGTTGGCAGCGCTCTGGGACGGGACGGAGCGATTTGAGATCAGGACCTTGCCGCCGGCAGCGGCCAGAGTATGCAACCGACCCGCCCCGAGCAGTCGCTTGAACCGCTCGCGATCCTCTTCGTATGCCGCGAGGTACACGGGTCGTTGCTGGGCCCACAGGCCGGGCAGGTCCGAGTCGGAGAGGAATACGTCAGGCGCCCCGGGCGCGTTGGAGCCGTACTCGATGTTGTTCTTGCGTCCGTTGAGCAGCATTACCGGCTGATTGGTGTAGTAGGCCAGCGAGGAGAATGCGTAGTACTCGCGATCTAGGATCAGCTGTCCCGGAGGAGAGCGCAGGTAGGTGTCGGCCAGCGGCCGAGACGACAGGTATGGGTCGAATGCTCCCATGGCCCAATGAGCAGCATGCAAGAACAGCAAGGCGGCGCATGCCAGGGCGGCAGCCGCCCACTTCTGGCGCAGCAGCCAGCCTCCGAGCGCCCCCAGAGCGAGCGCGAGCGCAGCGAGCGCGAGCGGCCCGCGCAAGTAGGCGAACGCGGCAAGCGTTAGGTCGTGGAAGTGACCCAGAGCCAGCGTGTAAGCTTCCGGGTTGCTGGTCAGGGCGGAGGCAATGTCGCCCTCGGCCGGGAGGCTTCGCACGGCGACGAGCAGCACCAGCGCGGCTGCCGACGCACATCCGTAGACTGTTGCCGCGGCGCGAGCGCACCATCGCAGGAGCGGGCCGGACGAAACGGCCGCGCTGGCAAACAGCAGCGCGGCGGGCGCGTAGGCGGGCAAAGTGTAGTACTCCTGGGTGGTCGAGGCCGAGAAGAACAGCAGCGTGAAGCCACAAGCGCACAGCATGAGCGAGTGCGTTCGACGCTTGCGGTCAGCCGTGCCGAGGCCGATCTTGTGCAATCCCGCGAGCAGGCCGCTCCAGGGGAACAGCCACACGATGTGCCCCAACCACAGCCACGCGATGTTCACGCGGCTGTAGTCGGCCGGGTAGCGCAGCCCTAGGTAGCGCAGCAGGTGCTCGTTGATGAAGTAGCGCCAGAAGAATCCCCTGTACATTCCCGGCCCGCTGTCCAGCGCAAGCTCGAAGAGCGGAGGGTGGCGTAGGATCGCGAGCACGTGCCATGGCGCGGCGACAAGCAGCGTGATTGCGAAGGCGCCGGGCAGGCCGAGCCGACGCCACGCATCGCCCGAGCGCCACTTGCCGGCGGCGAGCATGTAGAGCGCGATGGCGCCCGCCGGCAGCGCCACTGCCACCAGACCCTTGAACAGCAGTCCGACACCCAGCGCCGCGCCGGCCCGGCGCATGTGGGCCCGCGCCTGTCGCAGCGAGCCCTCTTGTGAGCGCAGGAAACACGCGAGCACGAAGAGCGTCGTGCAAGCTACGTAGATGTCAGGGATCCGCACCCTGGTGAACAAGAACAGCCCGCAACACGTGGCCAGGCCGATGCCGGCGTAGAGTCCGCCCACCTCGCCGAGCGACCAGCGCCCGATACGCCAGGCCAGCCAGCACAGCAGCATGGCGGCTAGAGCCGCGGGCAGGCGGGCCGCCCAGTCGTGCACGCCGAATACCGCGAAGGACAGCGCGATCGCCCACACCTGGCCCGGTGGCTTGTCGAAATACGGCACCCCGTTGAGGCGCGCCGTGACCCAGTCCCCGGATTGCAGCATGTCGCGCGCGACCTGGGCGTAGGCGGAGTCCACGTCGTCGAGCATGGACGGCGGACTCGAGATCGTGCCCAGAAAGGCGATCCCGGCGACCGCCACGACGACCCAGCCGTGGAGCCGGGCGCTAGTCAGCCGGTCGCAGAATGCGCCAAGCCTGGAAACCGTCACCAGGGTCCGTGCCTGGGATAGTCGACAGGGCCTTGACGGCTTTCCAGCCCGGTCGCGCTGCGACGGCCTTAGCGACGACATGTTGGTTCTCCTCCGGTTCCAGCGAGCAGGTCGCGTAGACCAGCTGCCCGCCGGGCGCCAGCGCGTCCATGGCATTGTCCAGAATGCGCCCTTGTCGAGCGCTGAGCGAATCGAGATCGTGCGGCTGGAGCCGCCACTTGATCTCCGGATTGCGGGCCAGCGTGCCAGTGCCGGAACATGGGGCGTCGACCAGTATGCGGTCGAATTGCCGCCGAAATGGCAGCGGGCGCTCGGCATCCAGAGCCAGCAGTTGAATCCCACGGCTGCCCAGCCGGCGCATCGAGTGCAACCGCTTCACGCGCCGGTCGCCGGCCACCACTGCCGCGCCCTCGGCAAGCTGTCGGGACTTGCCGCCCGGTGCCGCGCAAACGTCCAGCACGGGCGAGCCCGGCGAATCTGCCAGCAACTCGGCCACGCGCTGGGAGTTGATGTCTTGGAAGACGAGCGCGTCCCCCGCCGCCTGGCGGGCGGCCGGCACGCTTCCCTTCGCGAGACGATAGGCTCGGGCCAAATCCGTGGGCTCTGCTGACAGTCCCGCCCTCTCTAGGCGGGACAGCACCTCAGCTGCGTCTGCCGGAGGGCGCAGCCGGAAGTATGTCTCGGGCTGCTGCAGGTTGGCTTGCAACAGTGCCTCGCACGTGCCGGCGCCGAACTCTCTCTCCCAGCGTCGCAGCAACCAGTCGGGATGGCACAGGCGCGCGGACTCGGCTGTTGGCGGACCCGGGGGCAGGTGGCGCAGGACCGCGTTTACCAATCCCGCGGCCGATCCCTTGCGCGCTTGCCGCACCAGTTCAACGGATTGCGAGACGGCGGCATGGTCCGGGACGCCGTCCATGTGGCGCATCTGATACGCCCCGAGCCGCAAGGCGATCAGCACTTCGGGATCCATCGCTCCCACGGATCGGCTCGTCTTGGCGGCGATCAAATGGTCGAGCTCGCCCTGCCGCCTCAGGCATCCAAGCACCGTCTTGGTGACAAAGGCCTTTGCGTGGGCGCCGATTCCCGCCAGCCGCCGTGAATGCAGCAGTGCATCCGAATAAGCCCCGTCCCGCTCGACACGCAAAAGCAGGTCGAAGGCCAGCCTCCGCGCCTCCACGACCGCCACGCCTAGCCACGATAGCAGAGCCGGCCGTCGGCTCTTGGACCTTGGGGAACCGGTGGCCCGTGCTAAAATCCGCCACGTCGGGTCGGGGCTTCCTAGGGCTTCCAGACGTCGAGCGGGGCCAGCCATGTTCGGGGAAGTTGCTGTGCGGATCGTGAGCGATCCGAAGTGGCTGCGCCTGGTTCGGGGAGTGGTCGAGCAGAGCTGCCTCGGATTCGGTGCTCGCGAGGAGGCGGCAACGGCGGTGGTGCTAGCCGTCAACGAAGCGGTGTCGAATGTGATACGCCACGGTTACGATGGCGACACCACGCGCCCTATCCGGATCGCTTGCCGGCGAGACGGCGAGATGATCGAAGTGTGCATCTGCGACCATGGCATAGAGGCTGAATTTCTCTCGCGCGAGCTTCTCCCGCCAGACGAGTTGCGCGCGGGCGGGCGGGGCCTGTACATGATCCGCACGCTGATGGACGAGATCGAGTACCGCCGCGAGGACGGTCAGAATCGCATGTACTTGAGGAAGCGCTTGCTGCAGCATGTCGCCGAGTCTTGAAGGGAGGATGCAACCAAAATGCTGCGCATAGACATCGAGCAGTTGGCAGAGGCAGCCGTTGTGCGCGTTGCGGGCGACGCCGACATGGCGTCTTCCACGCAGTTGCGGGACGCTGTCCTCGGCCTGCTGGAGAACTGCTCACAGGGCCGGGTTGTCGTCAGCATGTCCGAAACGAGCTACATTGACAGCTCCGCCGTGGCGAGCTTGGTCGAGGGCCTGCAACTCGCCACCCGCCGGCGAGTTAGATTCGGCCTTGCTGGCCTGAGAGAGGGGCCGCTCCAGGTGCTGCGCAGCACGCGCCTGATCGATGTCTTCGAAATGCACGACTCGGAGGAGGATGCATTGAAGGCCTGAGTTGGCCGGAGCGCTCGCGCGGCATGATGTTGCTTGAATCCGTCGGTCGTTTCTCGATCCGGCAGGCCGAGTACGTCGGTCGCTTAGCCATTCAGTTCTGGTACTGCTTGCGCTTCTCGGTGCGCGCCAGCCCGTTCAAGGGGCGCGGCCTGCGTTGGCAGCGCACGCTGCTTCAGATGGGCGACATCGGGGTCCGATCCCTGCCCGTGCTGTGTTTGGTGGCGGGCGCCACCGGCCTGATCATGGCCCTGCAAGCGGGCGCGGAGCTGCGCCGCTTCGGGGCCATGGAAGCCATCGTCACCATGGTCGGCACGACGATGACGCGGGAACTCGGACCCCTGATGGCCGCGATCGTGGTGATCGGCCGGTCCGGGTCCGCGATCTCGGCCGAGGTGGCCACGATGGCGGTCACCGAGGAACTTGACGCCCTGCGAGCCATGGCCCTCGACCCGATCGACTTCGTTCTCGTGCCGAAGTATCTGGCGATGCTGGTGATGCTGCCCTGCCTCACGGTGATGAGCGTGTTTTCCGGGATCTTGGCGGGTGGCGTGTTCGCGTATTTCACGCTGGACCTGACACTGCTGGCATACCTCTCGCGCACGGCTGAGATCCTCCTCATGCGCGATATCGTCAGCGGTTTGGTCAAGGCGGTGATCTTCGGCTCGATCATCGTGCATGTGAGCTGTTTGGAGGGCTTTACGGTCAGCGGCGGACCGGTGGGTGTCGGCCACTCCACGACCAGCGCCGTGGTGAAATCCATCTTCTTGGTCGTGCTGGCAGACCTGCTCTGCACGACGTTCTTCTATTTCTTCTGGCGATGACTGGATCGACGACGGAGCTGCGCGATCTGCGCCACCACGCCAGCCGGGAGCCGGTGATCTCGGTCCGCGACTTGAAGGTCCGCTATGGCGAGCGCACCGTGCTTGACGGTGTCAGCCTCGAGATCTATCGCGGCGAGACCATGGTGATCTTGGGAGGCTCCGGCTCTGGCAAGACTACATTGCTGAGGCACATGGAGGGACTGGAGCGCCCGACCGAGGGCAGCGTGGCCGTGAAGGGAGTCGATCTGGCCACGGTTTCGAGCGCGAAGCTTACCGCGTTGCGCCGATCGATGGGCGTGTCGTTCCAGAGTGCCGCCATGTTCAACTCAATGACAGTCGGCGACAACGTGGCGCTGCCGCTGCTCGAGCACACGACCCTGGCGGAGTCCACGATCCGGGTCATGGTCCGCATCAAGCTGCAACAGGTCGGCCTCACTCATGTCGAGGATCTCTACCCGACGCAGCTGTCGGGCGGAATGCGCAAGCGGGCGTCGCTGGCGCGTGCTCTGGCGCTGGATCCGGAGATACTGTTCTTCGACGAGCCTTCGGCAGGCTTGGACCCGATCATCGCGGCTGGGCTTGACAGCCTCATCCTGCATTTGAAATCCGCCTATCCGATCACGATTGTTGTCGTAACGCACGAGTTGACCAGCGCGTTCCTGATCGCTGACCGTATGTGTATGATCAACGAGGGCAGGATCTTGGCTGTCGGCACGGTGGACGAGATTCGCCGCAACCCCGATCCGCGCGTCCGGCAGTTCATACGCCGTGAGGCGGACCAGCCCAGCGAGGCGTCTAGCAGCTACATCATGGGGGCCTGATTGACGAACGAAGCCAAAGTCGGACTGCTGGTGATCGGGGCGCTCGCGATCTCGGTCACCACATTCCTGATCGTGGCCAACGTCCATTTCACAGGCCGGACCCATACCTACCGCACGTACTTCAGCTACATCGGCGGCCTGGATGCCGGGAACTTGGTGCGCTTCGGCGGTCGCAAGGGCGGCACGATTCAGTCCGTGGAGCCTTGGGCCGAAGACATGACCAAGACCGAGGTGGTGTTCGAGCTGTTGACCGAGATTCCCATCAACGAGCAGTCGGTGGCCACGATCGCCAGCTTGAACGCCCTGGGGCAGAACTACTTGGAGGTCGCGCCCGGATCCATCTCCGCCCCGCGCATCGAGCCGGGAGGAGTGGTTCCGTCCGTCGAGGCGCTCACCTTTACGGACCTGACGCGCAAGGTGGCGACGGTCGCCGATGACGCGGTGGAATTGATGGCGCGCTCGGACGCCAGGATCACCACGGTGCTTGACGACCTGCACGTCCTGCTGGGAAACCTGCGAGAGCTGACCGGCGAGCGGAACCAGCGCAACGTCGCGCGGATGCTGGAAAACACGAACGAGTTCCTCGAGACGCAAACGCCGAAGATAGACGGCCTGACGACTCAGCTCGGCCACACCTTGACGCGGGTCGAGGAACTGGCGGCCGACTTCGAGCGGCTGGCGCTGGATGCCGACGACACCGTGCTCAACATCAACCGCACCGTTGACGAGACCCGGGCACCGCTCCAGAGCAGCTTGAACGAGCTCGAGCGAGCCCTGCGAGACGCGCAGTTGCTCTTGCAGGACGCACGAACCCTGCTGCTGGTCAACGAAGGCAACATCAGCGAAGTCATCGAGAACTTTCGCGCCACCTCGGAGAATATCGAGGCGCTGAGTTCCGATCTGCGCCAGCGGCCCTGGTCGATCCTCCGGGGCAAGCCGCGGCCGGATCGCGAAGTGCCTCCGGTCTCGGGCGTGCCCACCAATTGATGCCGGCACCGAGAGACCTCGACGCTGACAGTGCCATTGAGTTGCTCGAGGGGCGCCTCGGGCTGTCGCCAGCGGCGACGGCGCGCGTTTTGGCAGGCGGCGTTTCCAACACCGTCGTGCTGGTCGAGGACGGCGATCAGCGGATCGTGCTCAAGCAGGCCCTGCCGCGTCTGCGCGTGCGCGCCGAATGGCTGGCGGACCGCGCGCGCGTCCTGCGGGAGTGGGAGGTCATCAATGCGCTTGCCGCCATTCTGCCAAGGGGGCGGCTGCCTGAGCTCCTGTATTGCGACGAGACCAACTTCTTGTACGCGATGCGAGCCGCGCCGGCGGGCAGCGCGGACTGGAAAACCATCCTCTTGGCGGGCCGCTGCGTTGGCGCGACCGCCCGCCAGGCCGGGGCGACGCTGGGACTGGCAGTGCGCGCGACCTGGGGCGCGGCCGCCTTCGAGCGATCCTTCTCGAACCGGACGGCGTTCGACCAGTTGCGCACCGATCCGTATTACCGCACGATCGCTCGGCGCCATCCGCGCTTGGCCGATCGCGTCGAGCGGTGGATCGCCGAAAGTGCCATGCGCAACGTGGCGATGGTGCACGGTGACTGGAGCCCGAAGAACCTGCTCGTCAGCGACGCGGGCATCGTGTGCATCGACTTCGAATGCGCCCATTTCGGCGATCCCAGCTACGATGCGGGGTTCTTGTTGAACCATCTCATCCTGAAGGCGTTTCACCGGCCGGCGATCGCCGGAAGCTATCTCGGCTTGGCGCGCGCGGCCTTCTGTTGGACGCTCGCGATGCTGCCGCCGGCGGGACTGAGCTGGTTCGAAGCGGCCAGCGTCCGGCATCTCGCCTTCCTGATGCTGGCGCGGGTCGACGGCAAGTCTCCGGCCGAGTACCTGGATGAGGGGAAGCGCGAGGCCGTGCGCCGCCTGGCGCTGTGCTTGATCGATGCGGAGCCGCGCAGCCTCAAGGCAACGCTCGGACACGCCGAGCGGGCGTTGGACGGCCTGGCGCCGTGAACGCTACTGTGCGGCCTTGATGGCTTCGAGGGTCTGCGCGGCCTGCGCCTGCATCGGGTTCGGGACGCGCGCCGCCTCGCCCATCCAGCGCGTGGCCTGGGCGATGTTGTCGCCGGCGATGTCCAGCTTGACGTAGCAGAATCCCAGCATGTAGGAAAGGATTCCGTAGCGCTCGCCGCCCTCGGCCTTGATGGCGTCGACGGTTTGGAGCAGGTGGCGGCGCGCCGTGCGCCAAGCTCCCTTCTGGAACTGCCCCGTGCCGGCCACGTAGTGGGCCAGGGCGGTGAACTTCTTCTTGTTCGCGTCCCAGGCCTCACCGGAGACTCCCTCTGGCGCCGCCTTCTCTTCCATCAGCTTGATCAGCTGCTCGGAGCGGGCGTCGACCTCGTCGTAGTTCTTTTGGCTGAGAGCGATCTCGGCAAGCGTGAAGAGGTACTGCTCGTTGCCAGGGTTCTTTTCCAGGGCCCGTTCCATGGCGCCGACCATGCCCGCCACGTCGCCGGCCTGCTGGTAAGCGATCACGTACTTGTCCTCGATGCCGGCCGCGTACTGGCTCTCGGGGTAGAGTTCCACCAGCTTGTCCATGAACTGGATCTGTTGGGCGGGCGCGCTCTGGGTGATCCCGACATTGAGCGCCCACTCGGTGTACTGCACCACGCCATTGGCGTAGTCCACCGAGCTCTCGTGGAGTATTTCCTCATCCTCGGTTGGATCGTCCGGCATTGGCGCTGCCGCTTCCTTGTCAGCCATCGGCTTGGTCAGGGACAGGCCGTCCAAGAGCTCGGCCCACTGCATGGCATTGAGCAGCGCCTGGTTCTGGTTGTGGCGCACCTCGAGATCCTCGGGCACGTATTCCAGCAGCCGCCCTCCGACCGTGGCAGCGTCCGACCAGCGCTGGGTCTGGGTGTACAGGCCCTGCAGCTGGAGCAGCACGTACCCCAGATAGCTGCTCTCCGGGTAGTCGTTGAGGAATCCCTCGAGGATGGCGATCCGCTCGTCGGCCTCTTCGGCGATGCCCGCCTCGGTCAGGACTGCGCCCTCGGGCGATTGCGAGTCGATCTCGACATCTCGGATCTCGAGCGTGGCCTGCGCGAAGAGCGCCGACGCGCACACCGAAAGTGCTAACAGGAGTGCGAAACGGGACTTCATGATGGATCTCCGTGAACACATCATCATATTGTGAATCGCGGTTTCAAATCAAGCCGCGACGAATCAAATCAAGCCGAAACGGGCCTGCGGGCGCCAACTCGGCGGAGTTGCCTCACCGCCACGGCAGGTGGGTGCCGGCCGGGCTCCCAGGTCCCCGCAGCTGCAGCTCGATGCCGGCTCGGCCCAGCACCGCAGCGATCCATCCGGTCGGCGTGCGTTCTTCGAACGGGAATCCGACCGCGGGCAGGCGCACATGGTGCACTCCTCCTAGCTGGCCCACGCAGTACTCGTGATCGTGCGCTGTGACAACCGCTTGGACGCACCGCCGGCGCTGGACGAGCCGAACCAATCCGGAGAAGTCGCTGCAGCCCTCGCTGCTGGATTCGCCCGGGTGATGGAGGCAGATGACCGTGGGCGCGCCCGGCTCCGCCTCCAGCTCGTCTTCGAGCCATGCGAGCTGCGCGCCGCCGATCTCCCCGCCCACGGTCTGGGCGTCGATGCTCGAATCGAGCGAGATCAGGCGAAACGGCGGCTGTTCCACGACCGCGGCCAGCCACTGCGGCGCCGGGTCGCTGCGGTTCGCGAGACAGGCCAGCAGGTTGCCTCGGTCGTCGTGGTTGCCCACCGCCAGCACCAGCGGCGTCTGCGTGGCCAGCGGATGCATGATGCCCACGAAGCGCTCGTAGTCTTCGCTGTGGCCGCGCGACCAGGCCAGGTCTCCGTTGACCAGAACGCCGGAGGGTCGGAACTGCCGCATTTCCGCCATCGCTCGCTCGAGCTGTCGGGCTGGCCGAAAGCCGCCTTGGCTGGCGTCGGCGCGGCCGCAAATATGAGTGTCGGAGGCCCAGGCCCAACGCGCGGGCTCGGCGGGTTTGAGGGCGCAACGGTAGCAGAGCCCGGAACCATGCTCGGCAGAGAGCGATGGCGCGCCCGAAAGCAAGATCACAAATCGTCTGTCAGCCCGCTAGCGCCCGAGGATGTCGAACGTCGTCGTCCCGGCGACGCGCACCTTCGCATACACCTTGACCCATTCCGTGTGGGCGGGGTGCTCGGCATAGACCTCGAGTGCGGCCTCGTCGGCCATCTCCATGCAGACGCCAGACTGGCGCAGCATGGCCTCGTCCTGGTTCCGCCCGTACTGCCGCAGCGGTCGCCGCAGCTTGCCCACCCAAACCCTCTCCAGCCCTTCGATCTTGTCGGGCAGCTCGTTGGTCGCCTTCATGAAGGCGGCCCAGTCGGCGTCGGTGGCAGCCTCGATCTCGGTGAAAGCGAAGCAGTGCATCAGCTTCTTTTCGCCCGCGGCAGCATCGGCGGGCAACAGAGCCAGCATGACCGCCAGCGCGGAGCAAAGCAACATAGAGTGTCTCATACGTTGCATCATAGCCCAAGGCCCGACGCCAAGCCTGCACCGCTCTCGCTACACTAGCTTGCGTGTTCCGATTGCTTCTCCCGGTTCTGTTGGCCGCGCACATCTGCGCCGCGCAAAGGCCGAACATAGTCTTTGTCTACACCGATGACCAAGCCGGCTGGGCGCTGGGTCTGGCCGGGCACCCCCATGCATCCACGCCCAACATGGACAAGCTGTTCCGGCGCGGGGCCTACCTGCCGAACTCCTTCACGGTCACGCCGGTCTGCTCGCCCTCGAGGGCGAGCCTGATCTCGAGCCGCTACGGAAGCGAGGTCGGTCTCACGGACTGGCTCAATCCCAGGCGCGAGCCGTACATGGGCTTGGGCTCCGACATCCTCACCTGGCCGCGGCTGCTCAAGGATGCGGGATACCGCACCGGGCTCGTGGGCAAGTGGCATCTGGGCTTGCTGGACGAGCAGCACCCGACGCAGAGGGGCTACGAGTACTTCATGGGATTTCGGGGAGGCGGGACGACGCCCGCGGATCCCGTCTTGGAGAAGGATGGCAAGCAGCGCCAGTTCGACGGCCTGACCGCGGACATCCTGACCGCGGACGCCTTGGAGTACATCGAGCGAGTCCGCGACGAGACCTTCCTGCTCTCGCTGCACTACCGCGCCCCGCATACACGCTGGCTTCCGGTAGCGCCCGAGGATTGGGCGCCGTTCGACGGCCTCAACCCGATCATTCCCAATCCTGGCTTCCCGTACTTGGATCTGGAGCGCGTGCGCCGCATGACGCGCGAGTACCTCGCCAGCACCAAGAGCGTCGACCGCAACATCGGGCGCCTGCTGGCCAAGCTTGACGAGCTGGGCCTCGCCGAAAGCACCGTGATCGTATACACCAGCGATCACGGCTACAACATGGGGGAGAGCGGCGTCTGGCACAAGGGGAACGGCCACTACGTGCTGACCCGCAACCCGCCGGCCACGGCCAACATCCCAGACGGCCAGCGACCGAACATGTGGGATCGCTCGATACGCGTGCCGACCGCGTTCGTCTGGCCCGGCGAGGTCGCGGCCGGAACCGTGATCGAGGGCACGGTCTCGAACCTTGACTGGCTGCCCACGATGGCGGCCCTCGCCGAGGCGGATATTCCGGCCGGAGCGATCGTGCGGGGCCGCAACCTGCTGCCGCTGTTGCGCGGAACCGCCGGCGATTGGAGCGACGAACTGTATGGCGAATACTCGACGCACCACCAGAGCCGCACGCACATGCGGATGCTGCGCACTCCGAAGTGGAAGCTCGTGCGGGACTTTCTCAACCCCGAGCGCGACGAGTTCTACGACCTCGCGGCCGATCCCGAAGAGACCACCAACCTGATCCGGCATCCCAGGGTCAAGCCGGTGGTCGCCAAGCTCGGCAAGCGGCTGTTGGAGCGGATGCGCGCCGTCGGCGACCGGCTGGCGGAGGAGTAAGACACGATGGCTGTGAGACCTTCAGATCGAATGCAGCGCGCGACGTCGAAGCGAGATCTCGGCGGCAGCGCTCCCGGCCGTCGCGAGCTGCTCGCTTACTCGGCCTTCTTCGGGCCCGCCTTCTTGGCCCGTCAGGGCCTGGCAGGCGCTCTCGCGCCGGCTGCCCAAGCAGCTTCGCCGAGCGATCCGGTGCGGGCGATGAAAAAGTCGATCAACCTTTGGGCCTTTCCCTACCCGGACAAGTGGTCGCTGCGGGAGTGCTTCCAGATCGCGGCCGATGCCGGCTTCGACGCTGTCGAGCCGAACTTCAACCTGGAGGGAGAGTTCTCCGCGGAATCGTCCGACGACGAGATCCGGGCGGTCAGGCGCATGGCCGACGAGGCGGGAATCGCCATCAGCGGCGTCTGCTCGTTTCTGTTCTGGCCCTACTCGATGACACACCCGGACGCCGGGCGGCGCGCCAAGGGCATCGAGCTGGCGACCCGGATGGCGGAAGCGGCCGCCCTGCTGGGCACGGACAACCTGCTGGTGGTGCCCGGAGCGGTATACGCTCCGTGGCTCGAGGATCCCGTCCCCGTGTCCAATGACGTCTGCGAACGCTACGCCAAGCAGGCCGTGCGGGAACTGATCCCGGTCGCCGAGCGCGCCGGGGTGTCGATCAACATCGAGAACATCTTCGCCAACGGCTTCCTGTTCAGCCCGCAGGAAGTCGCGGCGTTCGTCGACGGCTTCGACAGCGACACGGTGAAGGTGCACTTCGATACCGGCAACATCATGCAGTACCAGTTCCCAGAGCACTGGATCCCGATCTTGGGCAAGCGCATCAAGAACATTCACCTCAAGGAGTGGGACAAGCGTACCCAGGAGTTCAACCTCCACACCTTCCGCACGCTGCTCGACGGCACGACCAATTGGCCGGCGGTGATCGCCGCGTTGGAGGGGATCGGCTACGACGGCTATCTCACCTTCGAGTATTTCCACCCGCACCAGCACTATCCCGAGGCGCTGATCTACCAGACATCCGACGCGCTGGATCGCATGCTGCGACGAAAGGCCTGACGCCGTCCGCGGCGGACAGAACGCGGGCGGTACGCTCGCCTAGCCCCCGAGGCAGCCGACCAAGCCGCGCTCCGCGCTGGGGCATAATCGAGTCAAAGGGGCCCGATGGGATTCTCCAAGCCACTGGTGCTGACAATCATGGACGGTTGGGGCCACAACCCCGACCCCGCCAACAATGCGGTCGCGATGGCGCGCACGCCGACGTTCGACCGCCTCTGGTCGGAGAACCCCCACACGCACATCCGCACCGACGGGCCCTATGTCGGCCTGCCCGCGGGACAGATGGGCAACAGCGAAGTCGGGCACCTCAACATCGGGTCCGGGCGCATCGTGCAGATGGACATCACCCGCATCGACGAAATGGCGCGGGTCGGCGCGTTCGACCGCAACCCGGCCCTGGCGGCGGTCTGGGACCGATCTCGCAGCGGCGGCGCGCTGCACCTGATGGGGCTGCTAAGCGATGGCGGCGTCCACTCCCAGGCCAGCCACTTGTACGCCCTGCTGGAAGCGGCCAAGCGCCAGCGCGTCAAGAATGTCTTCGTACACGCTTTCACCGACGGGCGCGACACCCCCCCTCAGAGCGGCGCGCGCCACGTCGCTCAACTGCTGGCCTTCATGGAGCGCTTGGGCTGCGGGCGCCTGGCCACCGTCTGCGGGCGTTACTACGCAATGGATCGAGACCGGCGCTGGGAGCGCACCGAGCGAGCCATGCGCGCGTTGCTGGGCGGGCTGGGGCACAGGACTCAGGATCCTATCGCGGGCCTCGAGGCCTCCTATGCGGCCGGCGTCACCGATGAATTCATAGAGCCGATCGTCGTGACAGACGCCCAGGGCGCTCCGGTCGGACGGATCGGCAGCCGTCAGGCCGCCGTTTTCTTCAATTTCCGGGCCGACCGGGCGCGGCAGCTGACAAGTGCGCTCAACGACCCCCGGCTCGAAGGTATCAGTCGTGCCGGGCTGCCCGCGGACCTCGTGTTCGTTACGATGACCAAGTACGCGAAGGACTACCCCTACGACGTGGTCCTCGAGCCGCAGTTTCCCGATCGCATCCTGGGCGAGGTCTGCGCGGACCTGGGTTGGAGGAACCTGCGCGTGGCGGAGACCGAGAAATACCCCCACGTGACCTACTTCTTCAACGGCGGCCGCGAACAGCCCTATGACGGCGAGGAGCGGGAGCTGGTGCCGTCGCCGAAGGTGGCGACCTACGACCTGCAACCCGAGATGAGCGCTGCCGGCGTCTGCGATGCGGTCGTGCGCGGCATCGAGAGCGGCTCGTTCGAGTTCATCGTGGTCAATTTCGCCAACGGCGACATGGTCGGGCACACGGGTGTGATCGAGGCGGCGGTGCGCGCCTGCGAGACTGTCGATGGCTGCTTGGATCGGATCGAGCAGGCGCTCAAGATCCGCGGCGGACAGTGGATCGTGACAGCCGACCACGGCAATGCCGACCTGATGGTCGATCCGGAGACGGGCGCCCCGCATACGTATCACACCACGTTCCCGGTGCCGCTGATCTTGGTTGGCGATTATCGCGGGGGGCTCTCGGAAGGGGGCTCTCTGCGCGATATCTCCCCCACGATCCTGGGGTGCCTCGGCGTCGGCCAGCCGGCCGAAATGACTGGCCGCGACCTGCGCGGGGGTGACTGACTTGCGCATGCCGGAGGGATCCAAGAAGGCCGGTCCAGTCCGCGCGGCAGGCGGGATCGTATGGCGGAATCGCGACCGCCGCGAACTTGCGGTGATTTACCGGGACCGCTACGAGCCGGACGAGTGCTGCTTGCCCAAGGGCAAGCTGGACCCACCGGAAGGCTGGGAGCAGGCGGCCGTTCGCGAGGTGCTCGAGGAGACCGGCTGCGAGGCCGAGATCGCAGGCTTTGCCGGACTGCTCCACTACCATGTCGGCAGGCGGCCCAAGGTGGTCGTCTACTTCGACATGTTCGCCGTCGCCGAAGGGACGTTCCTGCCTTCGCAGGAAGTGACCAAGATGGCCTGGCTCAAGCCGTCTGAAGCCCTTGACGAACTCGCTCACGAGGGCGAGCGCGAGCTGCTCCGCGAGTTCCTCGAGCGAATCTGAGCCGGCCGGGCTCAGTGCCTGCGGAGCTGGCGGAGGGCGTCGGCGTTGCTTTGCTCGCGCCTGCGCCGGCGCTCCTCGAGAATCTTCTCGTACTTGACCTGCTGGTCTTCGTAGAGCACTGACATGATGCGATCGGCGCGCTGGCGGCGGATCGCCTCTAGCTCGGGCTCGATCGCTTCCCTGACAGACTGGTAGCGCTCGCCGATTTCATCCAGGATGGCGGCGATTTGCTCGCGCTGTTCGATGTCGAGTTCCAGGTCCTCGGTCAGGTGGTTGAGCAGGCGCGTCCGGTACTCGGCGGGCGCGAGGTTGCGGCCCGGGCCGCCACGCGCCGTGTACGAGTACACCCCGGCAGCGCCGAGAGCTGCACCGGCCAAGCACACTGAAGCGAGCGCGAGGAGCGCCCGCCTCTTAGGCTGCTGAAGCGTCATTGACCGTACCTGGCAACCACCCACACCGCGCCGTCGTGCTCGTCCATAGATTCGAGGGCGAGCGTGTCCACGTAGGTCGCGTTGAGCAGCTCCGACTCGTCACGCTGGCTGGCCTCTGTCCAGTGGAAGCCGACCAGCAGGCCGGCGATGGCCACGGCCGAGAGCGCCAAGCGCGGGGCCCACGCGATCAGGTCGGCGGCCCAGCCGCTCTGTTCCTCGTGCCGTGCCCTGATCTTGTCCCAGACTTCGGCGACGAACGAGGGGCCGGGCTCGAAGGCCACCATCATCTCGCGGTAGGCCGAGAACAAGCGATCCAATAGCTCATCATGGCTTGCCTTCATGTCTGTCTCCCTCCGGTCGCGCCAAGCGTTGGCTGGCTTCCTCGGTGATCTTCCCGTACGCTTTCAGCGCGCGCTTGCGGGCACGGAAGAGCCGCACCTTGAGGACATTGGTGTTGACCTTGTACACGCTGCTCAACTCCTTGAGGGACAAGCCCTCGATTTCCTTGAGTACGAGCAAGAGGCGGTCCTCTTTCGAAACCCGGCCAAGCACCACCTCCAGCAACTCCTTGGCACCCGCCTTGTGACTGTCTTCGATCGCCCTCCGTCCGCTCAACGCAGCGTCGATCGCGACGATCTGCTCCTCGCTCAAGTCCGCCATCCTGACGTCGATCTCCCTGCGCTTGCGGCGCAAGTAATCGTAGCAGGCGTTGACGGTCAAGCGGTAGAGCCACGGCTCGAACACCTGCGGCGTCCTGAGCTGGCCGATCGAGTCGTAGAGTCGGACGAATACCTCCTGCCCGACATCTTCGACGTCGTCCCCGCGACTGATCATCCTGTAGACCGTACCCAGAATTCGCTTCCTGTACGCTCGGATGATCTTGCCGAAAGCCTCGTCGTCGCCCGACTGAGCCCTCTCGATTATCTCGGGTTCAACCAGCATTCAGGGGCAGCCGTTGCGAGCGGCGCCTGTGTTGTTTGCTCCAAGCATTTAGGCGCAACCGTAGCAATTCAGGTTACGACAATTGCATGAACACAGTAAGCGGGCTGCGCCGCGCTCTCCGACTCGTCGCGGCGCGGCCGGATCAACCGGCTGCCGAGCTGGTGCTCAGGCGCTGCAGCTCGGCCAGTTCGTCAAGCTTGAGATGTCCGGTATAGACCGCCATGCCTAGGGCTGCATGCACGCCGATATCGACAAGCGCGCGGATCTCCGAGATGCTGGCGATCCCTCCTGCGGCCGTGATCTCGTGGTCTGTTGCCGCCCGCAACCGGCGGTACCAGTCCAAGTCAGTGCCCTGCATCGTGCCCTCTTTGTCGACGTAGGTGCACAGGAACGCGCCGCAGTACGGCTCAAAGCGGGAAATGACCTCTTCAGCCGCCAGGTCCGTGGATTCGCGCCAGCCCTTGATCACGATGCGACCGTTCATGGAATCCAGAGAAATGATCAGTCGCTCGCGCCCGATGCATCGGGCTAGCGCTTCAAGGAAATCGCTGTTCGGGCCGTTGTCACAAAAGGCGGCTGTACCAACGATGACCCGCTCGGCGCCGCTGCGGACCAAGTCTTGGGCACGTTCCAGCGTCCTGACGCCGCCACCTACCCAAGTGCGCGCTCGGCCAGCGATGCCCCGCACGATGGGCAGGTTTGAACCCTGCCCGATGGCTTGGTCCAGATCGATGACTTGGATAACCGGGAACGCCGAAAAGCGCTCCAGCATGGCGTCGGGAGAGTCGCCCTCAAGGGCCTTCTCCCGGCCCCGGACGAGTTGGACGACCTTCCCATCCATCAGGTCGATACAGGGAATGATCATGATCCGATACGCACACTGCTCGGCCGGCAGCCCGAGACAGGTTCCAGCTTATCCAAACCTTCCGGGGTCGCGAAGACTGCGAGCCTGGTGAGGCCGAGCCTCATGAAAGCTCGCAAGGGCGGAACGAGCGGGGTTCCAAGCGTCGATCGTTTGGGGGCCGCACCGAGTGAGAGGGGCTCTCGTCTGTGGCGACCGCTGTCGCCACAGACCGCACCACTGCTGCAATGCGTCGGTTGCGGCCGCCGCCGTCTGAACAGGAATCGTGTTCGTAATTGGGACCGGCAAGTCCCGCGCGGTGTTGTTTTCGCGGTTGGCCGGAGACCGCTCCGAACTCTGGAATCCTAGGCGGACTTGTCGGACAACCGCAGTCGCGCTTCCAATTCGCGGATCCGTTGATTCGCCTCGTCGCGCTCGCTCACGGCGGCTTCCAAGGCCTCACTGACTTCCGCGTGCGTGAGCATGTCCCGCCCCATCCGTGGATCATGGAAGCGCAGCAGCCAGCGCTCCGCCCGCAACTCCAGCCCTAGCGCCTCGCTCCGGTGCCAGCCACCCGCTCGCACAGCCCGCACCCGCTCGTAGCGGCTACCTGCCAGCCGCCAGCCCTCCAGACGCCCCGCGATCAGTTCGCCCAGCGGGTCGAAGCGCCAGTATTCATGCACCCCCATCCGCTCGTACGTGGCGCGCTTGGTGGTCGCGTGGCGGCGCCTCGTGGACGGCGACGCCACCTCCACCACGAAGCTCGGCGCCACGCCGCCCTCCTCCCAGAGCAGATACGACTTGCGCGCCTGCTTGTGCAAAGCGCCCAGCACCACGAACACGTCCGGCACCACCACGGCTGCGGGGTCGCCTTGGCGGTAGTACAGCGCCATGCTGCCTGCCACATAGGCGTCTTGCCGGGTCTTGAAATGCGTATCCAGCTGGTCGCGCATATCGATGAT
>JAJEHF010000149.1 GCA_022823865.1 Bryobacterales bacterium
CTGACAGACTGACAACAAAATGTCCAGTCCTCGCAGCAGACAGCGCTACCATGCCGAGCTCGCAAACTCTAGCAGGCTGCCGCTGCCCCTCCGGCTACTGTCGTGCACTGCCTCGGACTCGGACAAAAAAATGGCCCTGCTCATTCAGATCCCCAACTCGTCGCGTAGCGCGTTGATGTCGTCATCAGTGACGACAGCACCGCCCACCGGGATCGGCACGATGCCCTCCCCAGTCCCTGGCTGGTTTGCAAACGTGGTGACGCCTGTCGTGCCAAAGCCTTGGGAATAGCTCCGACGCTCATAACGGTCGGGAACCGCGTAGGCAAGCGAGAGCCGTCCAATATCGTTGCGCCGCCTGAGGACATCCAAGGCAAGCGCCTGAAGTTTGGTGCCGAGCGGCGCGACGTAGACATTCCCGCATCCGTCCTCGTGCAAGGTGTTTATCTCTTCTGCGAGGACATCGACACACTGTTCGATGTCGTCCGTTGGCGCGACAGCGTGCCGATAGTGCTTGTCGTAGTTGGCTCGCCGAATCAAGCTTGCGTTGGCCCGCTTGCTGTATTCCGCCATGTCTTCAGTGAATCCCGGGTCGCCGATCAGCACGACACATCGGTCCGGCTCGACTTCTTGAACGATCCGCTCTACACGGCGAGGTTCGTGGCCAAGGAGCGCAATCAGGCCGGTGCCGGAGCGGGCGCGCTCGCTCCCGTGATACGGCAAATACACAGTCTTTCGGATGCCGTAGCTCAGCTCTTTCCCAAACGCCGTGGCATACACCAATGGCTTCGTATAACAGACACGCGTGACCTCCACGCCTAGCCAGTCACTCAGGAACCGCAGCAGCAACAGCAGGTGCAGTTTGGTGAAACACGTCGCATCGAGGACTACGGAACGAACGGAGCCTACGAGCCGTTCTCGGGTGACATAGGTGTGAAACGCTCGAACGGCACTGAATGGATCGCTCACTTTGCAAGCAAGTACGTCTACAGCCTGAGTCTTCCCGTGCAAACAGTCCTGGATCACCCGCGTGTTTCGGCGTCCCGATTCCGAGTCGACCGTGTCGTCGTAGGCGAACACCACCGCCCGACCAACGCTGCCGTCCAGTAGGCTCGCGGCACGGACCGATCGCGGTTCGAAACTACCAGCGACCAAGAATAGCGCCGCATCGTCGCCGTCGATGCGGTTTACAGGATCGAGTGCAGCCATGCCCGGTAAAGTCAGGTCCGAACGAAGCGCAATATGCGTTCCACCAGTTCGGCTTTGCCTTCCCAGCGGAAACACTCTGCACCTACGGCGCGATCGAACGGTCTGGGCATCGAAGGCGCCATCTTGGAGGTGTGTAACACCCTCCATCCTCGCTTCCCGACGAACAGTCCCAATTTGTAGCTCTGCATCAGATCCAGCCCATCGGAAGCTGAAGTATCGATCACGCCGATTCTCGCTGTATGCGCGCAAAGCACAGGCACCTGAAGCGCATTGGTGCCGTATGACCTCATCTCGGCCTCGGTGATCATGGACCATCCGTCCGCCGCCAGACGACTCTGGATTTCGTCCTGCAGCATGCGGTCGGCAACGACCTCGGGCAGGGACAGGTAGAGCGTCCTTTCCCGCCTTCGCTTCGGCCGCAGTGAGACGCCGGTCAGCGCCACGTTGGCGAACTCGCTCGGATCTGCTTCCAATTGCTTGGCGACCGCACGGACTTCGGCTGCAAACCGACTGTAGTCCCCGTCGTCAGCTTGGTGCGAGACAGTTGAGAGCTGCGGCAATCCCACCATCGCGTCGAACCCAGTCTCGCCTCTGTCGAGACAACCCACGATTACGTCGACTGGTCGGCTCGCGCCTGCGCATAGACCGATTTCAAACATTGTGCGGAACATCTCCGCCCGGCCACCGAGTAGGGCGACATGGGCCTTGGAAAGCTTGCGCCGGGCGCTGTCGAACCAAGCGGCGGTATCGGGGGCTGACCTGACACTTGGGAAGGAGAATCCGGCGTTGCGCAGTGCCTGTGTCACGGACTCCCAGCGCGAGTCGGAACGTTCGATGAAGGAACTCGAAAGGTACACAACCGGGGCTGGTTTCGAATGCGCGGCCCTGTGAACCTGTCCAGCGCGGGCTCTGCTCTCGATGAACCTGCGGTCTATTGCCACCGGCGGGAATGCGGGCGTGTCCACCGGAACACCCAACTCTGGCAAGGCACCCCGGCTTAGCCGAAAGCTCGCCGGCACTCCGAACAACGATGCGTGCGTCTCTTCTCCAGCTCGCAAGAACCCACCTGCGAACGCGGGCTTGAGAGGCTCTGCCAGGTCATCCGGCAGAGACCGGTCCGGAAATAAGTCAGGCTCGTCCGAGCGATACTCAAATCCGATAGACCGACTGGCTTGGGGTGCCCGCTTCACCTGTTGTGCCAGTGACCGGCAAAGACGGCGCGATGCGTCGTATGCGTTCTGATTGCCAAAATCGCGTGACCACGTCCGGACCACGTCATCCTGTACGGACGGTGGCACCGGGGCGAATCCCTGGCCGATCGAACCGTTCGGGTAGTCCCTTGCCGCGAAGATCGCGGAGCAGATCAGCAAGAGATCCTGGGGATTGCCGGAGGACGCGGCGCAGATTGCGTTGAATCCCGAATAGGGATGGTCCGCGCTCCCAGGCAGGGCTTCCCGGATGCCAGCAACACCGAACCCTCGACTGGCAAGCACTCTGCCGACAACCTGCTCCATGTGTGCTGTGTACGCGGAGCTGAGTTCATCCGAGTGGTCAAGGTGGAGGACGAACACATCGGTATTCTGCTCTTTTGGCCGGCCCGACGGGGTGTTCAGGGTGTGCCATTCGAACGGGCGCACGGCGAGCTTCGCACAGTAGGGCTGGCCTCGTTGCAGAAGGCTGTTCAGCACGGCTTGGCAGGGGAGCGGAACCGGAGAGGACTCGTCAAGCAGGACGTAGAGGCAAGGCCTGTCCCGCCCAAGCCACGAATTGGCGCGGCGCAGGGCTCTCGCAAGCCGTGAAAAGATGGTCGGGAGGTCTCCGAGCGACTGCCATGCACATCGGCCCGAGATCTGCCAAGACTGAATGCTAGACTCGACCTGCATTTGCAGGCGCACGCAATTGTGGGCGATGTCACCGGCATCGAATCCGCTGGGAAGTCGCAACACCTCGCTGAAGTCTGGGCGAGCCAGCTGGTTGTCGTCGTCCGCTAGATCGCAGATCCCACGCACGATTTCGAGCGCAAGGTAATCCGCGAAGACCCTCTGGTACTGCCGAATGAGGGGCTGGTCCGGGCTCTCCTCGCGGTCGGCGAACAGTGTGTGGAAGATGGCCGAGATACGGGATACGTGCGTGTAAACGCCAATGAATTCCGGGTTGTGTTCGCCGCTTGCCAACGTCCGGTAGTCGAGTTGGCGTAGGGCCATGGTTTTTCCCGCACCGCGAGCACCGACGACGATGTGGTTGATCGGAGACTGCAGATCGACCCAGATGGGACTTGCGTCGTGTACAAAAAGGGTCGCCACGTCCTCAGGGGTGTGGGCGTCTGCCTTGGCAACATCGTCGAACGGGTTGTGGTTCAGCATTTGCATCACCGCCCCACAAGAAACTGCCCGTCCTTGATGCTTCGCAAGGTGCGGAGGATCTTGGGAAAGGCCGTGTGCAAGTCAAGGCTGCCCCTGTAGCGGCCCTCTGTCTCGGCTGGATGTGCCAATTCTTGCAACAACGGTCAGCACGCCCACTACATGCTGCGTACTCGGAACCTCTTTATCGTATTACACGCTCTCACTGTAAGGATTTGGGCACATGTGCACGGTTGAATGACCGCAACCGTCAGCCCTGCTGGCCGCTTGCAACAACAGCGCGGACTTCTTGCACTCCGCCGCGCAGGATGGTTCAGCCGGGTGGATTCCAGTTATCCTGGCAGGATCTTTCGAGAGATTTCGGCACATCCAGAGAACAGTTTGGAGATGGGCTGGGAAGGCGCTTCATGAGGCAATCGCCTGCTTGGCCAGGGCCGCACAGGATCGAAGTGGCGGGTGCGCCTGGCTAGACACGAACTAGGCGCTCCGGAGATTCGATCAAGTCTGTCAATGTTTCGGCTGCTCGTTCTGGGGGAGGGTCGTCGAGAAGGCTCGTTGAGAACGCTGGACGCCAAGGATGCGCTTGTTTATCGCAGCCTGACGGGCAGAGCAGATAGCGGGGTTGGGAGTGGAGCTGAGCGGAGGCTGGCGAGGGAATCGAGCCTTCACAAACGCGGTCGTCTTGCTGGGCCGAAAGGATTGCAGCGCGGACAGAGTCAACGGCCGATGCGGTCGCATGGGCCAGACCTACAACTGTTCCACGACAAGACCCGCCACACGCCGGAAGTGCGCTGCTCCGAAAGGCCCCACCAGCACCGGAAAGTCCAGATGCAAAGCAGTCGCCGCAACAGCTAGGCTGTTCGCCGGAATGGGTTCGCCAGAACGCCGAAGCTTGGCAAAGGCCCGCGCCCAGTGGCGGGCGATGGAGACATTGAAATCGATTAGCGGTATACGCGCCACGAGGGCGTCGATTCGAGTCCGACGCGCTGCTGCCTGTGCTTCGTTGCCGGCGAGATGTGTCCCGACGAGTAGCTCCGCATAGACGGCAGCTGGCAGCACGGCGCTCTCGTTGGTCAGCCGTCCCAGCAGACTGTTCCACGTCAGTGAGGTGCCCGAAGCGTCGGTTTCGCGACGACGCACCGCGGCCACGAGCGCGCTTGTATACACTACGACTCCCATCGGTTAGTCGGAGGTCTGTCGGATGAGTCGATCGCTTCTAGGTCGTCGGCGAACGCCAGGTCGCTCGCGCCACCGTCACACCAAGTGCTGAGCGATTCTCCAAGAGTGGCGCCTTTAGTCTCGTCTTCGATCGGCACGACCTGCGCCACGGGTCTTCCGTGCCGGCTGACGACGAACGAGTCTCGGCGATAGCGCACCTTGGACAGAACATCTCCGAGATTGCGGGCGAGGTCCGTAGCTCGAATCGTATGTTCCACGATTGTGCACTTTACAGAATCCCATGCGTCGCCTGTGTAGGCGCTTGTAGGAATTTGATCCAAGAGGCAGGCCGTGCGGTAAAGGCGTTCTACAGCCCCGCCTGTGAGCAAGTCTTGGAGACTATCCCATGTCTAGCTATGCCTAGTTTGACGCCCGCTGGCGAGCACGTACTACGCTTTCCTTCAGGGGCTCTTATCGGACGCATGCTGGTGGAATAAGCCCGCGTCTCGACTGAGTCGCGGGACCCCGAGTGCCAGCGCAAAGCCCTCGCCTCGCGGCTAGGCGTGTCCGCGTCGACATCGAACAGCTGGTTTCCCTCCGGTAATCCCAGGCCTTCGACCGCTGCAATGGTAGCTCGTGCTGGAGCGATCTTGGCCGAGCTTCTTCGCGAGTCGGCCGCACAGGGGGCCATGTGCCTGACATTGGGCACTCCATCGGCTGGTGTTGAAGATCAACTCCGCAAGCTTCCCGCGGCACATGCAACGTGATCGGCACAGGCCAACCAGCTCCGGCCGGACGAGCCGCTCGTTGCGCCGCCGCAACTAGTCGACGAAATAGCCCGCACCGACGAGAATCGGAATGCCGTAGGCTGTGGCCCGCTGGACGATCGAGACCTTGCGCCCGACTCTGCCGGTCGCCGGGTTGATCGTGCTGTAGTACAGGAAGACCTCGCCGAACGCATCCCCGATGGCAGCCACGTCGCGACCTGCGAGCGGATCCTCGGCCGAACCGTCTCGCTTCCATTCCGCGAGGCTCACTCGGTTCACGGCCAGCCCGCGGCCGGTGAACACGTGGTTGCCGGCCAGATCCACTCCGAACACGTAGACCGAGCCTGACTTCCAGCGCTCGTCCGATCGAAACATCTGTGTCGCGAAATACCCCTTGGCCTCGACCTGCAGTGCTGCGCAGCGCACGAATTCCCTCAGCTTGGCCTCGGAAGGCTCGGCGGAAAGCCCGGCGGCGTTGACTTCCTCCCTCTCGCAAGCGCCCGGGAAGTCGCGCCGGTACACGCCCGAGCCGATGTAGGCCGGAGTGCCGTTCCAATCGACCGGCAGGATGTACGACGCCTTCGGGGCGGGGGTCCCGGTGACGGGATTCCTGAACGTGTAGTAGTACCAGCCGCCGCCATACTCCTCGATCACGCGCACTGCCGCCGGCTGGCGATCAGCCCCGAAGCTGTCCGTGCGGTCGAAGGTCGTCCAGTGTTCCCGCGATGGGCTGGGAGGGAACAGCAGTGACCTAGCCTTGCTCCCGTCAGGTATCAGCTCCACGCCGAAGATGTAGGTTGGACCGCTCTTCCAGCGAGGATCGTTGTGGAAAGCCTCGTAGGCCGCATCGACGCCCACCTCTTGGATCAATTCGTGGGCACAGTGCACAAACGCCTCGACGTCTGCCTCTGTCCTGACTGCGCTAGCTGCGATGCTTCGCTCCGCGCACGCAGCCTCGGCTTGCGCCGGAGCGACTAGCAGGGCGGTAGAGAAGATAGCAGTCTTAATGACCAACGAAACACTACGGAAAGCTCTCATTTTTTGAACATACCAGAATGTGAACCGACTCGGAATCCGGGACCGCTGGGCCGCGTTCATCGAGAATGTGCGCGGACGGGCGAGACGCCCCCGGCCCCCGATGGGTGTCGGGCGGCGCCACGTGGAGCCTGACCGCCGCGGCGAGAGCGGCTCCGAATGATGCCAGAAATCCGGCGGGCTGCGGTATAGAATAGTGGCAGTACGGGAATAGGCAAGGTTGGCCCGCAGCTGCCAGGCTGCGAGTGCTTGCCGTCGGGGTGGCATGGGCGGCTCTGAACAGGAGGATATTGTGCAAAGTTCAGCGGAAGCGACACCGAGCGGGCCACACCGCATCCTCGTGGTCGACGACGAGCCCGACCTGGAGCAATTGGTCAGGCAGCGGATGCGGCGCGAGATCCGCTCCGGGCAATACGTGATGGAGTTTGCCCACAACGGCTTGGAAGCGCTGGACAAGCTGGACCGGCAGGATCGTTTCGACATCGTGCTGTCGGACATCAACATGCCCCAGATGGACGGACTGGAGTTGCTGCAACGGATTCCGAGCGTCGATCCGGACGTGCGCGCCGTGGTCGTCTCCGCCTACGGGGACATGAAGAACATTCGCACGGCCATGAATCGCGGGGCGTTTGACTTTGTCACCAAGCCGATCGATTTCGGCGACTTGCGGGTGACGATCGACCGCACCTTGGAAAACTCGGTGGTCTGGAAGCAGGCGATGGAGTCTCGCGACCAGCTGGCGGTACTAGAGAGCGAACTCGACGTGGCCCGCCGGATGCAGGCCTCGATCCTGCCGACCGAGTTTCCGCATGAGGACAGCTTCGAGGTCCACGCCAACATGCAACCGGCCCAAGCGGTGGGCGGGGACTTTTATGATGTGCAGATCCTGCCCGACGGACTCGTGGGCATGGCCATCGCCGACGTGTCCGGCAAGGGTGTGCCGGCGGCATTGTTCATGATGTCGAGTCGGACGCTGCTCAAGGGGGCGGCGATCGGATCGAGCGATCCGGCGACGGTGCTTACGACGGTCAACGGCGTGCTCAGCGACGACAACGCCGAGATGATGTTCGTGACGGTGCTGTACGCCGTGTTCGACCCCGAAACGCGCACCTACACCTATGCCAGCGGCGGCCACGACAGCCCGTTGGTAGTGCATGCCGATGGCTCCGCAGAACTGCTGCCGAACACCGGGGGGGTCGCGCTGGGCGTGATGCCGGGAATCGAGTATCGGACGCAGTCCGTGACGCTCGAGGAAGGCGATACGGTGCTGCTGTATACGGACGGGGTCACCGAAGCGCAGAAGAGCGATGGGGAGCAGTTCGGCCTCCAGCGGTTGCACGATACCTTCCGCGGTCAGGCGCCGCAAGGGGCGGAGGCGGCTACCGCCGGGGTGTTCCGAGCGGTACACGGGTTTGCAGCAGAGGCACCGCAGTTCGACGACATCACATGCCTAGCACTCAGCCAGCGGGGTTAGGCAGCGATGGGGGACCGGCTAAGCCTGAACTTGGAGTCCAGCCTCGATGCGCTGGGCCAGATTGAGCGGGCGGTCGCAGAGTTCGGGGCCGAGCATGGATGGCCCGACGACCTGTTGTTCCATGTGCAGCTGACGCTGGACGAACTGGCGACCAACGTGATCAATCACGGGTATGGAGCAAGCGGACACAGCTTTCAGGTCACGATCAAGTCTAATCCAGAAGCAGTGCAGATCGAGCTAGTCGATGAAGCGCGCCCGTTCGATCCACTGCAGAATGCCCCGCAGCCGGCTATCGATGCCGGCGTGCATGAGCGAAAGGTGGGTGGACTGGGCGTGTATATCGTGAAGGAGCTGATGGACGAGCTGGAGTACAGGCGCGAGGATGGCAAGAACTGCCTGACGCTCGTGAAGAAGCGCTGATCGTCCCGACAGATCGCTGCTTGTCACCGTCGAGCAGCTCGTCCTTGACGCACGTACAGCCGCCTATCGTTCGGCCCTGTTGAACCGCCGCGACGAGCCCGCTTGGGACGACTGAGCGGCTCCCGCCCTCCGGAGCGGCGGAATCACACCGATTGTTCAGAACCTCGAATCGATTCCGCCAAGTGCCGGGTCCTTGATTCAGCCATCGGCAAGTCGGTCGGGTCCGCGGCACGTCAGCCGCTGAACGCTGCGACAGCTTCCTTCCTGGTCTTATGGATCGAGACGACTTCGTCAACACCGATCGCGAATAACTTGCCGACGTGCGGTTCAACCTCACACAAGCCGAACCCTACTCCCCGTTCGTCGAGATTCTTGGCGGTCAGCAGAATCGCGCGCAGCCCGGCGCTGCCGATGTACTTGAGCAGTTCGAAGTCAACCACCAAGGCACGGTCACCCTCTTGAACGATATCGCAGAGTGCGCGCTCGAATGCTTGAGCATTGTCTCCATCTACGCGAGCACAGCAGGTAGCGATCACTATGCCGTGTGTTCGCTCGAAGTGCAACTGCATGCTAAGTGTCCCAATAGCCTCTTCCCCTATGCATTTGACAGACCCATGCTGGCTTTCCCATCAACAGCGTGCCGTAAGCATACCACTCAAGCGGACGCTTCCGTGGCCGAGTCTGCGGCACTCAGCCCGGGCCGCGCGAACGACCGCGCCGCCGCCAAGGCAACCCCGCGCGGCGTCGCGCTGACATCTCCTAGCATTCAAGTCAGCATAGACGCAATCGTGTTAAATTAAGATGAATGGAGAGGGTACGATCATATTGGTTTTATTAATATCGACCTGCGAACGTGTGAACGGGCACTGGAGGTGGCATGATCCGCCGCGCGCCGCTGCCGCGAGGCAAGAGCCTTGACCGGATCCGACGACCTCCGCCGGGAGAACCGGGCGCTGCGCGAGCGCATCTCCACACTCAACGCGGCCATCCTGAAGATCAACGCCAGCCTCGACCTCGACACCGTGCTGCGCGAGACGGTGGCGAGCGCGCGCGGGCTCACCGGCGCCCGGTATGGCGTCATCGCCACCGTCGACGAGGCGGGCGCGCCCCGGGACTTCGTCTTCTCCGGCTTCAGCGCCGAGGGGGAGCGGGATCTGATGTCCTGGCCGGGCAGCCTCCGCCTGTTCGAGCACCTGCGCGAGCTGCCGGGCCCGCTCCGGCTGGCGGACCTGGCGGGCTACGTGCGCGCGCTCGGCATCGCGCCCGCCCCGACCTTCTCGCGGACCTTCCAGGGCACGCCGATGCGCCACCGGGGCGAGGACATCGGCAACTTCTTCCTAGCCGAGAAGGCGGACGGCGGGGAGTTTTCCGCCGACGATGAAGAGCTGCTGGTGTTGTTCGCGTCGCAGGCCGCGGCCGCGATCACCAACGCCCGCGCACATCACAGCGAGCAGCGCGCGCGGGCCGACCTCGAGACCCTGGTCGAGACCTCGCCGGTCGGGGTGGTGGTGTTCGACGCTGGCAGCGGCCGGCCCGTGTGGTTCAACCGCGAGGCGCGGCGCATCGTGGAGGGCCTGCGCGCGCCCGGGCGCACTGCCGAGCAGCTGCTGGAGGTGATCTGCTGCCGCCGCGCCGACGGCCGCGAGGTGTCCCTGGCCGAGATCCCCATCGCGCGGCAGCTCAGCGCCGGCGAGACAGTGCGCTCCGAGGAGATGGTGCTGTCGGTGCCGGACGGGCGCAGCGTTCGGACGCTGGTCAACGCCACGCCGATCCTGGCCGAGGGGGAGGGGGTCCGCTCCGTGGTGGTGACCATGCAGGACCTGGCGCCGCTGGACGAGATCGAGCGCATGCGGGCCGACTTCCTGGGCCTGGTGAGCCACGAGCTACGCGTGCCGCTGGCCTCTATCCGGGGCTCGGCGCACACGCTGCTGAAGGACGGGGAGGAGCTGGAGGCGGCCGAGATGCGCGAGTTCCATCGCATCATCGAGGAGCAGGCCGGCCACATGCGCAGTCTGATCGGCGACCTGCTGGATGCCGGGCGCATCGACGCGGGCACGCTCTCGGTCGCTCCCGAGCCTTCGGAGCTGGCCGTGCTGGTGGAGCGGGCGCGGAACACCTTCGTGGGCGGCGGCGGCCGGCACGCCGTGCTCGTGGACCTGCCGGCCGGCCTGCCCGCCGTGATGGCCGACCGGCGGCGCGTCGTGCAGGTGCTCAACAACCTCTTCGCCAACGCCGCCAGGCACGCCCCGGAATCGTCGCCGGTCCGCGTCGCGGCGGTGCACGAGGGCGCGAGCGTCGCGGTCTCGGTCTCCGACCAGGGGCAGGGGGTGGCGCCGGAGCTGCTGCCGCATCTCTTCCGCAAGCACGCCGACGTCGGCTCAGGGGCCCCTGCCGGTCACGGCTTGGGCCTGGCGATCTGCAAGGGGCTGGTGGAGGCCCACGGCGGTCGGATCCGGGCGGAGAGCGCGGGTGCCGGCCACGGCACGACGATCACCTTCACGCTGCCCGCGGCCGGCGGGCCGCCAGAGGGCCCCCGGGCGGCCTCGCAGCCGGGCGATCCGGCGCGCATCCTGGTGGTGGACGACGACCCGCAGACGCTGCGCTTCGTGCGCGACGCGCTTTCGGAGGCGGGCTACGCCCCGCTTGTGACGGGCGAGCCCAAGGAACTGCCGCAGATCCTCCGCACCGAGCGGCCGCAGCTGGTGCTGCTCGACCTGATGCTTCCCGACGCCGACGGCATCGAGCTGATGCGGCGGATCCCCGAGCTCTCCGACCAACCGGTCATCTTCATCTCCGTCTACGGCCGCGACGAGACGGTCGCCAAGGCGCTCGAAGCGGGCGCGGCCGACTACATCGTCAAGCCGTTCTCGCCCACCGAGCTGGTGGCGCGGATCCGGGCGGCACTGCGCCGGCACGACCAGCCCGAAGCGTTCGTGCTTGGCGAACTCGCCATCGACTACGAGCGGCGCCGCGTGACGGTCGGTGGGGACGCCGTCGAGCTCACCGCCACCGAGTACGAGCTGCTGCGGGTACTCTCGCTCCACGCCGGGCGGGTCGTGCACTTCGACACGCTGCTGCGGCGGGTCTGGGCCGGAAGCGACGAAGTCCAGCCGAACACGGTGCGCGTTTTTGTCAGAAGCCTCCGCCAAAAGCTCGGCGACGACGCGGCCAGCCCTGCCTACATCTTCAACGAGCGCGGGGTCGGCTACCGCATGCGCGGACCGGGCGACCCGTAGGGTCCGCCCCCGCGGCCGATCCGCTTCCGGGGCCGCGAAACGACGCTGCATCCGGTCCGCTGCTACCTCGATCGGCACCGCGCCTGGGCTTCGTGCGCGACCTCTCGGAGCCCATCGCCGTTCCGGGCCCCCTGCGGGGCCGAAGCTGCGACACCGCGACCCGACCGCCTTGAGGAGCACAGTGGCGCCGCGTTCCGCGACCAGGTCCTTGACGCTGCGGGAGATCGGCGCGAACCGTCGAAACCGGCGCCCGGCGTGGCTGACGATTCCAGGAGGGGAGCGATGAACCCAACATCAAGCCTCGCCGATCGATGGCCACCAGCCGCGGATGAACGGGACACCTCGAGCGCTGGCACGGCAAGTGCTACAGTTGCCGGTAGACGCTCTAGGTTGAGAAACTTCGCGAGAGGCCGAGAGAACAGCAGCAGCCTGCGCTGAAGATTCAGTGACCGGGCCTGCTGGCCGGGCCGCCGCAAGGAGTTTGCCATCAATGCCCCATCGCGTGCTCTTGGTCGAAGACGAGGTCGGAATCCGGCTTTCGTTGGCGGATCGCCTGCGGGTCGCAGGCTATGAAGTCGAGACAGCCGAGGACGGCGAGTCGGCCCTGCGGCTCGCCTTGGAAGGCGGCTTCGATGCCATCGTTCTCGACTTGATCCTGCCCAAGATGGATGGCCTGAAACTCTGCGAGGAGCTGCGCAGCAAAGGCATCGACACTGCAGTGTTGATGCTGACGGTCAAATCTGACCTCGAAGATCGGGTGCGTGGATTTGTCGCGGGCGCAGACGACTACATGGCCAAGACCACCGACATCATCGAGCTGCTCGCTCGACTCCGGGCGGTCCTGCGTCGGACTTCGCCGCTGACCCGCCTCGGCGGCCCCCCCGCGGAAGTGAAGGCGGTGCACGAATTCGGAGACGTGCGGGTCAATTTCTCGGACGCTAGCGTCTGGCGCGGCAGCGAACGCATCGAACTCTCCCGGAAGGAATATGATCTGCTGCGCTATTTCCTGACACACCCGCTCAAGACGCTGGCGCGCGGCCTCCTGCTCAAGGAGATCTGGAGATTCGACCCCAGCAGGCCCACTCGAACGGTGGATGTCCATGTCGTGGGACTGCGCAAGAAGCTCGAAAACGACCCGACCCATCCGAGGTGGTTTCGGACCGTGCGCGGCAAGGGCTATGAGTTCGTGCCTGAGTAGCCCCGCGCATTCCTGGCAGCGGATCGTCCGCGTACCCATCCAGAGGTTTGCCAAGGCTCCCTGGTAGCGCGCGCCTCCTTCGTGCTCGCCTCGTCCGCCAGCCCCAGCACCGCCCGCGAATCATGCGCCGTAGCCCCTATGCGCTGCAGCCAATCGATTCTCCTGCAAGGCCGCGGCCTTCGTGCCCGCTTGTGGCGCACGCAGGCAATTGGCGGGACGGTCCGCGAACGCCGTCAGCCTGTTTTCGCGGCTCCTCGGCTCGGGCCGGGATCGCTCGGACAGTCCGTGCCGAGCGCCCCGGTCAGGCTGCTCGGTCTGGAATGGGGAGATGGATCGTGAACACGCTGCCAACGCCCTCCTCGCTCTCGAGGGTCAGCGTCCCTCCCATCCCCTTGACCGCTTCGGCTGCGAGCTTCAAGCCTAGTCCCGCGCCTGGCACCGACGCGCTGGACTCGTTTGCGATGCGATAGAACGGTTCGAAGATCTTGGTCGCTTCGTGGGAAGAGATTCCCGGGCCTCGATCATGGATCCGGATCTGCACTTCTCGCCTTCCTCGAGCGACAGCTTCGACGGCCTCGACTCTAACCCAATTCCCCGGCGCTCCATACTTGACCGCGTTGCTCAGCAGGTCGCCGAGTGATTGGCCCAGAGCTTCCGCGTCCGCAAGCACCATCGGCAGCCCCTCGGCACACGCGCACTCAGCCTCGAACCCGGCATCTTCGAAGATCGGCGCCGCATCGGCAAACGCTTCTTCCACGGCCTTCGATGCGTCCAGCATGACGAGCTTGTAGCGCCTCTCGTACGAATCCATGGCGGACATGCGCATGGACTGCTCGGCAATGGTCTTCAGGCGTCGACCGTAGTGGCGAATCAAGCCTCCGTATCGGGCAGCGCTCGTGCCGGGTCCCTGCACTCCGTCCGCGAGATTCTCCGCGAGAAACAGAATCGCTGCGATCGGGGTCAGCAGCTGGTGCGCAAGTGAGGCCGCCGCATCGGTTCTGGTCTCCGCACTTCGCGCGGCGCGGCTCAACGTCACCGCGACCGCGCTCGTCGCGGCAAGAAGCAGCACGAGAGCGCTGATCCCCAGCACAAGGGATCCGGCATAGCTGCGATTCATGGCTTCCGCCAACGGCATGCCTGCGCGCCGCGCCTCAAGTGTCATCTCGTATCCCTTCTCGGAGACTAGGAAAAGCCTCGGCATCCCGCCCTGCCGCCTGATGACGTCGGCCATTCTCGGACGATTTCTTCCTCCGCCCGCCTCGGCTGGCCACAGGGCGTGATCCTCGGGCGCTAGGAACAATTCGCTCAGCAGCCCTGGATTGGTGTGCCGTTGCACCCAGATACGTTGCGCGACGCCGAGCGGCTCCACCGCGGCGGTCACGGGGAGGTGGGAGAGCATGAAGGGAACGGCCCGATCCGGCGCTCCCTCGCGGACTGGCTCCTGGCCCTTCTCGCGCCAATCGAGGCGAAGGTTGGATGCGGGACTGACCGACGCCCGCTTCTCCTCTCTGCGGCGCTCAAGCCGCCCATAGCTGAACACGCTCTCGCCATCGAGAGCGATCCTCACTTCGTACGGCCCGTTCGTGTTGGAGTGGTCCCTGAAGCGTTCCCCCAAGACCTTGGGGATCAATCGATCCCGGATGTAGTCCCGGTCCAACTGCAGGATCAGATATCCCGTCACAGCGGGCCAATCCTGCCTCGATCGCGCACTCTGCACGTGCGCAGCCATTGGGCGGCACAGCGCCAGTGCCCCGGGGATGTACATCCACGTGGCAGTCCATCTTGCCTTGACCCCCCGGCCGCGCCGGAATCCGTGCTTCTGGATGTAGGCGCGGATCTGGGCGAGATCTTCGTCCCACGCCACCTCCCGGAAGCTGCCGCGCCCCGAACCAACCTCCCAAAGCCGGTCCGCTCCTCCCTCGGCCAAGTCCAAGATGAGCACGCGCGCGACTGCCGGTCCCTCCCACGCAAGCTCGTGCCACAAGTAGTAGATTTGCTTGTAGTAGTCCGGTCGGCTGGCCAACTCCAGCCCAGCGTTGGACCTGAAGGCTGCCAGCAGGGCCCAGACCCTGGTCTCGAGGTCCGCGATCACGCCTTCTAGGGATTCCTCCAGCGATTCCGTTGCGAGCAGTCGCTGCGATTGGTTCACCTGACGTATCCACCGGAACTGCATCGCGCCGACGAGTGCCAGGAGCAATGCGCTGGCAGAAATCCAGACCGCCACTTGGCGTCGGGATGTCGCCCTGATTGCGGCGGCGATCCGAGATCCGGAACGGGCGCGCCACCAGCGGTGCACGAAGCCTCTGAGCACGCCGAATCCTCTCACCGCGCGCCTAGCCAAACGGTCCTAGCCAAGCTGCGAGACTCACAACACCGGTTGCGGACTGGCGGAAGAGCCAGACGGAGGAACCTGTATCCGCTGTGCGTCCGGGACCGGCGGGTCTTGCACCCAGCCCTGAACCTGCGCGCCCCGTTCCTCTCGACGGTGCCAATCGTGCGCGCGGAAGCACTAGCCAGACAACCAGCTCGCGCGAGAGCGCAAGCAATGGGATCCTGCGCGATAGCCGGGGTGCTTCGGATGCGACGACGACCCGCTGCCTGTGTTTCCCCAACAGCGCTGAGTGCCGTCTCGAAAAGGAGTCCCGGATCTTGGTTGAAATGCCCGCCCGTGGGTGGCTCTGGATCCGATTCGAGGCGGGCAAGGACGGCACAGCGCGGTCAGCATCCATGTCCCGGGCCCGAAAGCAAGACTCACCGGTTGCGCACGGTACGCTGCCATAGCACTCGAGACTTCGCTTGCAAGACACCCAGAAGGGCGACCCGTCCCGGAGAGAGGGCAAGGCTCAGGGGGTGTGGTGCGCACGTCTGAGCCTGGCTGCGATGGCATGAAGGGGGACCGATTGCAACTACCTCTGCGGATAGTATACAAAAAACTAACTTAACTCACAAAATAGCCACGAAACACGATTTGTGACATGGTTCTTAACATGGTGTGAGCCTCCTGTTAGAAAACGGCGTGAATGCCCGTTCGCCAGCGTCGGGTGGCGCGTGAAGTAGCCACGCGAGGCTCTCGGGGTAGCGGGTCGCGCCGAGATCAGTTCCTTCGGAGTCTCAGCGAGGGTCGAGAGCCGCCTGCCGGTCCACGGCTTACTTCCTGCCGAGTCGGTAAGGGCGATCTGGTGTGTGCGTGGTTTGTAGGAGCCGGGCGCGTCAAGTGACCTTGTCGGGCTAAGGCCTACTCGCTGCGGGACTCCGGCCTCTCCCAGTCCGCGGTCTCGTCGAAGCTATCCGCGCCCGGTACGTCTTGGCGAGCCAACGCGGACTTCCTATACGCCTCGCGACGGTGAAGCACTCGCGTGACGGAAATGCCTTAGACCGCCTCGAACTGCTCCTTGACGAAGGCCGTGCACTTCTTGCAATGAGTCGCGACTAAGGTCGGTTGCGATCGTCAGTTACCATCCAAGCCGGTCGCCCGGCCGAACAAGTCCATGGATTGGGACGACGAGGTTGCGTAGGTTCGGCCAAGCGCTAGGCGTCAACGTCGCTCGTAGGCGTGGTACACGTATTGCCGCACCATCCGCTGCGTGTTGAAGAACGAGCCGTTCAGCGAGATCGCCCCGCGCATCACGGCTGCGTAGCCGTTGCGTCGCTCGTAGAACAGCGGCAGCACCACCCGCTCCAGTTTGTCGTACAGGGCGTGGGCGACGCTGGCCCGATCATCGAGCGCTCCCCGGTAGTTCGCCGCCGACCAGCCGGTCACTCCCTCCACATGGCCTTCCAGCCACCAGCCGTCCAGCACGCTCAGGCTCGGCACGCCGTTCAGGGCCGCCTTCATGCCGCTGGTCCCGGACGCTTCGCGGGTCTTCTCCGGCGAGTTCAGCCACAGATCGGACCCGCTGGTAAGGATCCGGCCCAAGTCCATCTCGTAGTTCTCCAAGTAGACGATCTTGACCAGCCCCTCCAGGGCGCGAGCAGCTTCGTGGACGTCCCGGATCGTGCCCTTGCCGCCCTCGTCGCGCGGGTGCGCCTTGCCGCCGAACACCAGCTGGAACCGCCCGACATGCCGGGTGATCCAGCGCAGCCGATCCAAGTTCTGGAACAGCACGTCGCCGCGCTTGTAAGGTGTCGCGCGCCGGGCGAAGCCGATCGTGAAGGTCTCCTCGTCCAGCACCTCGCCCGTGCGGTCGCGCACGGTCCGGATCAGCGCCAGCTTCGATTTCTGGTGCGCCGCGATGATCTCGTCGGCGGGTATGTTGCTGGCGTAGCGCAAGTAGATGCTGTCCTTGCGCCACTCCGGGATGTGGCGGTCGAAGAGATCGCTCATCGCAGGGGCCGCCCAGGTAACCGGGTGGATGCCGTTGGTCACGCCGTGGACGCGGTAGCCGGGGAACATCCGCTGGGAGACGGTTTGGTGGATCTTTGCGACGCCGTTGGCGTAGCGCGAGCACTCGAAGGCCAGCTTCGTCATGTTGAGCGCGTCGCCCTCGAGCAGCCGGGAGGCCGCCAGCAGGTCCGTTCTGGGCTTGCCAAGGACCCGCTCCACCAGCGACCGGTGGAACCGATCGTGCCCGGCCGGGACCGGCGTGTGCGTGGTAAACACGCACCTGTCCCGAATCGTCGCCAGATCCGCCTTCGTGGGGCGCTTGCCGCGCCGGGACTCGATCTGGTCCTCCAGCAGCGACAGGCCCAGCAGGGACGAGTGCCCCTCGTTCATGTGGTAGACCTCGATGCCGCCGTGGCCCAGCGCGGCCAGGATCTTCTGGCCCGCTATGCCGAGGATCGCCTCCTGACAGAGTCTGTAGCGGTCATCGCCGCCGTAGAGATAGTGCGTCAGAGCGCGGTCCGCGTCGCAATTCTCTTCAAGGTCGCTGTCCAGCAGGAACACCGGGACGCTGCGGCCGGTAGCGCCGGTGATGGTGAAGCGCCAGCAGCCAATCGTGACGTCGCGGCCCTCGATTTCGATGGAGACCTTGGCGTCCATGCGGTCCAGCGCGCCCTCCGGCGCCCACTCGACAGGATGCTCGGCTTGCTGGCCCGCGATGCTGATCGACTGGCGGAAGTAGCCCTTGCGGTACAGCAGCGTTACCCCGATCATCGGAATGCCCAGGTCGGCCGCGGAACGAAGGGTGTCCCCTGCGAGCACTCCCAGGCCGCCCGAATACGTCGGGATGGCCGTGTCCAGCCCGATCTCCATGGAGAAGTAGGCCACGCCCGCCAAGCTGCTGCCCGACGCTGCTGCCGAATCCGAGTCGGTCGGTATTGCCGCCATGGTGTCAGGCGCTCGCGGTGCGCGCGGACGTGCGCGACAGCGTCAGCTTGGCTGCCCTGCCAGAAACCGGCAGGCGCAGTCCGTACAGCCGGGCGTAGCGTTCGAGCGTTGCTGTCCAGTTGTACTTCTCGCGGACTTCCCGGTCCGCCGCCCGCTGCATCCGGCGCAAGGCCTCCGGATTCGCGGCCAGGGCCAGCGCACGGCGCATGGCGCTCACCAAGCCGCGCAGGTTCTCGCGATCAGTGGTGGCGAAGTAGCCTAGGCCGGTCACGCCATCGATGACCTTGGACAGGCCGCCGACTTGGTTGACGATCGGCAGGTTTCCGTTCAGCTGGGCGATCATGTCGATCAGCCCGCACGGCTCGTAGCGTGACGGGACGAGCAGGAAGTCCCCCGCTGCGTAGATCCTGGCCGCGAGACTGTCGCTGAACCCCTTGATCACCGCCACCCGGCCGGGAAACTCCTCCGCCAGCCGCAACAGGCCCGAGAACACGAACGGCTGGTTGCCCTCGCCCAGCACGCACAGGCCGGCCGCGGCGTCGGTGCTGAGCACTTCCTGCGCGGCGCGGACCGCGATGTCCACGCCCTTTTGGTCGGTCCAGCGGCCAACAAAGGTGAACAGGCAGCCGCCGTCGACCAAAGCCCTCAGGCTGCCGTGGCGGTCTGCCGAGCGCACGCCCCAGCTCGGGTCCAGCTCGCGCTTGGAGAGCCGCTTGGCGAAGCGCTTGCGGAAAGCAGGCTTCCAATCGAAGCCGCCAGCGTCCGACAGACGCATGCCCACTTGCTTGCGGATCGCTTCCGGGCCCTTCAGCGCAGCCGAGACGCCGTTGGCGATGCCTTCGAGCGGGATCGAATTCTGTGCTAGGAATTCCGAGAAGCCGCGCAGGTCGGCGTCGCCGCCCGAGGTGTGCAGGTGCGCCCCTTGGACTTCCCAGGCATAGCCGTCGCTGACGGTGGTGAGGTGGTCTGCGTACAGCGCAGCCGCTGCGAACGGATCGAACTCTCCATCGATCACGCACTGGGACACAGCTGTCAGGGGCAGGCCGCTGGCTGCTGCCACGAACCGCAGATCGGCGCAGCGCTGCCGGTAGGAGGCGCCGCAATTGTGGGCCGTCGCCACGAAGCGGCTGTCCGCGCTCGGCGAGGGTGGCTCGGCCAGCTTGGCCATCATCGGCAACATGGCCGTGTGGGCATCGTGGCAATGGACGATGACAGGGCGGCGCTGCCTCTCGATCCAGGCCAAGGCGGCCTTTTGCAACAGCACGTTCATCGCGAAATAGTCGAAGTGCCCGCTGCCCTCTTCGAGCGGGAACGCCTTGGGCGGGGGCTCGGCGCCGCAAACCATGCCGTCCCCGCGCGAGGCTTCCAAGATCGCCTTCACTTCGCCGGAGGTGTAGGAGTAGGGCCGCTGCTTGCCCACGAAGCGGTCCGCGACCACTTGCGCCACTTGCAGGCGGACTGGCCCGGAAAACTGGATCGTCTCGATCGCCGCCGGCTCGGTCCGGTGCGGACTGTCCGAATAGGCCATCGGGATGTCGTAGGCCTCGGGATCCAGATAGCGCACCTGGCGATGTTCCCAAGGCAGCATCGCGGAGATGCGCTCGGCCAAGGCCCTTTGGCGCTCGTGGCTGTAGCGGCCGTAGTGCGGCAGAAAGATGGTGGAATGCAGCCCCTGCTTGACACACTCGAGTGCCAGCTGCAGCACCACGTCGCCGACGCCGCCGGCAGCGACAATTTCGGCGCACTCCCGCGCGACGTGGACGACGTGCGGCGCTTTGCTGCGCAAGGATGTCCTCGTGTTCTGCATGACTTCAGTCCCAGCGACCGCTCCAAGGGCCGCAGACGGCGGCTGGAATCCCCCGGCCGACAGTGCCAGTGCTACGCAACGCCACGATTCCCCCAATGACCCAGACCGCGGCTTGCGTGCGTGAACTCTACGTTAGAGAGAGACCACCACCCTCCCGAGCCAACGCGAACGGAGCGGCCTCTTCGACTATATTATTCGGTATCGGCGGCGGCCGTCAAACTTTCCGCGCGGGAACCGTCTCGGTCGCGCGCAGGAGTGACCTGGATGGCCTGGGGTCGTGGATACCGGGCGCGGCCCGCATGGCCGGACCGCCCTGTCCCAGCGCTGCCAGCAAGAACATGGGCAGAGCCGTATCTAGGGGGACGCCGCACCCTCTCGGAGCGAGTCTCTGCCCCGGCGGCGCGAACTTCGCCCTGTTCTCCGAGCACGCCGAAGCGGTCGAGCTGTGCCTCTTCGATTCGCCGCGCCAGCCGCGCCCGGCAGAGGTGCTGCCGCTGGCGTCGCGAACGGGCGGGGTCTTCCACGCACGTCTCGCCGGGATCAGCGCTGGCCAGGTCTACGGCTATCGGGTGCGCGGGCCGTGGGATCCCGACGCGGGCCACCGATTCGACCCGCGCAAGGTCCTGTTGGACCCGTATGCCCGCGCCGTCGCCCGCCCTCCCAAGTGGGGGCCGGAAGTCTATTCCTACAGGTCTGACACCTACCCCGATCCAGATGCCCTGGACCAAGCCCAGAGCAACCTGGACAGCGGCGATTGCTCGCCTCTGGGCATCGTGGTCGACACGGCCCCCCCTCTCAGCGCGGCGAGCCGGCCTGGCACGAGTTGGCGCGACACGCTGATCTACGAGCTGCACGTCCGGGGCTTGACGAAACTCCACCCGGAAGTGGATCCCGGCTTGCGAGGCACCTATGCGGGCTTGGCATCCGAGCCCGTCTTGGAGCACCTGCGCAGCTTGGGCGTGTCAGCCGTCGAGCTTCTGCCGGTGCAGCACTTTGTCGACGACCACCGGCTGACCAAGCTCGGGCTGACCAACTACTGGGGCTACCAGCCCTTGGGCTACTTCGCGCCCGAACCGCGCTACGCCGCGGCCACCGGCGCGGCGGTGGCGCAGGAGTTCCGCGACATGGTGGAGCGTTTCCATCAAGCGGGCATCGAGGTCATCCTAGACGTGGTATACAACCACACGGCCGAGCAGGGCCACTACGGCCCCACCCTTTCGTTTCGCGGCATCGACAACGCCAGCTACTACCGACTAGAGCCCGGCGATAGGCGCCGCTATGTGGACTACACCGGCTGCGGCAACACGCTCAACACCCAGCATCCGGCCGTCGTGCACCTCGTCATGGACAGCCTGCGGCACTGGGTCGAAGCAATGGGCGTGGACGGCTTTCGCTTCGACCTTGCCACCGTAATCGGACGCACCGAGCGCGGCTTCGACCGCCTGGCTCCCCTGCTCACCGCGATCGGCCAAGATCCGGTCCTCCGCTCTGTCAAGCTCATCGCCGAGCCGTGGGATGTCAATGCCCACGACAGCATGCAGCTCGGCAACTACCCCTCCGATTGGGCCGAGTGGAACCTGCGCTTCCGCGACGAGACCCGGCGTTTCTGGCGCGGCGATGCCCGCATGGTGCCGCGGTTGGCCTCCCGCGTGGCGGGCAGCAGCGATGTCTTCGGGCCATCTCGGCATTCGCCCCAATCCAGCATCAACTTCGTCACGTCCCACGACGGCTTCACGTTGGCCGACCTCGTCACCTACACGCACAAGCACAATTCCGCCAACGGGGAGGGCAACCGTGACGGCGAGTCGAACAACCACAGTTGGAACTGCGGCACAGAGGGCCCGACTAAGGACAGACAGGTGCTGGCCGTGCGTGAGCGGCAGCAGCGCAATCTGCTCGCAACCCTGCTTCTTTCGCAGGGTGTGCCGATGCTCGCAGCCGGCGACGAGTTCGGGCGAACGCAGCGGGGGAACAACAACGCCTACTGCCAGGACAATCAGGTCAGCTGGGTCGACTGGACGTGTGCAGCGGGCAGTCCACTGTTGGAATTCGCACGGTGCTTGGCCCGGATCCGCCGGGCTGAACCGGCCTTGCGACGCGAGCGCTTCTTCGAAGGACTCGTGGATTCTGAAACCGGGCTCAAAGATGTCGCCTGGCTTCATCCGAGCGGTGAAGAGATCGCTGACGGGGACTGGAGCCACGACAGCCTGCAGTGCTTCGGCGCGCTCGTCGCCGCCGGCTGCGGGGCTGCGTTGTTGCTGCTGTTCAACGGATCGGAGCGCCGATGCGCATTCTGCCTGCCGGAGATGTCCGACTGGAAGGTCGAGCTTGATACCGCGCGGGACGGTTGCGCGCCGACTGACCCGGACGGCCGCGAGTATCAACTGACCGATCGCAGCTTCGCGCTGCTGAGGGCGGAAGGTGGCTGATCCCTCGCTCCAGAGACTGGCGCGCCTATACGGCGTCCAAGCTGTCCACCGTGACGGGTTCCGCCAGGATCGATACCCCGAGCGGGAGGCGCTCTTCGCCGTGCTGCGAAACCTCGGTGCTGATGTCGCTAAGTCCGAAGATGTTCCGCGTGAGGTCCGGCGTGCGGAGATCGAGCGCTGGGAGCGCATCAGCGACCCGGTCAGCGTCTCGTGGCTAGGGCAGGGGAGGGCGACCGAGCAGGAGCGTGTCTCGCTGCGGCTCCGCCTGCCGATTGCCTTGCAGGCTGAGCGGCTCGACGTCTCGATCGAGAACGAATCCGGCATTCAGCGCCAGATTTCGGCGGAAGTGCGACGCCTGCCCTGCAGCCGGAAGGTATCTGTCCACGGTCGCCGCTATGCGGTAGTCGAACTGCCGATTGACGGCCCGCCCATCGGGGCTGGCTACTACCGCTATCGGGTCAGGGTCTCCGGACACGAATCTGGTGGCCTGCTCGTCCGCGCGCCCCGCTCTTGCTGCGACCTGAAGCGGGGCTGGGGCGCGTTCGCCCCCCTGTATGCCCTGCATTCGCGGAATTCCCCCGGCGTTGGCACGTTTGCGGACCTGTCCAAACTGACTGCATGGCTAGGGAGCTTGGGAGGCGGATTTGTCAGCACGCTGCCGCTGCTCGCCTCGTTTCTGGACGAACCGTTCGAGCCGAGCCCGTACATGCCCGTCAGCCGTTGCTTCTGGAACGAACTCTTCGTGGATCTGCCTTCCGTGCCGGAGTGGTCGCCCGAGTTCGGAGGGATCGGCGATGCGCCCGCAGGCCGGCATATCGACTATCGGGGCCTAATGCGCGGCAAGCGAGCCGCCTTGGAAGAGGCGCTGGCGAGGCTGGGCGGAGCGCGGCAGGAAACGTTCGCCCGATTCGTGGAACGGCACGCGGAGTTGCGCGCCTACGCTGCCTTTCGAGCTGGACTTGAGCGCGGGCTTCGCGAGCCGCCGGAGTTCACGCTGCGGGATCCGGTCTGCGCCTATCACGCGTTTGCGCAGTGGATCGCTGAAGAGCAGCTCAACGCCTTGGCCGAGCGGGCCGCCGAAGACGGCCACCAGCTGTGCCTTGACCTGCCCTTGGGAGTGCATCCCCGCGGCTTTGACAGCCACCGGCACTCAGACATCTTCCCCCAGGGCATCGCCGCAGGCGCTCCCCCCGACCGCTTCTTCAGCAAGGGGCAGAACTGGGGCTTCGCGCCGATCAATCCCCGCTTGGCGAGGCAGCAGGGACACGCGTACTTTATCGCCTGCATTCGCCACCACATGCGGCTTGCCGGGGTGCTCCGCGTCGACCACTTGATGGGGCTGCACCGCTTGTACTGGATTCCAAAAGGCTTCGGCGGGGATCAAGGCGTCTATGTCCGCTATCCCGCCGAAGAGCTCTACGCCATCCTGTGCCTGGAATCGCAGCGCTCCAACACGGCGGTGGTTGGAGAGGACCTCGGCACTGTGCCGGGATACGTACGGCAGCGCATGGCCGACCACGGCCTGAGGCGCATGTATGTTTCGCAATTCGAGTACAGCGGAGACAGGAACCCTCCCTACAATGCTCCGGCGCGCCAGAGCGTGGCCTTGGTGAACACCCACGACACCGCGATGTTCGCTTCGTTCTGGACGGGCCGCGACATCGACGACCAAGCCTCCTTGGGCCTGCTGGACGACGACCACGCCGACGATGCCCGCAAGCGGCGAAAACGACTCAAGCGGGCCCTTCTCAGCCACTTGCGCAAGCTTCGCTTGATTGGTGGAGGGCAGCCGTCCGCCGACGCTGTGCTGCGGGCCTGCTTGACCACGCTGGGCGCGTCCCAAGCAGAGTGTGTCATCGTGACGTTAGAGGATCTCTGGGGCGAGACCGATCCGCAGAATACGCCCGGTACGGATCAGGAGCGTCCCAACTGGACGCGCAGGGCGCGGCTCTCGCTTGAGCAGATCCAAGCAGATCGGGGTGTGGTGTCAGCACTGACTGGCATCGAGCGGGCCCGGCGCTCCGCCGAGCAGGACTAGCGATGGACCCAATGGCACAGCCGAAATTCCTGACCGATTGGGACCTTGGCCTGCTCGCAGCCGGCACCCACTACCGCAGCTTCGAGAGCTTGGGTGCGCATCCCGCGTACACCGGCGAGTCCTCCGGCACCCGTTTCGCAGTCTGGGCACCCAACGCTGACGCCGTTTCCGTGATCGGCGATTTCAACGGTTGGGACCGAAGCCGCCACCCCTTGGTCAACCGGGGCGCGTCCGGCGTGTGGGAGGGATTCGTTCCGGGAGTCGGCGATGGCGCGCTCTACAAGTACAGCATCGTTTCGGAGCGTCACGGCTATGAGGCGGAGAAGGCGGACCCGTACGCGTTCGCCTGCGAAGCGGCGCCGCGCACAGCATCCAAGATTTGCGACCTAGAGGCCTACCAATGGTCGGATGCGGAGTGGATGGCCGGACGGGCGGCGCGGAACCGGCACGACGCTCCGCTGGCCATCTATGAGGTGCATCTGGGTTCGTGGATGCGCGTTCCCCACGAAGCAGACCGCTGGTTGACGTATGCCGAGCTTGCGACGAGGCTGGCCGACTACGTCGAGGAGATGGGCTTCACCCATGTGGAGCTGCTGCCGGTGACGGAGCATCCGTTCGGCGGCTCGTGGGGCTATCAGACCACCGGCTATTTCGCACCCACCAGTCGCTTCGGGGGGCCCCGCGACTTCATGGCCCTGATCGACACGCTGCACCAGCGCGGAATCGGAGTGGTCATCGACTGGGCCCCGGCTCACTTCCCCGATGACCCGCACGGCTTGGCGCGCTTCGACGGGACCCACTTGTACGAGCACATGGATCCCAAGATCGGCCGCCATCCGCACTGGGACACGCTGGTCTTCAACTACGGCCGGGCGGAAGTCGCGAACTTCTTGGTGGCAAGCGCAATCTTCTGGTGCGAGAAGTATCACGTAGACGGCATTCGCGTGGATGCGGTGGCCTCGATGCTATACCGCGACTACGGCAGGCAGGAAGGGGAATGGATACCGAACCATCAGGGTGGCAATGAGAACTTCGAAGCAATCCGCTTCCTGCAGACGTTCAACGAGCAGGTCTACGGGCACTTTCCCGATGTCATGACGATGGCTGAGGAATCGACGGCGTGGCCCCAGGTCACGCGTCCCACGTCACATGGCGGCCTCGGGTTCGGCTTCAAGTGGAATATGGGCTGGATGCACGACACGCTCGCCTACATGAAATTGGATCCCATCTACCGCAAGCACCATCACAATCGCCTCACCTTCAGCATGCTCTACGCATTTCGCGAGAACTTCCTGCTCCCCTTCTCGCACGACGAGGTCGTGCACGGCAAGGCGTCGCTGTTGGAGAAGATGCCCGGCGGCGATTGGCAGAAGTTTGCCAATCTGAGGCTGCTGTATACGTACATGTACACGCACCCGGGCAAGAAGCTGATGTTCATGGGCGGCGAGTTCGCGCAGCGAGCCGAATGGAACCATGATCGAAGCCTGGACTGGCACTTGCTAGAGCACGACTCGCACAGCGGCGTGCGGCGTCTCGTTGCCGACTTGAACCGGCTCTATCGAGAAAAGGCTGCCCTGTACCAGACCGATCTAGAAGATCGGGGTTTCTCGTGGGTGGACTGTCAGGACTGGGAGGCCAGCGTCGTCAGCTTTCTGAGACTGGGGGCCGTTGCCGCAGAATCGCTCTTGGTGGTCTGTAACTTCACGCCGGTCGTGCGTGAAGGCTATCGGCTCGGCGTGCCGCGACTTGGAGCATGGAAGGAACTGCTGAACAGCGACTCGGAGCACTACGGCGGGTCGAACGTAGGCAACCGAGGAGTGGTGGAGGGCGAGCAGGTGCCGCTTCACGGCCACCCGTACTCGGTTCAGCTGACACTGCCGCCCCTCGCCGCTATTGTTTTCGAGTCGGCCGAAGTCTCGTCGTCGGCCAAGGCTCGCTAGCCTCGCCCTCGAGCGGGATCGGAACGCCGCCAAGCACTCATCCAGCTGCAACCCGGATCTCGATTGGTTCGAGAGGTTCCTCGCCTGCCTCGATTCGTTCTGCCAAGACGCGGAGCGCCAATGCCGCGGCCTTGCTGATCGCATCCGCTCGGGTCTGACCGTACCTCATTGTGCCGGGCAGGCCTATCACTTCTGCGATCCAGCGCCCATCGTCCTCTCTTTCCGTCGCAACCGTGAGACGCATGCCGCAGTCACCCTCCACGCTTCCACTTGCAATCGTTGCCTGGGGTTGCTAGCCCATCCGGTCGCGAGCATGACATCATTGATTGCAGTTCAAGGAATGCCAACTCGATGGCACAGCTGATCGTCCGCAATGTGACTCGGCAGATCGTTCTTGCGCTCAAACAGAGGGCGGCTGCGAACGGTAGATCGGCCGAGGACGAGCACCGTGAGATTCTCCGGGAGACGCTGCTTGAAGGTACGGGAGATTTCGTTTCCCAAGCGCGTGAGTTGCGAAATCGGCTTCGATCTAGCGTGGACAGTACCGAGATCATACGGTCACACCGAGACCGCGACAGCGCAGCCTGATCAACCCGAACCCCAGTCACGCGACTAGCTCTCGGCCTTTGCCGTCTCCGAGAGACTGCCGGCCGTGTCGTACGGCTCATCCTGTGTCGCAGATCTCTTCCTAGAGAGCTGTTTCAAGATCTCCTGAGGGTCAATGCTGCCCTTCATTTCTAGAACAAGGTCCGGATCAATTGGCTTGTCGAATCGTACGGCAGAAACAGTCTCCAGACCGAGCGTCCACGCCTTCGCAACTCGATGCATGCCATCAAGGACTTGGTTGTCAAAACTCAATATGATCGGAAACGTTAGGTCAGAATCCAGAATCTTCTTGGCATGACTTGCTACGGACCTGCATGTGGGCGTGTCTGCTCCATAGCCATACCATGGCTCGTCGCTGTCGAATTCAGGCAGATCATCAATCGATACTTCAACGATCTCAAATCCGCGGGATAGTCGCCATAGCCGTTCGACATCCCAAACATGCAGGAACTTGCCTTCAACGACGCGACCTGCGATTCGCGAAGTTATCTGCTGATCCACTTCACCTTCCCCACGAATGGAACCGGTACGCCCATCCAGTCTAGCGATCCCTTAGCCCCCCGCAGGTTCATTCCGCCGCTCAGCGTCAAACGTGAGTGTGTCGAGGCGCGACAGCGGAGACTGGTCGAGCAGTTCCGAAACAGCCGACGGGTTCTCGAAGGCAGCAATGGAGCTGCGCGGTGAACGACGCTCTAGCTCGCAATGCCGAACTAACCTTGCGGACGGGCTCGGGATTCTCCAAGTCCAGGTGCCCGCTGTCCCCGCCTTCGGCGATGGTGCGGAGGCTTCCACCATGGAGGCCCATCCTATCGGGCTATGACAACCTCGGCTGCAGTCTCGATTGGCACGGCCGTCCAAGCCCGGTCAGTGGTGAGGATGGGCGTGCCTTCAGCTATGCCGAGAGCGAGACAGGCCCGGTCTCCGAGCGACAGTCCTAGAGGCCGGGTCACTTTGCGAAGGGCCCCTGCCATGAGTGCAAGCTCCGTGTCAAATTCTCGGACTTCCAAGCCGAGGCCTGACAGGATTTCGACCACCTCTTGGCTGTCGACCCCGCGGTCGCTAAGTTTTGCGGCGACCTCCGAAAGATTGACGGAGGATACGATTCCCTGCGCGAAGTACCGTTCGACCACGACAGAGCCCGGCTCGCGATACAGCACGGCGAGTAGGGCCGAGGCATCGAGGACTGCCCTAGGCATCGCCCGATTCCCTGCGAGCCTCTGCCCGTCGGTCTTCGATCAATTCCTCCGAAGCCAGCTTGTGGCCGGTCTGAGCGATCCCTGCAAGCCGGTCCTGCGCTCTCCTTAACTCCCGCATTCTGCTTGTGAGGGTCACGTGGTCCCCACGCAGCTCGAAGAAGATATCAGCGCGCTGACCGGCTATGCCAAGCGCCGTGCGAAGCGCGGCCGGAATCACGACTCTGCCGTTTTCTGCTACCGACGCACTGAATTGCTGCCTACGATGCTCTGGCATTTGGCCTAAACCTGCCATTTCTAATCATATGTCATATTTGCAGGATCTGGCAATGCAATCGCGTATGTCGCAACCGCTTCTCCCAGAGCGAGTACAAGTCACCGTAGAGACTGCTTCGCATTCGCATTAGGCGGACGCAACTGCCAGCCCCCGCCCCGGGCACCAGCATCCGGAAAGCTGAGACAGGCTAAGGAGACTGCTTGGTACGCCGGGTCGCGCGCCACCATTGGGATTGCGGAAGTCATCTACGACGAGAACACGATTGATTTGTAAGGGAAGAGTATCGGGATGCCGCAGGCCTCGTTGTTGGCGCGCAGGTGCGCGGCCGAGCACCTGTCTAGGTGCCGACGAGACGAGCGATCCGGCTACTTTCGATAGGCCGGATCGAGGTCGCTGAACATGGGGTAGTGCCTGACATTCAAGGTCTTCAATGCGGATTCGGACAGGTCGGCGGTCGCCGCGATCACAGCGTCCGCTAGACCAACCCCGTGGGATCGTCCGTAGGCTTGTCGGTACAGTCCGCCGACCCTAGCGATCTCTGCACTGACCGGGACAACGGGGAACAGTGCAAGGAACTCCTCTAGGTCTTGGCGTTCCGTGTCTTCGGCGGCGCCACGGACGCCGGCGTAAAGCTCCGCAACCGACATGGCGGAGACAGTGATGCGATCCGCGTGTTCGATCACGAAACGGACCGCAGTCGGATACCCTCGCAGATAGTCAATCAGGATGTCGGTATCGACTAGAAACGGGCGTTGCAAGTTCAGCCCCTGTTCCAAGTGCTCCGCAGGGTGTCGAGGGACGGAAGATCCATCCGATCCTTCCAGATTCCTGCGACATCGCGCAGCACAGCCGAGCGTCGCTCACGGGCATGTTGTTCGATGAATTGATCGATGGCTTCGCGGATCAGTTCGCTTCGCCGCCTGCCGCCGCTGCGGGCGATAGCGGCAAGTTGGCCTCGCTGCCGACTGGTTAGGTATATCTGTGTCCGAATCACTTGGCCGGCCTTTGGTGTATACATCAGAAGTATACACCACTTATCGAATTCCACGCATTGGCACCAACCGCTACTATTGGGCAGCGTGCCTCGATACGTGCGTCGCCGACCCACCCTGCTAGCATCAACCGCCGGCTTCGCCTAGCTTTCAGGGCTACGACATTGAGCGGGACGAGACCTGTCTTAGGGATCATTGCAACTCAGCTTAGTGTTCCGCGCTTCGTGCTTTCTCCGGAACGCATCGATGCCACTGGCGCCAGCTCTGAACTTCAACGATGGCGACTTCACCCTTCCTCACCATCGGCCCCCTGAAGCTCCGCTTCAATCTCTTCCAGGGTCGGCAGGCTACCTTTTAGATCGTCCGGCAGAACCTCGACTAGGCTGGTTTCCCAGTCCGCGACGCCAAGGGGTTTGGCGAGGTCGCGCAGGGCGTAATCCACGGCCATCCGGTCCTTGCCCTTGCCCTTGCAGAGCAGGAGGCCGATGGTTGGCGCGTCGTCGGGGTGGCGCATCAGGTCGTCCACGGCGGAGAGGTACAGGTTCATTTGGCCGACGAAGGCGGGGCTGAATGGAACCGCCTTGAGCTCGACCACGACGTACCGGCGGAGCTTGAGGTGGTAGAACAGCAGGTCCAGGCGAAAGTCACGGTCGCCGACCTCTAGTAGCACCTGTCGGCCGACGAAGGCGAATCCGCTTCCCATCTCCAGCAGGAAGCGCTGGACGTGGTCCACGAGGCCCTGCTCGAGCTCTCTCTCGGTGCGTGGTTTGGCGGTGCCGAGGAAATCGAACAAGTACGGATCCTTGAACGCCTGCGTGGCCAGATCGGAGTCGGTTGGCGGAAGTGTCCGGTGGAAGTTGGTGACGGCGCTGCCTTGGCGCTCGTGGCGCCTGCTTTCGATCTGAACGACTAGCATGTTTCGGCTCCAGCCTGCTTCGCGCGCCTTGGCGGCGTACCAGAGGCGAACGCTTTCGTCGTCAATCTTCTCCAACAAGGCGATATTGTGGTACCAAGTGATTTGTGCAAGCACCTCTTGCACGATTTCCCGCTGAGGCCAGGCTGCGGCGAAGGCGCGCATGTACTTGAGGTTGCGGGGCGACAATCCCCGCATCTCCGGGAATTCCCCGCGGAGGTCGTGCGAAAGACGGTCGATGGTCCCGGCACCCCAGCCTTCCCGCTTCTGGCGCACGAGAATCACACTACTTGTTGCGTTTGCTAGAAACTTCGTTCCGCGTTTGCGCTATACTTTGAGATACTCCCCTTGCGGTTTCGAGCGCAGGGCGCAGGGCCTTTTCGGAGGCCCTTGCTTATTTGGGCGCATCTGCCCGCGACGGAATTCCCAAATGGCCCGAACGGTGGGAAGCGTGGTAACTGAATTTCTAGTGACCGATAAGGTTATTGTTCTTCAATGATTTACGAATGAGCGGCCTAAGAGATAGGTGACAGGATTGGCTCCTCAGGTAGGACTCGAACCTACAACCCTCCGGTTAACAGCCGGATGCTCTACCATTGAGCTACTGAGGAGCAATCTGACTGTTCGCATCATCGCAAACGCGAACAGTCCTGTCAATTCCGTCGGCCCTTTCGGGCGCCGGTCGGAGTGCTTCGTGAACTGTGTGGGGTCTCGGCTCGTCGCCATCTGATGCGCAACTTGATGAATTGTACGGTCGCGATTTCTTCTCGATGATCTGGAGCGGAGCGTAACACAGGACTACGTAAACCACTGCATATCAACACGTTGCCCAGACTACACCTTTCAAGGTGGGTCCTGTCCGGACAAGTCCACGCGGGCCCCCTCAGAGACCCGTTCCATCCCGACAATCCCTCGCGAACCGACAGGCGATTCACGAGAGAATCTGCTTCCATGCTGCCTGAGGGGCAGTCCGGCCGTTGCTCTTCCGGGAAGTTGATTGGTTTGTCCGTTTCGAGATGCAAGCTGGCTTGCGGGTACAAGTGCGCCCGCCGTCCCTATGGGCGGCGGGTCACCTGGCCAGCCGAAACATAGTGGAAGGGCCGTGCGAGCCTCTGCCCTACGTCCACGAATGTTCAGGATTCCCCTACCAACCGAAAGAGCTCCGGGATCTGAACGTTCGAAGGAGGCGGAACGTCCCCTCGATTGGCGATCGCGCAAACTGCTCGGTCCATATGAGGTTAGAGAGATATGCCGGGCGGGATGCCAGCGGTGGCGAGCGTCCATGTGGAGCAGCAGGATCGGCGCCCAAGAGAGGAGGACTCGATCTGTGATCGCGGAATTGATGACGAATCTTGCATCAGCCACGTGACGTGTCTCAACTGCCGGTCGAAGTACACGAGCACGACCGTTGCCGAGTTCGGGCAGCTAGAGTAAGGGCATCCTACCCGTTGGTCTCTATCGCCTCTAGGAAGAGGTGCATACCCGACGATGGATTGTCATGCGGGAACTCCGTTCCGTCTCCTGCGTGCTTTTTCGTCAAGGCGCGCGCACGTTCTGCCGCGTCGGCACGCCGGGGCATGTATTTCAATCCGTCCAGTCGTTTACCCAAACTGTTGTCGTGGTCGCGGCGTAGCCTCCCGGCAGCATCGTTGTCGAGCCAAGCGGTGCGGTTCTCGAAATGGAGTGCCAGCCATAGTTCGAAGCACGGATTTGAAATGGCAAGACGAACTTCGCTCGTCTCAGCCATAGCTCTGGCTTCACGAAGGTTGGGGTGATTCTTTGGCCATTCGACGTCGAAGAGACACCACACCTCATCGATCTCACCTTGCTCTTGGGAATTGCGATCTCGGGCTTCGGCTGCCGCCTTCACTAGGGTCAGCGGCACGGCACCACTTACGTTCTGGTCGATTCGGATGTCAACTGAGGCGGAGTCCCGGACCGCTGGCTCCTGTTTCAGGGCCGTGAGGTAGTCGGGCTCGGTCTTTGTGCCCTCACAGAACACCAGGAATGTCCGCTTGGGCCTACGAACCGCGACCCTGCGGCGAAGCGAGCTGTCCCCGCGAGGCCTGCGGTCAGTCGGCCTAGCCATCGCGAGGCTGAGAATCGATCCCCAAGGCTCGGCGAACCGCGACCTGGTCGACTTCGGGAATGGCTCCGAACCGGCCCTGAAGGTAGGCTCTTTCCAGGTTGAGGGATTTCCGCACGCGCTCACCCCCGAACTCCGCCAAGCCAATGAGGCGGGTGGTGAAGTCAGGCGCTTTCTCGGTGAGCCACACCTCGTCGCGGTTCAAGCTATTGAGCAGGGACGTGTCATGGGAGGTGAAGATGAGTTGAGCCCCACGGGTATTGGTCTGGGCATCCTGGAAGATCTCGATCAGTCGCGACGAGAGCCGAGGATGAAGACTCGCATCGATCTCGTCTAGGAGAAGGATCTGACCAAATCTGAGCGCAGCGAACGCTGGACCGATCAAGCGGAACCAAGTCTGGGTTCCGGCGGATTCATCCTCTAGGTCGAAAGTGACCGGTTCGCCTTCTCCGCGATGCACGAGCCCAAGGTAACGACGAGGTCCACCAAGACGCCCGGACTCCTCTTCGCTGATCACGAAATCGTTGATTCCCGGATCCGCGAAGCGAAGCAAGTCCAAGACGTGGCCCGGACGCGTGACGTCCGCTCGCTCCTCGGCAGCACCAAAGAGCCCTAGCTGATCGGTTTCAACTGCCTCGAAGAGCAAGCGCATCGTGCTGTCGAATGGATGGATGCCAGCGCCGGCACGACGAAACCGTCTCCTCCGAAGCCCGAGAACACGGATTCTCGCTACCGCTCTCCCGACGCTCCTCAAGTCGGTATCACCCACCCGCCTGCCAGCGGAGAGCGCCAGCGTTGTCGGAGTCAGCAAATCCCGCATTCCTCGGGTTCCGCCGAGGCCCCGGCGAAAGTCGATTTCGTTCTTGTGGCGTGTGAAGAGGTTTCTCCGCCGGCCCTCCGGATAGCTGTCCAGACTCTCGTACAGCACGTTCGAGTCGTCCACTTCGAGCCGATACGCGTATCGGACACCGTCCACTTCTATGTCCAGATCAAACTCTGATGGCGAAGTGGGCCCCTTGCCGAACCTGTGCGCCTCACGCGGAATGTGATCATCCCAGGCTTGAAGCGACAAGCCAACGGCCATCGACAGCCAAGCCATGGCTTCTAACACGTTGGACTTGCCAGATGCGTTGGGCCCGTAGATTCCGGCGACGGTCAGGACGCGCTCTGATAGGCCGTCGAACGCTCTCGCCGCCGTCCGTTCCTCGTCAACGGCGATCATCGACAGCTCCACCGGTTCTAGAATCGAGCGGTGGTTGCCAACCCTGAATCGCAGTAGCATGAACTCAGTCTAGGTAATAATCTACATTTTAACTGCTTTTTTCGAACAGATTGTGCATTTTCTGGAACAAGATTGCAGTCCTTGGTCTTCAGATACTAGGGCCGAGTCTTCGCGGATCCTGCCGCTGGCACCCAGGATTCGAGCGGCCCGCCCCCTCCGCAAGCACCTGCTCCCAAGCCGCGTCAGTGTTGGGAGACGACCGCGACGCCCAGAGCTAACAGTGACTCGACGATCCGGCAAGCCCTCGTACGCGCCACTGATACGCGTCCAACTCTGTGGTGGCTGCAAGCAACGAAAGGCCTTCCGATCCAGAACTTCCCGCAAGCGACCGCGTACCCTAGCCGGTCGCCACCTGAAGGGCGGTGTACGACCGCGCGGGAAGCTTGATGCTCATCGTCGCAGCCGGGGATGGCGCATCGAACCGCTGGCCGGCCACGTTGTTCGGATTGTCGAACGTGTTCGTCGCCTTGAGGTCCGACCCATTGATCATCTCGGCCTGAATCACCCTGGTCGGAGTCATGTCTTCGAACCGGAGCTCGACCTCGCGCTCTTTTTCCAGGTCCCTGTTGAGCAAGAGAATCCCGTAATTTCCCGATTCCGGATCGAAGGTGGCCGACACGTCAAGATACGGAGTCTCTGCTGGCCGGCTCGTAAGCGCGTTCACATAGTCGGCATTGTATTGGCGCTCGACCGAGTAGGTTTCCGAGCGCACGAGCAGGTCCAGTACGTTGCCCTTGGCGTACTTGATGCCCCACGCGTACGGGTAGTAGATCGTCTGGCGCAGCACGCCGTCCCTGTTCGTGACCAGCGCAGCGATAACGTTGATGATCTGGGCGAGGCAGCCGATGCGGACGCGGTCCGCGTTTCGCAGCAGCGTATTCACCATGCCTCCAACGAGGAGCGCGTCTTCGAGGTTGTAGACCTCCTCAAGCAGCGGAGGCGCGAATTTCCCCTGGCCGTTCGTGTGGTCTCCCGAGCGCGCCCGGTACCAGACGTTCCATTCGTCGAACGAGAGCCAGAGCTGCTTCGGTGACTTGAGAAGCCCCCGAACGTAGTCGCAGACAGCGATCGTCTCCTTGATCTGGTAGTCCATGTCCAGATTCAAGGCAAGGAAGCGCGCCGAGTCCTCGCCCGTCTCGTCAGGCGTGTTGCCGTAGTAGCGATGAAGCGAGAGCCCGTCGACTTCGGGGTAGCACTCCTCGAGCGTTTCCCGGTCCCAGACCAGGTAGGTCGGCATGAACGGGGCGCTCGACCCGCAAGCGATGAGTTCCGTCGAGGGGTCGACGGAACGCATCTGGCGCGCCGCGTCGCGCGCCTTTCGACCGTATTCACGGGCCGGCATGTGACCGATCTGCCACCAGCCGTCCATCTCGTTTCCAAGACACCACGTCTTGACCCCATGCGGTTGCTCGTAGCCATGTTCCCGGCGCAGGTCGCTCCAGCGAGTGCCTTTCTCGACGTTGCAGTACTCCACCAGCGCTGCCGAGGTTTCCGGTGTGCCGGTGCCGAGATTCGTGGCAAGCAGGGGCTCGGTGCCGATCAGCTCGCACCAGTCGATGAATTCGTTGGTGCCGAACTGGTTGGTCTCCATGGAGTTCCAAGCACGCTCCAGCACGGCGGGCCGGTCGTTCTTGGGTCCGACGCCATGCAGCCAGTCGTAGCCCGACACGAAGTTGCCGCCCGGATAGCGCATGATCGGGCACCTCAGCTCCTGCATTTCCCGGACAATGTCGGAGCGGAATCCGCTACTGTCCGCCAAGGACGAGTCCGGCTCGTAGACGCCCCCGTAGATCGCGCGCCCCAAGTGCTCAAGGAACGCACCCATCAAGCGGGGATCCATAGACGCCCGCTTACGGGCCGAGTTCAGGAAGACCTGCGCCGGGCCGCCACTTGACTGGGCGTGGCCCAGGCCCCTTAGCCAAGTTCCCGCGGCCAGAGCCGGTGTGGCCGCCGTGAGAGCTTTGAAGAATTCGCGTCTGTTGGATTCAGTCATAGTCGATCGAAGTAGCTGGATGGTGCCCGCGCCCAGCGTGCATCCTTCCGTCGCTTCCGCGGCAAGCCGATGCTGAACAGCTCGGCCCTGCTGCGGTCTGGCTGGATCGATGGATGGGCAGCACATTCAGTGCTATGCCGGACCTGTTGCCCGTTAGAGTCGCAAACTGGCTGCAGGCTAGGCAAGTGCTGAGTGGCGGTCCGAGGTGCATCTGTCCCCTTCGGTGTCGCCGATCCCTTTGACCTGCGTACCGTTGCGCCAATACAATCTGAAGCGCCATGCGTAAGGGACTCGCCTTGGCGGTCATCGCTGTAGCTGTTTCGAGCCTTGCTTGCGACCAGCCAGCTGCGAACGGCTTGCAGCCCATCCCGGATGGGCTTGTGGTCCTGACGTTCGACGACGGCAACAAGTCTGACATCGACTTCGTGGCGCCGACCCTGCAAGAGTACGGCTTCGGAGCGTCCTTCTATATCACCGAAGGGCTTGGCTTCAGAGCCGACGTGCAAAAGCAGCGGTACGTCTCCTGGGACGATGTCCGCCGCCTCCACGACCTCGGCTTCGAGGTGGGGAACCACACGGCCGGGCATCCGAACATGGCAGTGCTGGCGAAGGAAGAGATCCGGTCCAATCTCGAACTGATCGAGCAACGCTGCGAGCAGCACGGGATTCCAACGCCGACAACTTTCGTGTACCCGGGCTGGCGCCACAGCCTCGCAGTGGTAGAGGTCCTCTCGGAGAAGGGGTATGTGTTCGCCCGCCGCGGCGTGAGCCCCGAACATCCCGATGGCGGACTGGGCGCTCGCGGCCGCGCGTACGATCCGGAGGAAGATCACCCGCTTCTCATACCCACGACCGGCTACGCAGGACCCGAGTGGGGTTTCGAGGATCTGGTCTGGGCCGTCGACCAAGCCCGGAACGGCAAGATCGCAGTGCTGACCTTCCACGGGGTGCCGGCGCTGGAGCATCCTTGGGTCCACACAGATCCCGAACAATTCGCCCAATACATGGACTACCTGGAGCAGCGGTCCTGCACGGTGATTTCGGTGCGAGACTTGGCCCGCTATGTGGATCCCGCCAGGCGCCCGGCGGATCCCTACGAGCCTATCGCAAGGAGAATCTCGCTCCAGCAGTCGAGCGATACGCCAGCCAATTGAGGCTTCGAACATAGCGGCTAGGACGTGCCATGGAGGCCCGACCGGCAGGGTCCCAGGAGGGGGCGCAGCGCTTTGCATGGTGGCTTGGTGTGGGCTATCCTAGGCTTGCCGGGACAAGCGACATACTGAGCCTGGCTCGGAGACACAAGGGTGCTCGCAACGCCAGCCCGCTTCGCTCGTCTAGCCGCTGCCGGGTTCTGCTCGCTGATTCTTCTGGCTCCCTCCGCTCATCCGGCGCCGAGCCCGGGAGACCACCTCCAGCGCTCTGTGCAGCTGATGCAGCAAGGGAATCTCGCCTCCGCCGAGGCCGAGGCGCGACTGGCTCTGGACGATCCCGCAAGCGAGCCCGTGGCCCTCGCCTTGCTGGGATCGATTCGTCTCCAGCAGCAGAATTACAAGGAAGGCACCGAATTCTTGGAGCGGGCGATCCGCGAGAATCCCGATCTCGTCGGAGCCCGCCTGAATCTCGCGCAAGCGTACAACTTCCTCGGCAAGCACGCCCGCGCCGAGGCCTTGTTCCGGGAAGCACTCGGCCAAGCCCCCGATAACGCCAACGCCAGGCTGGGATTGGTCCGGCTCGAGGCTCGCAAGGGCAATCACCGAGGGGCGCTCGCTCTGGCCCGCCCGCTGGAAGAGCAATTGCGGATGTCGCCGGACGGTCTGTTGCTGCTGACCGAGTGCTACGCGGGCGCGGGAGAACCGGCGAAGGCCCGCAGGCTGGTCGATGACTGGAACAGGCTTGAGGCAGTGCCGCGCGACTGGACCGTCAAGTTCGCCCTGGCATTGTCGCGCGGCGGGCTCAATCCCAGCGGAATCGAGGTCCTGGAGCGTGTCAAGCGAGAGGGGCTGGCAAACTTTGACGTCGTGTTCAATCTGGCTGGGTTCTACTTGCTCGAAGACGAGCTCGGCAAGGCGTCGCAGAACTACGAGCTGGCCGTGCGCTTTGACGATCAATCGGTCCCCGCTTTGAAGCAGGTGGCTGCGATCGCGGAAAAGCAAGGCGAGCTTGAGAAGGCCTTGGCCTTCCTGATCCGCGCCAAGCTGGAGGCTCCCGAGGACGCCGAGGTGCTGCTGTCTTTCGGGACCGTGGCGTTGCGCCTGGATCTGATCGAGGATGCGACTAAGGCGCTTGAGAGAGCCTTGGAACTGCGGCCGGGCCACAGGTCCACGCGGTATTGGCTGGGCACGGCGCGCGGCACTGCCCGGCAGTACGAAGCGGCGCTCGAGCTATACCAGAGCATCCTTGACGAGAATCCCGAGGATGCGCAGATGCAGTACGCGGTTGGCTCGGTCTACTACCTCAGCGTCGCGTTCGAGGACGCGATCCGACACCTCACGGAGAGCTGTCGGCTCGACCCGGACCAGCTGCTCTCCCCCTACTACTTGGCCATGATCGCCCAGAAGCAGGGGAGAAACGAGGACGCGATCCGGATGTTCGGCGAGATCCTCGAGAGCCATCCCGAGCATGCCCTTTCGTACGAAGGCCTGGCGGCTTCTCAAGTCAAGACCAGGCAGTACGACGAAGCCCGCCGGAACTTCGAGACCGCCATCCGGCTGAATCCACAGTCCGCCCGTGCCAACTACCAGTTCGGGCAACTCCTTGTGCGCATGGGCCTGCGCGAGGAGGCGAAGCAGCAGCTCGCGGCTGCCAAGGGGCTCCGCGAGGAAGAAGAGAAGGCGCAGCTTGTCAAGACGCTGCTCAACCCGCACTAGAGCCCGGGTTCGCGCGAACATCGCCATGCAGTCCAGGTCGCCAGCGCGTTCCGAAAGGGCACTTCAGGTTGCGGCGCGCGCTTTTTGCTGGATAGGGCACTGCGCGGGTCTTTTCGCCCTCGCAAGTTTCGCCGCGCTGGCGACGGGCATGGCTCAGGACCGCTCGGCCGACCTTTACCAGCGAGGCGTGAGCCTGCTCGAACAGCGTTCGTGGGACTCTGCGATCCGCGAATTCGAGGAAGCCCTCAAGCTGGACCCCGAACACGTCCCAACGCACATCGCTCTCGGAATCGCGTTCAGCAACAAGAACGAGCAGGAACGAGCGCTGGCATCGTTTCGCAAGGCCGCGGAGCTGAGCCCTGACTCTGCCGAGACGCGCTTCAACCTCGGCCTGGCGCTGCGAAACGCCGGGCGGGTCGAAGAGGCGATCTCCGAACTTGCCGAGGCGGCCAGGCTCGACCCATCCCTCGAGCCGGCACAGCTCGAGTTGGGCATGCTGCTGTTGCGGACCGAGAAACAAGAACGATCCGTCCAGCAATTCCAGACACTACTGGAGCGAAATCCCGATTCGGCGCAAGGCCACCACTGGCTGGGGGTCGCCCATCAGCAAGGCCGGGACTATGCGGAAGCGATCCGGCAGTTCCGCCGGGCGATCGAACTCGATCCCGGGCTCGTGCGTTCCCACAACAGCTTGGGAACCGTGCTGGTGGAGACCGGGGATATGGAGGAAGCGGTCGCAGCCTTCCGCAAAGCAGTGGACCTGAGGCCCGAGGATTCCGAGATCCGCATGAATCTGGGCGTGGCCTTGAGAACCGTCGGGGAGAGCGAGCAGGCAGCCGAGCAATTCAGGGAGGTGCTCGCGAGGAGCGCGCCAGGGGCGGGGCCGAACGGCCAGCAGCTTCCTTCGCTCGCTGAGGTGCACCATCAGCTGGCCCTGGCTCTGCAGGGGCACGACCTCGACGCTGCCGCGGCAGCTTACGAGCGGGCACTTGCGATCAATCCCGAGAAGCTGGAGTCGTATTACGGCCTCGGCCAAGCCCTCAAGCGCAGCTCTGCCCGAGCCCGTCGGTCCGCTGCGCCGGCCGTCCCGGCCGGAGAATCGTCACAGCGCATCGAAACGGCGCGCAATGCCTTGGCGCGCGGCGATGCCGAAACCACGCTCGCTGAATTGCGAGCGCTCGTTGAATCCGAGCCGGACTTCGCCCCGGCCCGCGAGCTGCTAGGGTTCCTGCTCGGGCGTCAGGGCGATCTCGATGGCTCGGTGCTCCACCTCCGCAAGGCGATTGAATTGGAGCCCCGCTCGGCCGAGGCCCGCTACCACCTCGGCCTCGCACTGTGGTATCGGGGCCAGCGTGATGCGGCAGTGAGCGAGCTTGAGGGCGCGCTGGCGCTAGACCCCGCCTTGGCCGAGGCTTGCGCTTTCCTTGGAATGGCCTACCGCGAACAAGGGAGCGCAGACGATGCCATGCGCTATCTGCAGCGGGCCATCGCCCTGAACCGCGAGCTCCCGGCACCGTACATCGACCTGGGGTTGGTTTTTCTGGAGGCCGGACGCGGGGACTCGGCGCTTGGCCTGTTCGAGGCTGCCCTCAACCTTCCGGCGAAGGCCGGCGCGATACCGGACCTCGACCTGCCGATCCAAGCCCTGCGCGCAGGGCTGGCTGCAGGTCCCGAACACCCGGCCGCATATAACGTGTTGGGCAGGCTGCTGGGTAAGTCCGGCGCGGACTCGCAGCAGGTCGCCGAAGCCTTCCGCAAGGCAATCCAGTTGGATCCCGAGCATGCAGAAGCGCATAACAACCTCGGTCTGGTCTTGACACAGACCGACCAGACCGAAGAGGCCATCGCCGCGTTCGGCGAAGCCATTCGAATCCGGCCAGATTATGCGGACGCCCGGGCGAACCTCGGCGGGGTCTTGGTCGTGGTCGATGCCGACGAGGCGATTCGCGAATTGGAACAAGCGCTGGCGCTGAACCCCAATCTCGCAAACGCTCGGTACAACCTGGGCCAGGCGTACAACCAGAAAGCGGACCGCGACAGAGAGATCGAGCAACTGCAAGAAGCTCTCCGTATCGACCCCGGCTTCGCCAAGGCTCATCAGTCCCTCGGCCAGGCGCTCGTGGCAGAGCGCAGGATCGATGAGGCCGTGGCCCACCTCGAGCAAGCCATCCAGCTGGACCCGAATCTCGGCGAGGCCCGCTACCAGCTCGGCCTCGCCTTGGTCCGCGCCGGACGCCGCGACGAGGCACAGCGCGAACTCGATGCCAGTCGCCCGTTGATCACGGAAAAGCAGCAGGCCGAAACCGCCACGGTCTTGATGCGGGAGGCCCAGGCCGCTCTGGAAGCGGGCGAGGTGAACCAAGCGGTGGACAAGCTCCGCCAAGTTACGCTCCTGGCACCGGAGTATTCCGAGGCCTTCGCATTGCTGGGAGACGCGCTGATGCGCCGGTCCGAGTCAGACGCGGCGATCGAGGCATACCAGTCAGCTCTCGGACTCAGGCCCGATTCTTACGCAGGAGCCGTGGGGCTTGGCCGCGCCTGGCGGTCGAAGAGCGACTACGACCGGGCCACCGCCTCCTTTCGCGACGCGGTCAAGCTGCGACCGTCCTCCGCCGAGGCGTATCGTCTCTTGGGCGAGAGCCTGGTCGAGTCTGGATCCGATGAAGAGGCGCTGGAGGCCTTCAGGGAGGCGGTGAAGCGTGATCCGCGGGACGAATCTTCCGCGGAGCAGATTGCCGGCATACTCTCCCGCCAGCGCGAACAACAGCGCGCGAAGCTGCTCTCGATCCTTTCGGAATCGGCACCGCCGAGGCTGGGAGGGGTAGCAACCGACCCGACCGATGTCGATGATCCCGTGGCTGTCGGCGAGTTTGAATCCGAGATCCGGCTAGGCAACTATTCGCAGGTCGAACCGCGCCTGCGGAAGTATGTCCGGGACAGGCCCGAATCTTGGTGGGGGCACTACGCACTGGGCTACGTCTTGTTTGCCCAGCAGAAGATCGGCGAATCTGTGGCAGCTCTTGCACAGTCTCTGAGACTGAACATCAACAACGCCGAGGCGCACAAGATCCTCGGGCGAACGCTGATGATCATCGGCCGCTTCGACCGCGCGAGAATCGAATTCGAGCAGGCGGCCAGGCTGAAGCCGGAATCGGCCGAGATTCGCTACAACCTGGGGAAGCTCTATTCGGCGCAGGACGATTTCCCGGCGGCGCGGCGGGAATTCGACCTGGCGCTGAGCCTGGATCCGGGATACATGGAGGCGTACAACGCCCTGGGATTCGCCTTGGAGTCGATGAACGAAGATTCCGAGGCTGTACGGAACTACCGCAGGGCGGTCGAACTGAGCGAAGAGCGAGGAGCGGGGTTCCTTTCGCCATACGTCAACCTGGCCGCGCACTACAATCGCCTGAACAAACCGTCGCTAGCCTTGGAACACGCCTTGGAGGCGGTCGCGATTGACTCGCAGTCCGACCTGGCGCTGTTCCAAGCGGCCAAGGCGTACCGCGCCCAGAAGCAGTGGGACGAGGCAGTGAGCTACCTCGAGCGTGCAATCTCGATCAATGCCCGCGTCTCGCGCTATCACTACGTGCTCGGGCTGCTGTATCGACGGTTAGGCCAGGCGGAGAAGAGCAGGAGCGCTATTGGCGCCTTCGAGCGCCTCGAGCGCGAGGCTGCGGAGCTAGAGACTCGGAGAAGGGAATCGAGGCGGAGCGAGCCCTAGAAACTGCCCGGTACTCCGGCCGAACGCTCGCCTGCCTGACCGGGCTCGGCTGAACGGACTCGGCGCCGCGCCGCTACGCCCTTCGAAACTCGTCCTCGCTGATGATTCCGTCGCCTTCCTTGATTACGACCAAGCGGTTTGCAGCTACGTTCCTGACGACCTCGCTGGTGCCCGATGGCCAGCGAACTTCTACGCTTTCGGCCTCGTTCGCGGAGCCCAGTCCGAAGTGCAGTCTCAAGTCATTCTGCGAATAGTAGCTCGAGCCGCTCATCACTTCGTCGATCTGCACTCGGCCATCGGACGCCACCGTCACGCGCGCCCCGATCGCGGACCGGTTCGACTTGGTTCCTATGCACTTCACCATCAGCCAGTTGTTGCCGCTTCGACTCTCGTTGCGCAGCAGCGACGGCGCGTCGTCAAGGTTGTTCACGACGACGTCCACCCGCCCGTCGTTGTCAAAGTCCCCGAAGGCGCAGCCCCGGCTTACGCGCGGAGTTGTGATTCCCGGTCCGGCTGACCGCGACACGTCGCGGAACCGGCCGTCCCCGCGATTTCTGTAGAGGATCTTCCTCTGCTCGTAAGTCACGTGGAGCTTCTTCCCTGAGATCGAGGGATACACGTGCCCGTTGGCGAGGAAGATATCCTTCCAGCCGTCGTTGTCGAAGTCCAAGAACCCGGCGCCGAACCCAAGGTACTTCGTGTTCACCCCCAAGCCGGCCTGCAAGCTCGCGTCGTAGAACGTGCCGTCGCCATTGTTCTGATAGAGCGTCGTCACCTGGTCGGAGAAGTTCGTGCGCACGATATCGAGCCAGCCATCCCCGTCATAGTCCGCCACTCCCACGCCCATGCCCGCCATGGCGGCGCCGTCCTCGTTGAACGCGCACCCGGCGGCGATTCCGATCTCGCTGAACGTCCCGTCCCGGTTGTTTCGGTAGAGCAGGCTGGGAGCCGTGTCACAAGCGACATAGATGTCCGTCCAGCCATCGTTGTCAAAGTCAGCAGCCACCGCTCCCATGCCGTATGACCCCGCCGGCCGCCAGTTCGTCTTCGCGAACGAGGGGTCGGCCAAGCCGCGGGGATTCGTGATTCCCGAGTCCTCGGACACATCGGTGAACGTGCCGTCGCCGTTGTTGCGGTAAAGTATGTTGGTTCCGCCGCCGAAGCCCTGCGGGCCGCACGCAACGGCGAGGTTGTTGTACCAGCAGGATTCGGCCCCGCCAGGTTCGGGGGAGGCGGCCGGATCGAAGTTGACATAGTTGGCGACAAACAGGTCGACCAGACCGTCGCGGTCGTAGTCGAGGAAGCAGCAGGCTGCCCCCCAGCGCCGGCCGTCGCCGGCGACGCCCGCCTGCTCGGAGACATCGTCGAACGTGCCGTCGCCATTGTTGCGATACAGGACGTTCTTGCCCCAATAGGCCACGAACAGGTCGTCAAGCCCGTCGTTGTCGTAGTCCCCGACGCAACACCCCTGTCCCCAGCCCGAATGTGCCAGCCCCGCGTCGCGGGTGACGTCGGTGAACGTGCCGTCCCGATTGTTGTGAAACAGGTAGTTGGTCGGTTCCTGGCCTTGGGGGAAGCCTTCAAGCGAGGATCCATTGACAAGAAAGATGTCGAGCCAGCCGTCGTGGTCGTAGTCGAAGAACGCGACTCCGCTTCCCATTTCCTCGATCAGATAGTTCTTTTCCGTCGCGCTGCCGAAGACGTTGACGGCCGACCCCAGCCCCGCTTCCACGGCGATGTCGGTGAAGCGAATCTCATCGGCTTGCGGCTCCGCTGCCAGTGCGCGAAACGGCTGGCCCAACAGCTCTTCCAAGTACCGGGATCGGGGATGCTCAGGCAGCAGGGTCGCTAGGTGCCCAACCGAGGCAGCGGCCCCGCACGATCCGAGAGTCCGCAGGAATCCTCGCCGGGATCGTCGATTCCTGCGCCGGCTTGCACCACCGCCCTTTGCCGTCATGCATCGCTCCGGCTTGGAAGACGCGGCTTCCGAACTTGGAGTTCGCACGGCGGCGAGGCGCGAGACGAACGAGGCGGAAGCGGGCCCGAGTCCGCGCGCCTTGGTTCTAGTGCGGAGCTCGGCGGACTCATGCTCTGGCTCCAGGCACCGCGCGTTGGGGTGCCCCCACGCCATGAGTCGGATGGAAGTAGCCGCCTAGATCGTCCTCTGCAAGCAATGCGGGAATGAACCCTTCTAGGCAGCTGTCTCCGCGTTCCTCAGAGATTTGGAAGCAGGCGGCATCCGGAACTGAGACAGCCTGATCGGGCGTTTGCGTGGCTACGTCGATGACAGGGCGCCGAATCACCCAGTCCCTGTCGTCACGCCGAATCTGCAGCGACGGCCTGACAGCATATCCGGTCATCGTCCCTGCTCCGCGCCTGTCATGCAAGCTGGCACGCCATCTGCCATCAGGGTATCGATTTCCAGACCGCATTCTATAGGATTTCGGAACCCGTCAATATGCATCGGCTTACAAGCGAATCTGACTGGTCTGATGCTTGATGCCCGACAGGACGTTGCGAGTTCCGCCTGCGGCCGCTCCGGGCCTACTTGCCGGCGCTCGGGCTGGAGCCGCTCCCAAGTCGCCGATCGGTCGGTCGGGTGCGCACTGCCTGGGACCGCACGATGGTGCGACAGGCGCTGCGACATCCGTCGCCCGCAGCGAAAGCAGGAAAGGGGCTAGCAGCGCAGCGCCGCTAGCCCCTCGGAATCGTCAGCTGCTCGCGGTCTCGATCAGAAGTCGAGGCGCAGCGCGAACTGGATCGAGCGCGGGATGTTGCACTGCTGGAACACCTGGCCGAACGATCCGGCGCTCCAGTTGCTGTTCGGCGCGCAAAAGACCGTGCGGTTGAAGATGTTGCCGAAGTTTGTTTCCCAGCGCGCCTTGAAGCGCTCGTTCAGCCAAATGTCCTTGAAGATGCTCAGGTCCTCAGTGATGTTGGCGAAACCGCGTACCGTCCCGTCGTTGATGGGTGCGTCACCGAAATTGAGCGCTCCTGGGTCCGTCCATGCCGAGGAATTCAGGTAGCTGTCGCTGTTTGGATCGAAGCGACCGCTGATCCGGTTCAGGCCATCGGAACCTGGGACTCGATTGGGACGCTTCTGGGCATTGAACAAAATGCCGCCGAGGTCGTTTGCCATGGCGGTGTTGATCGGGCGCCCTTGGTCAAAGCGGAAGATCCCGGAGAAGCTCCAGCCGCCGAAGAGGCGCGCCTTGCCAGTTTTCTGGTTTCGCATGAACGGCAATTGATACGTCCATGCCATGAATGCGCTGTTCGGGATGTCGTCCGAACTCAGGGTCTTGACGTGCTGCTCGATCGGATTCTGGCGCCTGCCGTTGCGGCCGTCTTGGCCCTGGCCGCTCTCCGCCCCGTTGCCGAGCAGCTTGGCCCTGGTGTACGAAGCACGGAATTGCAGGCCGTTGGCGAACCGCTTGTCGAGCTTGAGTTGCAACGAGTGGTACGTGCTCTGGCCGGTTGGGACGCTGCGCCACCGAATCGACTGGATGTGCGGGAACGGACGCAGCGCCTGCGCGACATTGCCCGAGAAGCCCGGGTATGGCGCGCCGATGCCGGCATCCCGCGCCGCCTGCGAGTTGATGTCCGAGTTGAGCACGCGGGCGCCGTAGTCGAGGATCGAGGGATGGTTCATGTTGCCGAGCAGCCCCATCGAAGTCGCGTGGTTGGTCAGCCTCGTGCCGCGGTTTCCGATGTACGACACATCGAGCACCATGTTGTCGCTCAGCTGCCGCTGGACGGTGAGCGACCAATTCTGGAACCGCGGAAGGGTCAGGTCGTCCTCCGCCACGGCGATCGGGGCCTGGTTGAGCGAAACCGTGGGATCGACAAACGGCGGGCGGATGATCAGATCCCTGGGGATACCGTCATCCCAGTGGTAGGTTGCCGTTAGCCCCCCGTTGGTGTTGTTGGCCGCGGGGAAGTTCTCGAAGCCGAGAATCGGCAGGCCGGTGAACTGGCTGTGCGCCACGCCGGAGTAGTAGACGCCGTACCCGCCGCGAATCACATTCTTGTCGCCCATGCGATAGGCGAATCCGAAGCGCGGCCCCCAGGCGTCCTTGGGCGGGTCTTGGAATTTCCTGCGACCCGTCCGGCCGTCCCCGCTGCCCGCGAAGATCTGCGCGCCGAGCAAGCCGTTTGCCCCTGGATTGGGCGTGTTGAGGTCGAAGGTCGAGTACATGTCCCTAGCTTCGATGCGCGATGTCTGGTAGTCCCAGCGCAGCCCGAAGGTCAGCGTCAGGTTGTTGGTGACCTTGCTGTCAACATTCACCCACGGCGCGACGTAGCGCTCGTAGAAGGTGGGCTCCGCGGCGATCTGGAAGGTTCCGTTGTGCACCTGGCCCAGCAGGAATGACGCGAACGGGTCCCCGGTTGTGGCCACGTTGTTGCCATCCATGTCATAACCGCCCGTCTGTAGCCGGTTGAAGTTGAACGTCCCGCCGGGCGAGGCGCCCCACTGGCGGAACGGGTACTGGTGGTGCCGGAACTCGATCCCGATCTTGATGGTGTGCTTGCCCTTGATCCAGGTCAGATCGTTCGAGAACTGGTAGCGGTTGTTCGTGTTGAAGCCCGGGCCGCCCTGCCGGCCGCCCCAGGGATTGCCCAGTGAGGAGTAGGGCGTGTTCCCCGAGAACGAAATAGCGGGAACTCCCGTGCCCTCCTCGATAAGGCCCCCGCGGTCAGAGCCCCACAGCCGCTCGGGCCAGCCCGTGCGCGCGGAGAGAGCGTTGCCTCCCATGTACCAGCGGTCGTAGGCCAAGGTGGTGTGATTCACGATGTTGTTCGTGATGATGTAGTCGAACTGCTGGTGGAGGTGGTGCGTGGCAATGGTCTGGTTGAACCCTTGGCCCAGGTACTCCGTGTTCTGCTCGAAGTCCCTGGTGGAGACCACGTCGCAGCCGCCCACGCCGCCGCAGCGCCGCGTGGAGGGCCGGTCGTTCTCGAAGTAGCTCGTCGTTGAGCGGAAGTTGTCGGTGAACGCGTGGTCGAGCCGGAAGAGAACCGTCTGGATGTCGAACGCCCACGTCTGGTCGCCGGAGCCGCCGTGCACGTTGAACGCCAGGCCTTCGCGGTCGGGTCCCACCATCGTGTTCGCGATCTGCTGGGCGGCCGTGCTGCGCCAGGGATGGTTCGCGGGGATCATGTTGTTCGGGAACGGATCCCTGGTGTTGACCCCGCCCTCGACACGGTTGGACGCCGGATCGTAGATCGCGCCTTCGAAGATCGGCCGGCCGAGAGCGTCCGTGCCGACCTGGTTGTTGGTCAGCAGCTGCAGGAAGTCCCCTTGCTTGAAATCGTCGATGGGGGTCGTGTTCGCGTAGCTGGGCAGCGTCCCCGAGCGGAAATCGTAGATGTCCCAGTTGAGGAAGAAGAACGTGCGGTTGCGCCCGTCGTAGAGCTTGGGGACGTAGACTGGGCCCCCGATCGAGCCGCCGTAGTTGTTTTTGCGGTCCTTGGGCCGGAACGTGCCGAAGAACCCGCTGGCGTTGAGCGCCTCGTTGGAGAAGTACTCGTAAAGCGAGCCGTGCAACTCGTTGGTTCCGGACTTGCTGGTGTATTCGATGAAGCCCCCGCTGGTGTGGCCGTACTGCGCCGAGTACGTCGTGTTGATCACCTTCATCTCGCGGATGCCCTCGATCGGCACCGCGCTCTCGTGGGTCTGCTGGTGGCCCTCCGCGAAGCCGAAGGCCGCGCCGTCGAAGAAGTTCTCGGTCGCCATCGTCTGGCCGCCGTTGATGCGCGAGTTGAACTGGCTGCCCTTGAACATCGGGTCGCCGTTCGGAGCCATCGGCGTGTAGCCGGGCTGCAGCAGCAGGAGCGACTCAGCGAGGCGGATGTCCGCTCCCATCACCACCGGCAGGTCCTCGTAGTACTTCTCGTCGACGGTATGCGTCAGATCGCCCTGTTGCGTGCTGAGCATCTCCGAGGCCGCCACGACCTCGACCGTCTCGGTGACGTCACCGAGTTCCATGATGGCGTCCTGCCGGAAGATCAGGCCGCCGGTGAGCAGGATCCCGCTGCGCTGGAAGGTCTTGAAACCGGCGCTTTCCACGCGGACGGTGTACACGCCCAGCACAAGGGACGGCGAGTTGTAGGCTCCGGCGCTGTTGGATTCCAGCTCCGTCGCGACGCCCGTTCCTTCGTCGAGGATCGTGACGGATGCGCCGGGGATCAACGCGCCGGTCGGGTCGATCACCACGCCAGTGATAATTGCCCTGTCGGCCCGCTGGGCCGATAGCGTCATGGTCAAGCTGAGCGCGGCGAATACCGCCGCGATCGTGAGAAACCAGCGGAACTTCATTTCCCATTTCCTCGTTTAGGTCCAACTGCGCCAAAGCTACCCCTGTGGCTTCGGCGGCAAACCCCTTGCTATAAGATACGCGCGACTTCGCGCCGCGGTGGCATGGATTCAGCTAGATTGAGCCGAAAAGCAAAAAAAGGCGGAGAATTTGCTCGAAAACGGGCATTTCGCCGGGTCAGGGGCGATCGCCGACCCCGCCAATCCAGCCGCGGGTGTCCCGTGCATCCTCTCGGCCCACAGCCGCGCTCCCCGGGCGCCCGAGTTCTTTTCATCGCAAGCGTTCCCGGCCTGCACTAGCTCGGACCGGCGACGCCCACCTAGCACGATGGGGCACCCCTTAAACCAAGGGTGCCGGCCCTCGAGCTCGATCGATTCGATCTAGCTGCAGAGCCTATACTCTTGTCAGGGGACTTATATCGAAGAGTGGCGAACCACTACTCGATACGGTTCTGAAGCAACGCACGGCCCAGTGGCCCACGTTCGCGCTTCGGCGGCAAGAGCCCCAGCCACCGGAATACAGGCAAACCGCATCAATGTTGCTGCTGGCTGCATTTGATTTCAGTATGTCAAAGGATGCGCCACTCTCCGATATAAGTCCCTTCGTCGGCAATCGCACGACATGTCCGTTGCGAGTCCGATTGCCTGTCCCCAGTCCGGCAGGGATGCGTACACTCTCCAAGTTGGCGGCTAGTTGCTGTACCAACGTGCCGCGCTGTCGGGATTCGGCTCTTTCCCGGCCGGCGATCTTCCGACGGAATTCCCCAGCGGCGTTGATTGAACATCCGACAGCAGGTCGTCACCCCGGGTGCGCAAGGGGAACGGCGGGCGGTAGCGCACCGGGCCTTGGTGACGATGCGAGGCACCCAAGGGGCGGCACTATCAAACCGCGCGGAGAGCCAATTGCCGCGACGCGGCCGTTACCAGTACTCGGGCGCGCCTACAGTTTCGCGAGACTGGCTGCCGGCTGGCTTCTCGCGGTCTTCTCCGTCCTAGCCCAGCAATCGGGTCACGTCCTGCCGGTCTACTCGGACGTGACCGAGGCGTCGGGGGTGGACTTTCTCAACGATTCGTCTAGCACCTCTCAAAAGTACCTGTTGGAATCGATGGTGGGAGGCGTGGCGGCCTTCGACTACAACGCCGACGGCCTGCTCGATCTCTATTTCGTGAACGGGGCGGCGATCAGCGACCCGATGGCGGAAGGGCAGCTGCCCGACAAGTCCGGCTCGCAGTACTGGAATCGCCTCTACCGCAATGACGGCGACTGGAAGTTCACGGACGTGACCGAGGAAGCCGGAGTCCGCGGGGATCACTTCGGCCAAGGTGTCGCGGCGGGTGACTATGACAACGACGGACGGGCCGATCTCTTCCTTGCGAACTTTGGCCGCAACACCCTCTACCGCAACCTGGGCGACGGATCCTTCGAGGATGTGACGGAACGGGCCGGCGTGGCAGGCGGCGGCTGGTCGGCGGGCGCAGGGTTCCTAGACTACGACCGGGACGGTCATCTCGACCTGTTTGTCACCCGTTACGTGGAGTGGTCGTTCGCGGATAACCCGTGGTGCGGCGAGCGCAAGCCGGGATACCGTTCGTACTGCCACCCGAAGCACTTCGCGCCCATCTCGCACCTGGTGTACCGCAATAACGGGGACGGCACGTTCACCGACGTGACCGATGCGACTGGATTCGGCGGCGCTCCCGGCAAAGGCCTTGGTATCGCCTTCAACGACTACGACCGCGACGGCTGGAACGACGTGCTGGTTGCGAACGACTCGTTCCCGCAGCAACTCTTCCGCAACATGGAGGGCCGCGGTTTCGAGGAACTCGCGCTCCTGTCAGGCATGGCCTATGACGAGAACGGGCGGTCGTTCGCCGGGATGGGCGCGGATTTTGCCGACTACAACAACGATGGTCGGCCCGACGTCTTCATCAACGCCCTGGCGCACCAGCGGTACGCCCTGTTCCGCAACGACGGCGCTCTCTTCGAATACGTCTCCGGGCCGACCGGGGTGAGCGGAATCACGTCCTCGCACTCGGGCTGGGGGACGAAGTTCCTTGACTACGACAACGACGGGAACAGGGACATCTTCGTCGCGCAGGGGCACGTGATGGACAACATCGAACTCACCCAGCCCGACGTCAAGTACCTGGAACCGCCGGTCCTCATGCGAGGCACCGCCAACGGGTTTGAGGACGTCTCGGCTAGCAGCGGCGAGGCCTTCCAGGTCCCCCGCGCCGCCCGCGGCGCCGCGATTGCTGACCTCGACAACGATGGGTTCCTGGATATCGCCCTGAACTGCAAGGACCAGCCCGCAGTCTTGCTGCGAAACGAGGGCAATGACGCCAACTGGCTCATTGTCGACCTGAAGGGGACCCGCAGCAATGCGGATGGAATCGGGTGCCGGGCACGGGTCGTTGTGGAGCCGGCGAAAGAGCAGCACGCGGTCGCCTCGGCCGCCGGAAGCTACCTGTCGTCCAACGACCGGCGCCTCCACTTTGGACTGGGGCGCTCCGAGCAAGCAGACCTGGTGGAAATCGAATGGCCGAGCGGGGCCGTGCAACGATTCGAGAATGTTCGCGCGAATCAGATCTTGGCAGTCACCGAACCGGATCAGTAGGTGCGTCCGCAGGCTGCGCCGTTCAGCGATCTACCGCGAATCGGTACGCGTCGCAGCGGCCCGCAGCCGGCCGAAGCTCCGGCATCCCGCTCAGATGCCGACCCGCCTACTCGTCGCGCAAGATCTCAAGCGGCTTGCTCCCCAGGATGCGCAAGCTCGCGCCCCAACCGGCCGTAGTCGCGATCAAGGCCGTTCCAGCGACCGCTGCGACGATCGCCGGCCATTCCACGACCGCATCGAGGTCCAAGATATCTCTCGTCAGCAACGCCGAGTACGACACGGAAAGGATGCTGCCTGCCAAGCCGGCGACACCGCCCAAGACAAGGAACTCTACCGAAAAGATGCGTGCCAGCCTGTTGTGAGTGGCTCCCAGTGTCTTGAGCACGGCCACTTCACGCATCCTGCGAAACCGCGTGGCGGCCACGCTGGAGACCAGAATGATGACGCCCGCCACGATCGCAAAGCCCGACACGAAGCGGATCACGAACGCGATCTGGTCGACGACTTCCTGCACCGTCTCGAAAAAGTCCACCGCGTTGACGAAGAGCATGGAAGGAAACGCCTCGAACGCCGCCCGGGTCACTTCCAGGCTGTATTCGGGCCGCACGCGGACTCCGCCAATATAGGTGGCCGGCATGCCCTCCAGCGCGCCCCTGTTCAGCACGTAGTCGTAGATCCAATCGGGTTCGCCCTCGTAGTCGTGGATCGAGACTACGGTGGCGCTGACGTCTTGGCCGCCTGCCTGCCACTGGAGCCGCGAGCCGAGCCGGATCTCGTAGCGCTCCGCGACGTGATCCATGACAGACACGACGGTCCTCGTCTCGCTTGCATCCCACCAGCGACCCCGCACGATCGCGAAGCCCGCGGGAGGTTGATCAGCCCACGTGATGTCAATCGTTCGCCGCCCCCGGCCGCTCCGACCTCGCGAGCCGCCTTCGCCTGAGCCCCGTTCGCCCGGCGGTCCGGGTCCGCGTACGCCCAGCGGGTCACCGTCGACCGTCGCGAGCCGCGCCGAGATCCGCGGCACCAGCGTGACCTCGCCTTCGATGCCCGGCTGCTTGTTCAGAAAGTCTCGGACCGCGGCACTCTCGCTGGCCATGATGTTGCTCAGGTACACGTTCGGCATTCCCGGCGGGGCGCTCAACGCCAGTTGCGATAGGACCGTGGTCTGAAGCAGGTACACCGTGAGCGTGAACGTCACGCCAACGCCGAGCGCGACCAGGATGATGCCCGCGTGCATTCCGGGCCTGTGCAGGTTTGCGATGCCGTGGCGGAGTGCCACCGGCAGCCGGAAGGGTAGGCGGCGCGGTGCCGCCCTCAGGATGCGCATCAGTGCCTCTGACGTCACCGCGAGCGCCGCTAGGCTGACCGCCAGGCCGCCTACGAACCATCCGCCGAGGCGGACCGAATCGCCCAGCCAAAACGCCAGCAGTCCGACGCCGCCCAGCATGACCGCGGCTGTGCCCAGCTGGCGCAGGAACTCCTGCTTCCGCTCGGCGCTGGTCCGCTCGAGCGGGCTGGAAACATCGCGGCGGAAGATCAGTGCCGGCGCTACCTCGCGGATTCCCAGAAGCGTCGGCAGCGAGAACATCACGACCGTGAGGATGCCGATCAGGGAAGCCTGCAAGATCGGCCCGGTCTGCCAGTCGAAAGCCGGCGCCTGCGGGAAGTAGTCAGCCACGAATGACGGGGCCACGCCCTGTAGCAGGAAGCCCAGTGCTACGCCGACCGCGCTGCCCAGCACCCCTAGCGCCAGCGCCTGCAGCATGAAGACGCGCATGATCACGGCCGAGGTCGCGCCGTAGCACTTCATGATTGCGATCGTGTCCAGTCGCTGCTGCAGGTGCGAATAGACCACCATCGCCACGCCAAGCCCCCCAATGGCCATCGCCAGCAGGCTGACCAGGCTGAGAAAGCCGGTGGTGCGGTCCAAGCCGCGCTGGATGCGCGGGTTGGTTTCCCTGAAATCGGTGATCCGGGCTTCGGGAATGCCACTGCGGAGGGCGCCTCCGGCTTGGTCGACGGTGAGGCCCTCCTCGGGTAGCTTGAGCAAGAAGCGATGCGAGACGCGGCTGCCGAACTGCACCAAGCCGGTCCGCTCAAGGCCGCGCTGCGAGACCATCGCGCGCGGGCCGAAATTCACCGCGCCGGTCATGCGGTCCGGCTCCACCACAACGATTGCCGCAATGCGGAAGTCAGCGCTGCCGAGGCGGACAGTGTCGCCGACGTCGGCTCTCAGCCTGACCAGCAGGTCCTGCGATGCGAGAACGACGTCCTCAGCTAGGGCTTCCGGCAGCGCCTGCCCGGTCGAGAGTTCCACCTCGCCATAGAACGGGTAGGCCGCGGTGTCTACCGCCTTGAGGTTGACGGGCAGCGGCCGCCCCTGCGAGCCTCCCGCGACCATGGTCATCAATTCGGTGACCGGCGTGACCTCTGCCCCCTGGGATACCAGTGCGTCGAGCACTGCCCGCTCCTCGGGGTCGGGCCCGCGGCTGAGCCTGATGCTGAGATCGCCCGCGAGCAGCATGCGGGCGTCGCTCAGGAGCATCTCTTGGAAGGCCGCGCAGTATCCGCGCACCCCGCTCAGGGCCGCGACGCCAGCGCTCACGGCGAGCACCGCGAACAGGAACTTGGCCTTGCTCGTGCCCAGATCGCGCCAAGCCAGCTTCGAGGCGAGCTTCCATGCGGCGCGGGTTCGCACCTCTCCAGCGTAGCGAACGTTCCGGACTCTCACCGACGGAAAGGCAACACTCAGTTCGCGCACTGTACGCGCAGTTCGTGGAGGTAAGTCGCGAGCAAGCCCGCGGGCAGGACTTGCTGGAACGGTCTTCTGCTTGGAACGGCTGCAGCGCTGTGACAATCCAGAAGCGTTGCGGGCGGCCGCGGAGCCGCTGAAGAAGTGGCCTGAGAGGGAGAGCCAAGGCGCGCTGGGCAGGGCCTTTGCGGTCTGGGTCTCGGAGGTGCTGGTCCCAGATCTAGGCGTTCCGGACGCGGTCAGGAGCTATGATCTACAAGAGGTGCTACACATGCTGGAAACCGAGAGCCTGACATGGGCGGACCGCATGCGGGCTGAGGGCGAACGGAAGCTGCTGCTCCGGCAAGCGCGGACCCGTTTCGGCGAGGCACTGGCACGCAGCCTTGCCACAAGGCTGGAAGCGATTGCTGACGCGGACCGCTTGGAGGAGATCGGCGAATGGCTGCTGGTTTGCGATAGCGGAGACGCCCTGCTCGCCCGGCTCGGACAGCACTGATCGCGAGCCCGAAATTGCTGGATCTGGCGCGGATTGCGCATGCGCAGGCCGTTGGGTTCAGGCACGGCAAGGCTTGGTGGAAGCCGACGAGATCAATCTGCTGAGCAGCCACAAGGGCGCAGCCGGATCGCTGGTGGCGCTCGGGCTACCGTCCGGAGAGCGCCAACAGCCGGTTCACGCTCCCTCTGATGGCGTTTGGCGGTGTCGCGACGAAGCATCTGGACAGCTCCTCGCAGTGTTTCGGGGGCGGCTCCTGCCGCGCAACCTCTCTGCAGGCCTGCCGGACAGCTGCTTCGACTAAACCCCCATACGGTCCGCGAACTGAGCCACAGTCAAAGCCCCCGCTGGCGTGATAGCCAGCGGGGGCGGAATGGCTCGGTACCCCAAGCCCGTCAGTGGCCCCGCCGGTGCAGGCGGGGCCTGTTCGGCAGCGGGCGAGTGCCCGCTGGGTGGCTAGAACTCGCCGCCGCCGTGCGGGTCAGGCGGCGGGGGAGGAGTCTTCTCCGGGATCTCGTGCACGGTGGCCTCGGTGGTCAGCATCAAGCTGGAGATCGAGGCCGCGTTCTGCAGGGCAGTCCGCGTGACCTTCACGGGGTCGATGACGCCGGCCGCGACCAAGTCCTCGTAGCAGTCCGTCGACGCGTTGTAGCCGAAGGTGTCGCTCTCGCTGTTGCGCACGCGCTCGGCGACGATCGCTCCCTCCTGCCCGGCATTCTGGGCGATCCAGCGCAGCGGGGACTCGATAGCGCGTCCGACGATGTTGATGCCGATCTGCTCGTCCTCGTTGGTGCCCTTGAGGCCGTCCAGGACCGACGCAGCCCGCAGAAGCGCGACGCCGCCGCCTGGCACGATGCCTTCCTCGACGGCCGCTCGCGTGGCGTGCATGGCGTCCTCCACGCGCGCCTTCTTCTCCTTCATCTCCGTCTCGGTCGCCGCGCCGACCTTGATCACCGCCACGCCCCCGACCAGCTTCGCCAAACGCTCCTGCAGCTTCTCCCGGTCGTAGTCTGACGTCGTCTCCTCGATCTGCGCCCGCAACTGCTTGACCCGTCCCTGGATCGCGTCGCTGCTGCCCGCGCCT
>JAJEHF010000050.1 GCA_022823865.1 Bryobacterales bacterium
TGACAGACTGACAACAAAATGTCCAGTCCTCGCAGCAGACAGCGCTACCATGCCGAGCTCGCAAACTCTAGCAGGCTGCCGCTGCCCCTCCGGCTACTGTCGTGCACTGCCTCGGACTCGGACAAAAAAATGGCCCTGCCGCTCTCGGCCCGATCTTGCTTGCGAGAGGCTCCCGCTTCCGGGAGGTCGGCTATGCCGGACAGCAGGCGCAATCTCAGAGCAGGCTCGCGAGGGCCGGCGCCGCCTCAGCCGCAACCTCGGCAATCGCATCCGCGCCGAGGTCTGGCAGGACCGGGACTTCCGCGAGCACGCGGGCACCTCCGTAGCGCTCGATCGCAAGGCGGTTCTCCGCGTTGGGCTCGCCTACCATGACCACGCCGGCCACGGCGATCGACCGTCGCACTAGTTCGGACACTGTCAGCGAAGTGTGATTGATGGTGCCCAGGCCCGACCTGGCGGCGATGACCGCCGGCAGGGCGAGCGCTCGCATCAGATCGGCCATCATGGCGCTCTCGTTGAGCGGCACGAGCAAGCCGCCGGCACCTTCGACGATCCAGAACCGATCGTCCGGCAGGTCCTGCGCGGTGCGCAGCAGATCAGCCATGTCGATGGTCTGCCCGGCCAGTCGAGCCGACAGGTGGGGCGACAGCGGGCGGGGCAGCCGCACGCCCTTTTCCGCGATTTCCTCGGCGTCGCAAGCGGCCAGCCGCCGCACTTCTGCCGTGTCGTCGTCCTCTTCGATCCCTGTCTGGACCGGCTTCCAGTACCCGACCTTGGTGCTTCGCCGCAGCGCGGAGACCAGCAGCGCCGAGACTACGGTCTTGCCGACCCCGGTGTCCGTGCCCGTAACGAAGACTCCCCGCATCACACGCTCCGCTCAAGCGCTCGCTGGATGCTGCCAGCCACGCCAGCCAGTTCTGCGCGGCTCAGGTCCGCGTTCAGAGAAACGCGCAGGCGGGCCGTGCCGGCCGGCACCGTCGGCGGCCGGATCGCGCGCACGTCGTAGCCCTCGGCCCGCAGGGAAGCCGCCACTTGGACCGTGGCCGCGCTGGGCCCGATGATCAGCGGCACGATCGGTGCATTCGACGGGGCCAACTCCAGCGACTCGCGCAGCAGCGTCCCGTATTCCAGCACTCGGACGCGGCGCTCCGGCTCGTCTTGCAACAGGTCCAGGGCCTCGTCGATGGCTTCTGCCAACGCTGGCGGCGGCGCGGTAGAGAAGACGAACGGCCGGGCGCTCTGCACCAGGAGCTGGATCGCCCAGCCCGGGCCGCACACGAACGCCCCGCTGACGCCCAGGGCCTTGCCGGCCGAGTTGATCGACAGGAACACGCCGTCCCCGCAGCCGGCCTCTTCGATCAATCCGCTGCCGTGTCGGCCATAGACGCCCACGGCGTGGGCCTCGTCGACGACCAGCGCGAAACCGTGCGCGGCTTGCAGCTCGCCAAGCCGCTGCAACGGCGCGATGTCGCCGTCCATGCTGAAGAGCGACTCGGTGACGACGAACCGCTGGCCCGAGCACGGCTCGGATTCGAGCAGGTGCGACAGCGCGTCGCAGTCGCAATGGGGGTAGACGACGTGGCGCGCCTTAGACAGGCGCATCCCGTCAATCAGACTGGCGTGGTTCAGCTCGTCCGAGAAGATCAAGTCTTCGCTTGTCGGAAACGTGGAGAGCACGCCTAGGTTCGCGGCCCATCCGCTGCCTAGGTAGAGCGCTGCCGGAGTGCCCTTGAGCCGAGCGAAACGCTCTTCGACCGCATCGAATGCGGCCCTGTGCCCGCGCAGCAGGCGGGATCCAGTGGAGCCGACCCCAAGGGATTGCACGGCTTCGGCCAGCCGGCGGCGCATGCGCGGGTGCCGCGCGAGCCCCAAGTAGTCGTTGGAGCACAGGTCAAGGCCGGCCGGTTTCTCCAGCGAGCGCAGCAGGCTTTCGTCCTGCAACGCTGCGAGCTGCGCTCGCACGCGCTGTTCGAGAGCCCGATTGGTGTCCACGATAGTCGCCGCGACTGTCCGCTGCAGTTCCTCGGGCGACAAGCTAGCTCTGCGGCGGAACAGCTGCGGTGAGCGGCTCCTCGCACAGGCGCATCCCCATCTTCTCGAGCAGCCTTGCGTCGTCGCTCTCTTCGGGGTTGGGTGTGGTCAACAGCCGCTCGCCAAGGAATACCGAGTTCGCGCCGGCCAGAAAGCAAAGGGCTTGCCCCTCTTCGGACAGTTCCATGCGGCCGGCCGACAGGCGCACGATGGATGCCGGCATCGCGATGCGGGCGGTTGCGATCACGCGCGCAAAGTCAAGCGCTCCGACAGGCGCCCGCCCGCCGAGAGGGGTGCCCGCTACGCTGACCAGGCTATTGATCGGCACGCTCTCGGGATGGGGATCCTGGCGCGCCAGCTGCAACAGCAAGCCCAGGCGGTCGTCAACGCTCTCGCCCATGCCGATGATTCCGCCACTGCAAATCGTGACGCCGCTGCGCCGCACGCGCTCGAGCGTGTCGAGCCGTTCCTGGTAGCTGCGCGTGGTGATGATCTCTCCGTAGAATTCCGGGCTGGTGTCGAGGTTGTGGTTGTAGGCGGTCAGGCCCGCTTCGGCGAGGCGGTCAGCCTGCTGCTGCGTGAGCATGCCCAACGTGCAGCAAGCTTCCAGGCCCATTTCGCGGACGCCGCGCACCATGTCGACGACGCGCTCGAACTCTTCACCTTCGGGGGCCTCGCGCCACGCCGCTCCCATGCAGAAGCGCGTGGCGCCGCCCGCCTTCGCGGCGCGCGCCTTGTCCAGCGTCTCCTCGACGCTGAGCAGGCTCTGGGCCTCTAGCCCGGTGTCGTAGCGGGCCGATTGCGGGCAGTAGGCGCAGTCTTCCGGGCAATGGCCGGTCTTGATGCTGAGCAAAGCGCAGCCCTGCACCGCTTGCGGGTCGTGGTATGCGCGGTGGGCGGTTTGGGCCCTGTAGAGCAGCTCCGGAAGCGGCAGCTGGTGCACTCGCCGAATCTCGTCCAGGGTCCAGTCGTGACGGAGCATCTAGCCCCATTATCGTATTCGGCCGAGGCCTGGTCAGCGAAGGCGCGGCTCGCCGATCGGCGCCGAGCGCCGTTGGTACGATGACGGTAAGGCCGGGCACGGCCCGTTCACTGGCGGATCGTCCCTCGTCGAGACAGACCGCGAACTGGCTTCCGGCCCGCCCCATCCCGGCGCGCTTCGCGCACCCGACTGCCCAGGAGGGTCCCCTTGGCTGCCCTGAATTCCCAGCTCGAAGATCTCCCCCTGCACTTGAGCGAGAGCGTCGAGCGGCTCGCGGAGGGCTGGGTTGCCGAAGGGAACTCGCGCCGATTCTGGGACGGCGACGAGTCCTTGTGGACATCGTCGGGCGAGGCGAGCTGGCTGGGCTGGCTCGGGATCGCCACGGACAGCTCGCACCTGCGGAGACTTGCCGAAGAGGTGCGGGGGCGCTATAGCCACGCGCTGCTGCTGGGCATGGGCGGGTCCAGCCTGTGCCCGGAGGTCCTCAGGCTGTGCTTCGGCGTGCAGGACGGTTTCCCCGACTTCGCGATCCTCGACTCCACGGATCCGGGGCAGATCGCCGCCTGCGAGGCAGCCATCGATCTCGAGTCGACGCTGTTCTTGTCTGCGAGCAAGTCCGGATCGACGCTGGAGACGGCGTTGCTGACGCAGCACTTCTTGGACCGTCTCGCCGAGGCCGTCGGTCCGGCGCGCGCGGCCTCGCAATTCGTGGCCATCACGGATCCCGGATCCGGCTTGGAATCGAGAGCCCGCGAGCTTGGCTTCGGCCGTATCTTTCACGGCCTGCCGTCCATTGGGGGGAGGTATTCGGCCCTGTCGCACTTCGGCATGGTGCCCGCGGCAGTGATGGGACTGGACGTGGACAGAGTGCTTCTCGGCGCGCGAGCGATGCGCGCGGCTTGCGGACCTGGCGCTTCGCCGGACGAGAATCCGGGAGTCCGTCTCGGCCTCGTGCTCGGTGCTGCCGCGCTTGCCGGTCGCGACAAGCTCACGTTCGTGATGTCCTCCGGCGTGTCGTCGCTCGGCGCATGGATCGAGCAGTTGGTCGCCGAGTCGACCGGAAAGTCGGGGAAGGGCATCGTGCCTGTCGAAGGCGAGGCGCTGCGGGAGCCGTCTAGCTATGCCTCTGATCGGATCTTCGTCAGCGTCGCATTGGATTCTGAGATTGGTCAGGCTCCCGACCGGACCTTGGGAGCCTTGGCGGAGCTAGGCCATCCCGTCGTCCGGATCGGAATCCGGCAGCTGGAGGACCTCGGACAGGAGTTCTTTCGCTGGGAGGTTGCGACGGCCGTTGCGGGGGCCGTGCTGGGGATCAACCCGTTCGACCAGCCAGACGTCGAGTCTGCCAAGGTCGCCGCACGCGCGCTGACCTCGACGTACGAGGCCGAGGGGTCGCTTCCTGCGGCGGAGCCGTTCCTGGAGGAGTCTGGCATCCAGTTGTTCGCCGACCCCGATCACGCCCGGCGCTTGTCGCGGAGTGCCGGAGGCGGCGGGGTGGCCTTCGTGCTGCGCGCGCACATGGGATCTGCCGGAGAAGGGGATTACATCGCGTTGCTTGCCTACCTGAACCGCGATGCCGACGCCCGGGCTGCGCTGGGTCGCATCCGCGACGCTATCCGGCGAGCTTCCGGCGTCGCGACCTGCGTCGGCTTCGGGCCGAGGTTCCTGCACTCCACCGGGCAGCTGCACAAGGGCGGCGCGGATAACGGCGTCTTCCTCCAGATCGGCTGCGACCCGGGGGGCGACATCCCGGTCTCGGGACGCGGGCTCAGCTTCGGCGTGGTCGAGGCCGCCCAGGCGCTGGGCGATTTCAGCGTCTTGGCGGGGCTGGGGCGCCGCGCGCTGCGAATCCACGTGGCCGCCCGGCCGGACGACGCGCTGGCACGCTTGGAAGAGGCCTTCGCCGAGGCGGTTCAATAGGATCGCGGCAAGCCCAGCACCCTCTCCGCCACGTAGCTCAGGATCAGGTTGGTCGAGATCGGGGCCACTTGGTAGAGGCGCGTTTCGCGGAATTTGCGCTCGACATCGTAGTCGGCCGCGAAACCGAACCCGCCGTGCGTCTGCAAGCAGGCATTGGCCGCTTCCCAAGACGCGTCGGCGGCTAGGAGCTTGGCCATGTTCGCCTGCGGGCCGCAGGGCAGGCCTGCGTCGTAGAGTTCGGCGGCGCGGAAGCGCATCAGGTCCGCCGCGCGAATGTGCGCATGCGCCTTGGCCAGGGGGAACTGTATGCCTTGGTTCTGTCCGATCGGCCGGCCGAACACGACCCGCTCGCGGGCATAGGAGCAGCCCTTTTCCATGAACCAGTCGCCATCCCCGATGCATTCGGCAGCGATCAGGATGCGCTCGGCGTTGAGCCCGTCGAGCAGCGCCCTGAAACCCTCGCCCTCCTCGCCGATCAGGTTCTCCACGGGTACTTCCAAACCATCGAGGAAGACCTCGCAGGTATGGTGGTTGAGCATGGTGCGCAAGGGGCGGACCTCGACCCCTCGGCCCGCTGATTGCTCGAGGTCGACCAGCAGGATCGACAGGCCGCGCGTCTTCTTTTCCACTTGGTCCGCCGGCGTGGTCCGCACCAGTAGCAGCATCAGGTCCGAGTGCTCGATGCGCGACGTGAAGACCTTCTGCCCGTGAACCACATAGCGCTCCCCGCGACGCTCCGCCCTGGTCTGTGTCTGGGTCGTGTCCGACCCGGTCGTGGGCTCGGTCACGCCGAACGCCTGCAGGCGCAGGCGCCCGGCGGCGAGCTCGGGCAGGTAGCGCTGCCGCTGGGCCTCGCTGCCCCTGCGCGTGATCACGTCCATGATGTACATCTGGGCGTGGCAGGCCGCGGCATTCCCCCCGGAGGCGTTGATCGCCTCCATGATCAGGCTGGCCTCGAGGATCCCGAGTCCGCTACCGCCGTAGCGCTCCGGGATGAGGGCGGCTAGCCAGCCGCCCGCGGTCAGGGCATTGACGAATTCGGTCGGGTAGCCCTGGGTTGCATCGAGCGTCCGCCAGTACTCGCCCGGATAGTCGGAGCAAACCTCGCCTACCGCATCGCGGATCTGGCGCTGCTCATCGGTCAGGCCGACGCTCATGGCCGTGCCTTTCCGCTCTTCGGAACCAGCACGGTCCGCTTGAGGGTCAATACGGTTTCGTCGCGCTGGTTGAAGCCGCGGCTCTCCACGAACACCAGGCCGCGGTCGGGCTTGGACTTGGATTCGCGCAGGTCGACGATGCGGCTCTCTGCATAGATCGTGTCCCCGTGGAAGACCGGACCGACGTGCTTGACCTCGCTGTAGTCGAGGTTTGCGATGGCCCTGCCGCTGACATCGGCCACGCTCATGCCCACCACGATGCTGAAGACCAGCGGGCCGACCACCAAGCGCTGGCCGTGCTGCGTGCCGGCAGCATAGTTGGCGTCGATGTGGACAGGGTGCTGGTTCATGGTCAAGAGCGAGAACCAGGTATCGTCCGCCTCCGAAATGGTCCTGCCCGGCCAGTGGTTGAACACTTGCCCGACCTCAAATTCATCGAAGTATCGCCCGTAAGGCATCGCGTCCGCTCTCCTCTCCGCCGCAAGGCGCTGGCATGCCTGCCCCTGCACAGCCCATTATGTATGGAAGGCGGCTGTGACTGAGCTATCGCGCATCCGGAGCATTCTCTTCGTGCCCGGCGACAGCGTGAAGAAGCTGTCCCGGTCGGTCGGCCTGCCCGCCGACCTGATCCTGATCGACTGGGAAGACGCCGTTGCCGAGGCCAACAAGGCAGACGCCCGAGCCGTGACGCAGCGAGCGCTGCCCAGCGTCCGCAGCGACGGTCGGCCCCTGCTGGTGCGGCCCAATCCCCCGTCCTCAACGTGGTTTGCCGAGGACTGCGCGGCGGTGCGCAGCTGTCGACCGGACGGAGTCGTGATTCCCAAGTGCGAGTCGGCGCGCGATGTGGAGCGAGTCGCCGAGCAATTGCCCGGGCTTGGCATTATCGTTCCGCTCATCGAGTCCCCGCTGGGCGTGTTGCGCGCCGCCGAGCTGGCGTCCTGCTCGGATCGCGTGAAAGCGCTGCTGTTCGGCGCGGAGGATTACTGCGTCGAGTCCAGGATCAGGCGCACCGAGGACGAGCCCGAAGTGGCATTCGCCCGCAGCAGCGTGGTCAACGCGGCCCGCGCCATGCGGAAGCAGGTGTTCGATTCTCCGCTGATGCAGTACCAAGACCTGGCTGCGGTGCGCCAAGCGGCGCAACGCGGCCGCCGGCTCGGCTTCACCGGGCAGGCTGCGATTCACCCGTCGCAACTGCCAGTGATCAACGAAGCGTATTCGCCTTCGTCCGACGAGGTGGAGGAAGCCAGGACTGTATTGCGCCGGTTCGAGGAGCATGGCGGAGGCGTGTACTCGGTGCAGGGCTCGCTCGAGGACTACCCAATGGTCCGGGAGGCCCTCGCTGTACTGGAGCGGGCTGGCGAGTCTGCATGACTTGATCCGCCACCGCTTCCGGCCTTGCAGCACCCCATGTTGGCTATCAGGGCCTAGGTTGCCTCCCCGGGGCTGGCTCCAGATCTGCAAGACCGGGCGATGGCGCGCTACAGGCGTCTGAACCGCACCACGGACCCGGCTCCTTGTAAAAGGCTCGGAAAGTAATCGACGCCAGTGTGCGCTCTGGAGAAACGAGCGTCGCGGGCGCGTCACAATCAATGCAATGCGAGCTTCGCGGACGCCGCCGGGATTCTTGGCCAAGGTGGGCCTTGACCGCCGTGCCCGCGTCAACGACTTCGTAATGAGGGTGGCAGCGAGCTTCGCCGCGGCCCGGTCTCACATCGTTGCGAGGGGCCCGCTCTTCCTCCTCGCTTGGCTCCTTGCCCACGTCCCAGCGCTCACCGACCTTCCGGCAAGCTCAGCTGGCGTTGAAGCGGCAACGGCCGCACAACGCGGGGAACGGCCTCCGGCGCGCGCTCGGCGCGGAGCGGCAGAGGTGTTCCGCACCGAAGTGCCGGAACGCCCGTACGATATCGTCCTCGGCAATCCCGGCGAGTCATCCGTCACTGTCAGCATTCGCGCGACTTCGGGGATAACAGGTTTTTTCGAATACGGGGATCGTCCCGGCAACTATCAGTGGCGCTCGGACCTCGTTCAACTCGGGCCGGGTATGCCGACAGAAGTGATCCTGGACGGACTTGCTCCGAATTCTCAGTACTTCTACCGTTGGCGGGTCACGCAGGGCTCGCCGGAATCCGGCGACGCATCGGAAGAGTTCACGTTCCGGACCGGACGGGCACGCGGCGAGACGTTCGTCTTCACGGTGCAGGCGGACTCGCACTTGGACGTGCGGACGGACCCTCGCCTGTACGAGGCGTCCTTGCGCAATGCCAAGGCAGCCAACCCTGATTTTCACATCGATCTCGGCGACACCTTCATGACGGACAAGCGGCGCGCCGATCATCGGGCTGCCCTGCCGCAGTATCTCGCGCAGCGCTACTATTTCGGCCTGATCGGCACGAGCGCGCCGGTGTTTCTGGTGTCCGGCAATCACGACGGCGAAGGCATCCGCAGGGGAGCGATGGGCGAGTGGGCCAGAGCGCAGCGCGAGACCTACTTCGCAACGCCGTCGGACGGAGCCGAAGGCCGCGGCAACTACTATTCGTGGGACTGGGGGGATGCCCTGTTAGTCGTTTTGGACCCCTTCTGGGCGACCGAGCGCGCGAGGCGGGGAGACGAGTATTGGGCTCGCACGCTGGGCGAGGACCAGTTCCGCTGGCTGGCCGAAACGTTGCGCTCTAGCGAGGCTAGGTTCAAGTTCGTCTTCATCCACCACCTGGTCGGCGGAACGAACCAAGCGGCCAGGGGCGGAGTCACGGCTGCAGGCCTGTTCGAGTGGGGCGGCCGCGGGCTCGACGGGACCTACGAATTCGATGACCGGCGCCCGGGCTGGGGCCAGCCGATTCACCGATTGCTGGCCGACACCGGCGCAACTGCCGTCTTCCACGGTCACGACCACGTGTTCGCCAGCGAAGAACTCGACGGAATCGCATACCTGCTCGTGCCGCAGCCGGGGCTGGACCGCTATCGAGCCCCGCGCGATATCGGCGCCACGTATCCCGGCCCCGACGTGATCGGAGGCCCGGGCCACTTGCGCGTCACCGTGTCGGCGGACGCGGCGGTGGTGGAACTCGTCCAGACCCGCCTAGAAGGCGTCGACGAAGGCAACGGTCGAGTCGCCCACTCGCTGCGGCTCGACCCAAACTGCAACAAGGACTGTCAATGACCCGTCGGATCTGCCTGTTTCTGCTCGCCGCCATGTCGGCTGCCGCAGCCGCCCCTCCCAACTTCGTCTTCGTCCTCGCCGACGATCAAGCGTGGAACGGCCTGTCCAGGCGCATGATTCCGGACATGCCCGAGTCCGGCAGCGACTATCACCGGACGCCGAACATCGACCGCCTGGCGGCAGAGGGCATGACATTTTCCCGCGCGTACTCGGCAGCGCCGAAGTGCGAGCCATCACGGTACGCCATCATGTACGGCCTGACGACGGCGAGTTTGAACGCGCCCGACAAGCGCACCGCGGCGCACTTGCGCGCGGATTCTCGCCCGGCCCTGGCCAACGCGCTCAAGCAAGCCAACCCCGACTACCGCACGGCAACGTTCGGCAAGTGGCAGATGGTCCGGTCGCAGAGCCAGCTCGGGTTTGACAGGGACGACGGCAAGATCACCCAAAACCAGGACGGAGAGTCTCCCGATCCCCGCGACCCCAAGCGCATGTTCGAACTGACCGACAAGGGCAACCGCTTCATGGAGGACAGCGTCAAGGGCGGGCACCCGTTCTACCTGCAGCTGTGGCACTACGCGGTGCACGGCAGCAACCAGTCGCTGCCGGAGACCCTTGATCGCTGGCAGTCGCGGACAAGGGGTCGCCGCCACCGCGACCCGACCCGGGCCGCGATGGCGGAAGACTTCGACAGGGCGGTCGGAATGACATTGGCGAAGATCGACGAGCTGGGCGTACGAGACCGCACCTACGTGATCTACATGTCGGACAACGGCGGTCCCACGCGCTACCTGCGAGGGGGCAAGACGAACGTGACCGAGGGCGGCCTGCGGGTGCCCCTGGTGGTGCGCGGGCCTGGGATCGCACAGGACGAGTATTGCGACGCGCCAGTGGTCAGCTACGACCTGCTTCCCACGGTGCTCGACTTCGCTGCCCCTGGAACAGTCCCGCCTCCGGGAACCGAGGGCGGGAGCTGGAAGCCGCTTCTGCTGAGCGGGTGCGAACAGCCGGTCGAGCGGCCGATCGACCGGTTGGTGTTCTTCTTCGCCGACGGCCGGGGGCGTGACCCGGGACCGCAGGCTGCCATCGTCAAGGGAAACTACAAGCTGCTGTATTCTTGGGCGACCGCCAGTGCAGCCCTGTTCGATGTGAGCCGCGACATACGCGAGACGAGCGACATCTCGGCTGAGAATCCCGACTTGGCCAACAACCTGCGCCAGGAGCTTATGGACCACCTCAGGGCGGGAATCGGCGACGCTGCGCTGGCGCGCGCGGAGGCCGGCGACACGCCCGACAGCCGCGCTGGGCGTCAGCGTCCGCGGCGCGAGGACAATCGCCGACCGCAGACGCATCGGTGCCGGCGCGAGGGCCAGAGATGACGCGATGGTACATCGCGCTGTGCTTCCTCGCGGCATTGGCGCTTTCTGCGGCTGCGGAGAAGTCTCGCGACTCGTTCGTATTCGAACCCGAGACCGTGGCTCGCTCTTTCCGGCCATTCCACCATGACGTGAACGTGCGCTGGGACGAACGGCACTTCTTCGTAGAGTCTGATGGCATGCCCGGCCACACGATGATGGTCGGCATCCGGGCTTGGAACCGCCAAGTCCCGGTCCCTCAACCCTATCGCGGAGACAACGCCTTTCGGTTTCCGTTGCGGCCGAGCTTCGCTGACAAGCCGGTCTCCGGGAGGGAGACGCTATTCCGCGGGGCGATTGCCATCGCGGGGAACGGCGTGCCGATCTTCAACCCGATCAAGCAAGACGGGCGCACGGACACCTACCTTGCGGGGGAACTCGACGAGTACGGCGGTCATGCGGGCCGGGCCGACGACTACCACTATCACGTCGCGCCCGTGCACCTCGAAGAGCGGATTGGGCCAGGTTTGCCTCTGGCATGGGCACTGGACGGGTTCCCCATCATGGGCTATCGGGAGCCTGACGGCACCGAGGCGCGGGGGCTTGACTGGCTGAACGGACACATCCATGCCGGCGCGACGTACCACTACCACGCCACAAGGGACTACCCGCGCCTGAACGGCGGGTTCCGGGGTGCGGTCGAATTGCGAGACGGGCAAGTGGCGGTACAGCCGCGGGCGCGGGGCGTACGCCCCTTCACGCGACCGCTGCGAGGCGCCACCATCACTGGCTTCGCGAGACACGGCGAGGCCAGCTACCGCCTCGAATTCCGGTGGCGCGAAGAACACCACTCGGTGGACTACATGTTGCAGCCGGGGGGTGGGGCGAGGTTTGCATTCACGGACGGGGCGGGAACGCGCCGAGTGGAAGACTACCCTGCCCGGCGGCCCGACCGGGGAGGCGGCAACCCCCGGCAGCGAAGGGATCGCCGTGACGATCAAGGCCAGCGCGAGCGGCGGCCCAGAACCCGCTAGCCAATTGTGATCGAGCGGGTCGCGCCGCACGCTATGGGTCGTCGCGATCACCCAGTGCGTAACGTTTTCGGGGCAGCCATCCGTGAAGATAGTGTCGAATCGCGGGTGAGCCTGATTGCTCGTGGTAGGTTGATTTGAGTGGCCGCTGTACATAACCCGACACGGAGCACTCGCAGGGCGCGCGGACGCCAACAGAAGCTCGTGAACAAGGGTGTAGGCCTAACTCCAAATTAGGCATGGGTGGTCGACGCGTGGGCAATGATCGGGAGCACGAATCGCGAGACCGTATCGACACGGGCTTTCTGAGGCGTTGCATCCGGACGCTGGAGGTTGCTTCCAAAGAGGTTAAGTCGTACGGGGAGTCAGACATCCTCCGCGACCTTTACCGGGCTGCCTGTGTCAAGGAGTTCGAACTGGTGCTGGAACAGAGTGGGACGCTGTTGCGCAAGCGTCTCGCGGCGTTCTTTGCCAGCAATCGGCAGGCTGACGAATTGGCTTTCAAGGACCTGTTCCGGTACGCCGCCAAGCACCGGCTGATTGACGTGGAGATGGCGGAACGTTGGCTGGGCTACCGAGACCGCCGGAACGACACCACGCACAGGTACGGCGAACACTTCGCCGAGGCGATTCTTGATCTGCTGCCGACCTTCATCGCCGACGCCAAGGTGCTGGCCGACACCATCGAGGCTGCGAACGATGGCTGACCGCCTCCAGATCGAGCCGCGGCACCGCCGCATCTTGGAGGGGTTGCTACGCGCGCATTTGCCCGGGGTCGAAGTTTGGGCCTACGGCAGCCGCGTGAACGGCCGAGGCCACGAAGGCAGCGACCTCGATCTCGTCCTCCGTACAGTCGACCTGCGAAGGCTCCCGTTTGACCAAATGCGCGGCTTCGAGGATGCGGTCCGCGAGTCGACCATCCCGTTCCTCGTGCAGGCTCACGATTGGGCCTGCCTGCCGGAGCGGTTTCACCGTGAGATCGAGCGCGATTACGTGGTGATGAGTGCCAGCCCGGCCCCGTGAGCGATCTGGCAGCCGGGCCACTGGATCCCTATTGGCGGGTCGGCACCTGCGATTGCTATGAGTCGGCAGGCTGATTGACTCGGCACCTCGCCGACTCGGGCTGCATGCCGCCCAGCGCGTGAAGGTCCTTCGGGCAGCTGTGCGATAAGACAGTCTCCGATCGAAGGCGACTCCGGCTGTTCGTGGTAGGTTGATTTCAGTGTCCACGGTAGATCGCCCGACACGGAGCACACGCATGGATCGCGGACGCCAGGGAAAGCGGCCGAATAAGCCCGCAGTGTCAACTCGGAATAGCGGCGCTATCGTCGGCCATGAGACTGAGTTGTGGGCAATGGCGGACGCGTTGCGTGGGTCGATGGATGCGGCCGAATACAAGCACGTCGTGCTCGGGCTGATCTTCTTGAAGTACATTTCCGATGCATTTGAAGAGCGCCGCGCGGCCCTACTTTCCGAATGGGGCGAGGAAGCCGCCGAGGATCGAGACGAATACGTTGCCGAGAACATCTTCTGGGTCCCACCGGAGTCGCGTTGGTCCAATCTTCAGGCAGAGGCGAAACAGCCGACTATCGGCCTGACGGTCGATCAGGCCATGGCGGCAATCGAGCGGGACAACCCCGCGATCAAGAACGTGCTGCCTCGAGACTACGCCCGCCCGGCACTTGACAAGCAACGACTCGGCCAGTTAATCGACATGATCAGCAACGTCCAAGTAGGGGACCAAGACGCCCGCTCCAAGGATGTGCTCGGCCGAGTCTACGAGTATTTCCTGTCCCAGTTCGCGAGCGCGGAGGGCAAGAAGGGCGGCGAGTTTTACACGCCGCGGTGCGTTGTCAAGCTGCTGGTCGAAATGCTGGAGCCATACCGCGGCCGGGTCTACGATCCGTGCTGCGGCTCGTCTGGCATGTTCGTGCAGTCGATCGAATTCATTCGCGCTCACGCCAGCGGTAACGGCAACAGCGGAAGAGCCAAGGCCGACATTAGCATCTACGGCCAAGAGTCGAACTACACGACGTGGCGGCTTGCGAGGATGAACCTCGCCATTCGGGGAATCGAAGGCCAAATCGCACACGGGGACAGCTTTCACAACGACCGACATCCGGACCTGAAGGCCGATTTCATCCTCGCCAACCCGCCGTTCAACGTCTCCGACTGGGGCGGCGAACGGCTGGCCGACGACAAACGCTGGCATTACGGAGCGCCGCCGAAGGGTAACGCCAACTTCGCGTGGGTACAGCACATGGTGCATCACTTGGCCCCCTCCGGAGTTGCCGGCTTCGTCCTAGCAAATGGGTCGATGTCGTCGAGCCAGTCAGGCGAGGGGAAGATCCGAGAAAGGTTGATCGAGGCGGACTTGGTGGATTGCATGGTCGCTCTGCCCGGGCAACTGTTCTACTCGACGCAGATCCCGGCCTGCCTTTGGTTTCTAGCGCGCCGCCGACCCCGCCTCGGTGAGGTTCTGTTCATCGATGCCCGCAAGCTGGGCCGCATGGTCGATCGTACTCACCGCGAGCTAGGTGACGAGGACATCGCGCGCATCGCAACTACATACCGAAATTGGCGTGACGGTGTTGGGCCCTATGAGGATCTTGCTGGCTATTGCAAGAGCGCCTCGCTCAGCGAAGTGCGGCGGCACGGCCACGTGCTAACTCCGGGACGCTACGTCGGCGCGGAACCGCAGCCAGATGACGGCGAGCCGTTCGATGAGAAGATGAAGCGGCTAGTCGGCGAGTTACGCGTGCAGCAGGCCGAGGGCGCGAGGCTTGACGCCGCCATCGCGCAGAATCTGAAGACGTTGGGCTTCGGAGGCAACGAGTGACCGTGTCGGACGAGGGTATCCGGCAACGGCTGGAACTGGGTGAAGACAGTCGGTGGGAATTCAAGCAGGTCGAGTTCGCAGGCAGTCGCCCGACCAGCCCAGCGCGAGATGCTTTGGCGGACGAAATGATCGCGTTCGCCAACGCGAACGGCGGGGTGCTTCTGTTGGGCGTAGCCGACGACGGGTGTCTTCAAGGGATGTCGAAGGCGCAGATGGCGGCGCTCAGCGACTTGATCGTAGAAATAAGCACCGACAGTATCGAACCCGCGCTGCGAATCGATGTCCACCATAGGGAACTTGATCGCAAGACGTTCGTCATGGTCGAGGTGCCGCGAGGTGATTCGCTGCACGAGCGCCGCGGACGAAGTTGGATCCGGGTTGGCGCAAGCAAGCGTCAACTGACTGGCGATGAACGAATGCGCTTGGCCCAGAGACGGGCGCAGGCCCGTTACCTTTGGTTCGACAGACAGGCAGTTCCCGGCACCGGTTTCGAGACGCTCAGCGAGCAGCTATGGGGGCAGCTGCTGAGTGTTGCGGGGGCAACCGATCCGATACGCGGTCTGACGAACATGCGTCTCCTAGCCCGCGACGAGGCCGACGTGCTCCGCGCCACGGTAGCCGGATTGCTCCTGTGTGCCAAAACGCCCCAAGAGTGGCTGCCGCATGCAGCAATCACGGCGACGCACTACCGGGGTAGGGATCGCGCTTCGGAACAACTCGACGCGCAGGAGATTGACGGCCCGCTTCAGAGCCAGATCGCCGATGGGATGAAGTTTGTCGCCAGAAACATGCGGGTTGCCGCACGCAAGTCACCAGCGCGGGAGAACATGCCGCAATACAGTACGTCTGCGGTGTTCGAGGCTCTAGTCAATGCCGTCGCACATCGCGACTACTCGATCTCTTCGCGCCGGATCAGGCTGTCGTTGTTCGCGGATCGGCTTGAGATCGATACGCCGGGACAACTCCCTAACGGGATGACGATCGAGAGCATGGATGCGAGTCAGGCAACACGCAACGAAGTCATCGCTTCTGTGTTCGGTAGGATCCCGGTCGGCGATGTGCCCGGCTCGGCGCATCGTGCGTTTCTGATGGAGCGCCGCGGCGACGGCGTCGCCATCATCCTCAGGGAGACGCAGGAAACGGCTGGAAGGCCAGCGAAGTACAGCATGGTGGGCGAGTCGAGTCTTGTCCTGAGCATCCCTGCGGCCAAGCTCCAGCCCACACCCGCAGAGGCCACTATCGCGGTGCATTCGGCAGGAGAGCCGCTGTCTGGGATCGATGTTGTCGCGCTCTTTCCGAACAAGACTTGGAGGCAGGGCAAGACGGATGAAGCCGGTGAAGTAGCGTTCGACCTGCACAGCACGCATTTGCCGATGACCGTGTACGCCGCTGCGCCGGGGTACGCGGCGGGGCTCCGGCGAGATTGGATTCCGCAACAGGGCGGCCTTCTGCTTGAGTTTGAGCGGCTGCCGACCGGTGGCTCGGCGATCTTCCCCTCAGGAGCCGGGCATCTCCCCGGATTAGTTGGGCGGTTGAATCCGAAACGAGACAGCTCCGACAGGACGTACCTATATGCGGACAACATCGCCGTTGAGCAGGGGCAGCAGCAACCGGTGCATTTTCGCTTCGGTAAGCCAATGCGACTCACGGACGCCTTCGGTGTCGAGCTTTCTGTGACCGTTGTGGACCTTGTCGGCCGTACATCGTTGCTGGAATACCGGTCTTTCCAATCCATCGAGGAGAACCGATGATCATCGGAGTGCGTTGCTTGGAAGGTCGGTGCCGAGACCACGACGAATTTGCGGCGGCGCTGGCGGAGACGGCGACAACCGTCAGCACCGGCGTATTTGGTCGCGTGTGGAACTTGATGCTTTCGAATCGCGGCAGAACATGATCGACTACAGCAAATTTCGATCGTCCTTGAAGCGACTTGAGGAGCAACACCGGAACTACCAACGGGGGAATCCGCTGCTCTCGGAGTTGGATCGTGAGGGAATTGCGGAATCCGTCATCCAGCGATTCGAAACCTGCTATGACTGCCTCTGGAAGGTGCTGAAGAGATATCTGATCGAGGAACTCGGCATTGCCGATCCGCCGAACAGCCCCAAGCCAGTCTTTCGATTGGCTTATGAGAACGGCTTGTTTGTAGCGCCAGTCGCGCAATGGCTGCAACACGCTGACGCCCGAATCGCCACGTCCCATGATTACGACGGTGTGAAGGCCCAAGCGTGCCTTGCCGTAGTGCCGGTCTTCATCGACGACGCCATCCGGCTCTACCAAGTGATGAGTAGCGAGCGGTGGAAGTAGAGCAAACCATAGACATAACTGCTGAGGAGCGCGAGACGGTTCTCTCGCTGCTTGAACAGTACCTCCCTAGGACGGCTGCCTGGGTATACGGGTCGCGTGCGAAATGGACGTCCCGGCCTCAATCGGACCTCGACCTTGTGGTATTCCCGACACCGGAGCAACGGCACCGTGTAGGCGATCTGCGGGAGGCTTTTGAAGAAAGCAACCTGCCTTTTCGGGTGGATCTGTTCGTCTGGGACGAGGTGCCGGAATCGTTTCGCCCGCAGATCGCGGTGGAGCATGCGACGTTGATTCCACAGTCGAGGGAGCGGGCAATCTTCGATTGGCGGAAAACGCGCTGGGGTGACATTGCGACGCTGGAATATGGACGTGCACTCCGAGGACTCGCAAAAGGCAGCAAGGGGGAATTCCGCGTGTTCGGTACGAACGGTCCCATCGGTTGGCATCATGAGGCGCTGTGCGAGCATCCCAGTGTGATAGTGGGTCGCAAGGGAGCTTACCGAGGAATTCACTACTCGGCCGATCCCTTTTTCGCGATTGACACGGCGTTTTACCTCAAGCCAAAGGAGGAAATGGATGTTCGCTGGGCCTTCTACGCGCTACTAACGCAAGACATTAACGGGATGGACAGCGGATCAGCGATTCCGTCGACTAGTCGCGAAGACTTCTATAGCCTCCCGGTGTCCGTACCTCCGCTAGCGGAACAACGTGCCATCGCCCACATCCTCGGCACTCTGGACGACAAGATCGAGCTGAACCTGCGGATGAACGCGACGCTGGAGGAGATCGCGCAAGCCCTGTTCAAGTCTTGGTTCGTCGAATTCGATCCGGTGCGGGCCAAGATGGAACGCCGCGACACCGGGCTGCCGAAGGACATCGCCGGCCAGTTCCCCGACCGGCTGGTGGAATCTGAGTTGGGCGCGGTCCCGGAAGGCTGGCCACTGTCACCGCTATCTGAGCTAGTCACCATCAATCCGAAGCGAGTGTTACGTAAGGGAGTGGTGGCACCTTACTTGGACATGGCAAACATGCCTACGCGAGGACATGTGCCCGCTTCTGTCGGTGATCGCCCGTACGGATCGGGAATGCGATTTTCCAACGGAGATACGCTGGTTGCCCGAATCACGCCGTGCCTTGAAAACGGCAAGATCGCCTTTGTCGACTTCCTTGGCGATGGCGAGGTTGGATGGGGGTCTACAGAATACATCGTCCTGAAACCGACGACTCCCATTCCTGATGAATTCGCATACTGCCTTGCGCGAAGCGCGAGATTCCGAGAGTTCGCGGTGAAGAACATGAGTGGTACGAGCGGGCGACAACGTGTTCCCGCTACAGCGCTATCGGGATTCAGGATAGCCGTGCCACCGCCGGGAGTCGTGACTGCGTTTGGCCGTGCGGCTAGAACCCTCTTTGCGACTGCGAGCGCGAGTGCGAATCAGTCCCGAACCCTGTGTGTAGTCCGAGACACATTGTTGCCGAGGCTAGTCTCAGGCGAACTGCGGGTGCGTGACGCAGAGGAGTTCGCCGCGAGAATCGCATGACGAATACACTCCTCAGCGTTCCGGATCAAAAGGAGGGGCTGTCGCTGGTCTACGTCAAGGCCTTGGCGACACGTCTAGGCTTCATTACGTCAGTACCGGAGCCCGACCGGGACAGTGTTGATCTCCGGATTCAGGCGGGCGGAACACGTCGCCCAGCTCTCGACCTGCAATTGAAGGCCACGGCCGATCTTGGCACCCCGAAGGATGGCTTCCTGCGGTTTCGATTGTCCATCAAGAACTACAATGATCTTCGCGCAGACACACAGACTCCCCGGCTGCTTGTGGTGCTCGAGCTGCCGACAGAGGAGTCGCGGTGGATGACCGTTACCGCTGAAGAACTGATTCTCCGTCGTCGGGCCTACTGGTTGAGCTTGCAGCGAGGACATGAAGAGGTTGTCGGACAGGAAACCGTGACGGTTCGCATACCGGAAGACAATGTGTTTGATATCGAGGCCTTGCGAGTACTCATGGAACAGTCCCGGGCGGGGGAGATCTTATGAAGGTCAGCATTCGTGATAGGGACGCGCTGCTGGCTGTTTCCCCGGCGGCGCTCTCCGCCTACGCCCGTTCTGCCGGATGGCACCGCGAAGAGCCCTATCGAGTTCATTCGAACATCTACGAAGGTGAGGGGCTACCCGAGATCATCGTTCCGCACACTGAGCAACTCGGTGACTACGCAAGTGTTGTGTCGACGCTCATCGATACATTCGCAGCGGTCGCTGATCAGGACGAGATGACCATCTATCGCGATCTAGTAACCGCGGACCGCGATGTGGTCCGAGTCCGCGCCGTCGACCGCGACCACAGCGGGAGCCTGCCCGTCGATGTCGGAGCGGATCTGGTTTGTAGTTCTCGTGACATCCTTCTTGCGGCAGCCTGTTCACTCGTCAATCCGAGACCGTTCTATCGACCGGGCGCGAACCGTGAGGCCGCCGACTACTTGGGTCGCGTACGACTTGGTCAGACCGATCAGGGGAGCTTTGTGGTGACGCTACTGAGTCCTGTTGTTCCGCCGCCGATTCAAATGCAGATCGTGCCTGACCCGTCTGTGAGCGACGATTCTTTCGAGCGCCGGGTGACGATACGGTTGACCGAAGCACTGGTGGCAGCGCGGAGAGCGACCGACGCCACGAACGGGGGAGATGCGAATGCGTTCCAAGCATCCGTGGGGAACGGTGTGAGCGCTAATCTGTGCGACGCACTGGCGACATTGACAGAAACACTTCAGATGCTCGACATCAGCGTCGTCTGGGCACGGACCCATCCTCGTAGCGAACTGCGGACGGAGGTCCGATTCGCGGCTCATGACGGGCCCATCCTTCGCGCAGCAAGCCGAGCCCTTCGCAGCCGTGAAGCTCAACCGGGCGTGGTTCTCATCGGCCTAGTGCAGCGGCTGGCGCGCTCTGACGGCGAGACGGAAGGCACCGTGATATTACGGACATCTATAGATGGGCAAAACAAATCCGTCTCCGCCGTCCTTGCGCGAATCGACTATCACCGTGCCATTGAGGCTCACAAGCTGAAAGCGCCGGTCGTCATGCGGGGCGATCTGGAGAGGACGGGTCAACGCTGGCGCCTGCTCGGTCCGACTATCGAGGACGTCATCATGGACGACGAACCTCCGATGGGTCAGGACTCGCAAGACGGGCATTGACGTGGATCGGTTGATCCGGCCGCTACGCCGAGATGTCGATTGATCTAGCGTGACGCTGTCTCGGGAACCTCCAGACTTTGGCGTATCGCGCACCAAGTCATGACATTCAATGAATCCACCGTGGAGGATGCCGCCCTTTCGTGGCTGGAAGGGGTTGGCTGGACAATCGCTCACGGCCCCGACCAGGTACATTTTTTTGTCGATACGTGACTCGTCTGATGGGACCGGATCGTTGCTCGTGCAACTAGGGCAGCCTGTCGCTGGAGTTGCAAGGGCCTGCGCGAAGGGCGCTGGACCGCTCTTCGCAGCGCCCGGCAGGGGG